>JAFIFR010000081.1 GCA_020831935.1 Alkalimonas sp.
GCAAATCCCCGGGGCGAGGCAGCGCGCTGAGGCCAGTGAACTCTGCTTTGGCACCGTCGACAGCTTTTTGCTATGGCGCTTAACCGGTGGCCAGGAGCATGCCACTGATGCCAGCAATGCCAGCCGCACTTTGTTGTTTGATATTCATCAGCAACGCTGGGATCCGGAGCTGCTGACACTTTTTCAGATCCCCGAAGCACTTTTACCCGAAGTCCGCGACAGTGCTGCCGACTTTGGCCATTGCAGCGCCGGGCTGTTTGGCCATCCAATCCCCATTGTCAGCCTACTGGGCGATCAGCAAGCCGCCTTGCTGGGCCAGGCTTGCGTTCAGCCCGGCATGGGCAAAAGCACCTACGGCACCGGTTGCTTTGTAATGGTCAATACCGGCGGCCAGGCGCTGTGCAGCCAGCACCAACTGCTAAGCACCGTCGCCTGGCGTATTCGTGGCGAAACCTGCTACGCGCTGGAAGGCAGTATTTTTATGGCTGGCGCTACGGTGCAGTGGCTGCGCGATAAACTGGGCATCATCCAGCAAGCCAGTGATACCGAAGCATTGGCTGAGGGAGTTGACGCCCAACAAACCGAGCTGCTGATCCCTGCTTTTACCGGCCTGGGCGCCCCCTACTGGCAGCCCGAAGTCAAAGCCGCTTTGTTTGGCTTAACCCGAAACAGCGGCAAAGCCGAGCTGTGCGCCGCCGCTTTGCGCAGTGTCGCTTATCAGACACAGGATTTATTGCTGGCAATGGCCGACGACGGCATTCGCATTGCCGATTTACGGGTCGATGGCGGTATGACCGTGAATCGCTGGTTTTTACAGGCCCTGGCTGATGTCACACAACAAGCCATCACCCCAAGCCAACACAGCGATGCCACTGCGTTTGGCACAGCATTTTTAGCGGCCTGGCAGCTGGGTTGGTACCCACAGCTCAGTGACATCGCCCCCTTGTGGCAGGGCTCGGCACCATTCACACCCAAGCTGACTAAAACGCAGCAACAAAGCTGCTACCACTACTGGCGCACCAGCATTGCCCGTTTGTTGGTTAACTAGTGCCCGCCCTGAAAGGCGGGCGCTAATGCAGCGCAAGGATGTGCTGCCAAAATCATTGGCGTAAGCCACTGATTTTGCGAGTCAGTAAAAACCGCGTTTTTCCAAGCGACTCCTAGAAACGGCAAGGGTGCCGCTTCAGGATGGAAACTAACTCAGACTTGAAATAGCACCCAAATGGCGTAATGTACCGCTTTTCAAACAAAGCAATGACCCAAAGATGACCAACGAAATTTGTTACCGCTTTCCAAACACCCAAATTGCCTCACGCTTTTTGCACGGGCTGAAACACTGGCCGGTGGCCGATGTCGCCACCCGGCTGCTGGATGGCGGCCTGGTGGTACAAGTTCGCTACCAATTTGATGATCGGGGTTTTGATTACACCCTGGCAGAGCTGGATGAGCTGGCGATTGGCATGCAAGGAGAAGAGATTAGTTTATAACGTCATCGCTTAGGTACTGCATCAACTCAAAGGATAAAAGCGAGCGCAACTTGCCATCGGCCAGCTTGAATTTTTCATGCTGCCACTCTTCTTCTGAAGGCAGCGCTATCACTCGCATACCTGCGGCCTTGGCGGCACGGATGCCGGTAATGGAATCTTCAAACACCAGGCAATCGGCCGGAGCTACCCCGAGCTGACTGGCCGCCAGTAGGTAAATATCTGGTGCGGGCTTGCCCTGCTCAACCATTTCGATACAACAGTGCGCCGCAAAGTAATCGCGAATGCACAGGGTGTCCAGGGTGGTATCCATCAACACCTGAGCAGAGTTGGTCGCCACCGCAATGGGGAGCCTCTGCTGCTGCAATTGCTGCAGCAATGCCACAACACCGTCCTTGGCCTGGCCATTTCGGGCAATCGCCTGTCTTACTTTCGCAATAATGACCGCTTGGGTCTCGGCCAGGCTCTGCCCCTGCCAGGGGCTTTGCCGGTACCAGAATTCAGCCACGTCTTTGGTGGTCATGCCCACCGTTTGTTTGGTATCAGCCAAGGTGAGCGGAACCCCCAACTGGCGAAACACCTGATACTCGGCTTGTTGCCACATGGGCTCGGAGTCAATCAGCACTCCATCCATATCAAAGATAACGGCTTTTACCACAAAACCTTCCTTTTGCTGCCAATAATTCTGTTTAGTGCTCCTAGCTGCAGGGATGGTTACTTTGCGGATTGCTAAAAATAGAGTACCTGGCAATCCTAAAGTCAGCACGATGGACAAGGAATCGCTAACCGCCTTAATCGTTGGAGCTGCTGCTGATACCCAGCTTCGCTGTATGCTTTGGATGCTGGGTTCATAAAGCCGTGTTGCCATGCTGTGCTGCTGGCTTGAACGCCCGGCAGCTTTGACAAAGCAGCACAGGCTTTACGAACATCCAAATGCGGTTCACAGGCACCAAAAATAACTTGCACCGGTGCGCGGGGGCTAAGTGTCAGATAGGGCTGGATCTGTCCCGGATAAAACAGCACGGCTTGCAGCACTTTGCTGGCTGAATTCTCAGCCAAAGCACGCCAGAGTGCACTGGCACCAGCGCTAAAGCCAATAGCAACTGCCAAGGGATCCGTGTATTCGGCCAACGTCTGCCGTACCAGGCTGACATAATGCTCATGGCCACAACATTCAGTGTAGGCATGATACGCTTGCTGCTCATCGCTGAACGACTGCCGCTGCCCTTGATAAGGGTCCAGCACACGGATGGTGCAATTGGGCGCAGCCAGATCCTGCAACAGTTGCCGCAGCCCCTGGCACTGACCAAAAATATCGCTGACAATCAACAAGTTCAGCACTGGTATATTATCCAAATTCATCAACAGAAAGGTACTGAGCGAGCCCCTTACTGTTCTGTCTCATCAGGTTGTAACCAAATTCAGTGTCTTTTGCTAAGGTAACCAAATCAAGTTACCTTAGCAGCTTAAGTCCACTCTGGCCGTTACTTTCTGCGGCCCGCTTTGGCTTTTGGCCTGGCGTTCGCTTGTGATGGCGCAGCGCCTTTCGGCTTAGCCTTGGCTTTCGAGCCAGCCTTGCCCGAGCGCTCCAGGTCAATGGTGGTTTCGGATGCCTTATTGGCACGCCCGGTCAGCACTTTGCGCGAAATACTTTTTAACAGCGAGTCGCGGGTGCTGACTTCAAAACCTGGTTTGCTAATGCGCTTAATGGTGCTGCCCATTAATTTTTGAATGCGCTCCAGGCTTTGCTCTTCTTCACGGCTGACAAAGGATATGGCATGGCCCTTGGCCCCTGCCCGACCGGTACGGCCGATGCGGTGCACATAATCTTCCGGCAAATACGGCAGATGAAAGTTGACCACATAATCCAGCCCCTGAATATCCAGGCCCCGGGCGGCGACTTCGGTGGCAATCAGCACCTGCAATTTGGCCGATTTAAAATCCGCCAGCGCCCGACGCCGTGCACCCTGGCTTTTGTCGCCATGACAGACCGCGGCTTCAATGCGGCGCTGCTGCAGGCCGGCTAATAAACGGTCTGCCTGTTCTTTGGTGCTGGTAAACACCAACACCTGAAACCAGTTCTGCTCGGCCAGCAGCTGTTCGAATAACTCGATTTTACGGCTTTCCTCCACCGCATACACCACATGGTGCACGGTATCCGCTGCGCTGTTGGTTTTGGTGACCCGGATTTGCTGGTGATTCTTCAGAATTTTATGCGACAACTCATTGACTGCAGGCGAGGTAGTGGCAGAAAACAACAAGGTTTGTCGGTTGCGGGCGGTCATTTGCAGCAGCTTCAGCACATCAGCGCTAAAGCCCATATCCAGCATGCGGTCGGCTTCATCCAGCACCACAAATTCCACATCGCCTAACATCACGTTGCCAAGCGCCAGATGCTCCAGCAAACGGCCAGGGGTACTGATCACCAGATCGACGCCAGCCACCAGTTTACTGGCTTGGCCGCCCATTTTGACGCCGCCGTATAGCGCGGTCACGCTTAGCGGCACAAACTGCGCGTAAGCCGTGATGGCCGTACCGATTTGTTCAGCCAGTTCGCGGGTCGGCGTTAAAATAAGAGCCCTTGGACGGCGCGGCTGAGTAGCCTTAGGCGTATCCAACATGCGCTGTAGCACGGGAATGGCAAAAGTGGCCGTTTTACCGGTACCGGTTTGCGCCGTCACCTGCAAATCCTTGCCCCGACGAGCCGGCACGATGGCCTGGGCTTGCACCGGCGTCATCTCACTGTAACCGCACTCAATCAGAGCACGCTGTAAATCTGCCGCTAAATCTAACGATGAAAATTGCATAGGCGTTCCTCTACAGAATGGCTACCCTTGAGCAGGGGCAAAATTAGTCACTGGCGTCGTCGTGATGATCACGCGGCTGGTGCTGACAGGCCCGGGCCAGAATTTCAACATAAAAGCCCGGTAAGTCTTGCGCCACCACAGCATCGATCTGTTGATTGATGTCTGAGGGGAAAATTTTGACGGCGACGTCTTCGGTGGCGCCAAAACGGCAATCAAAGGTCCAGTAGTCCATGCCAGCTGGCAGTGCTTTGCGCCGCTCCCGCTGCAGATACTTTTTAATTTCATACTTAATCGCATCCACCCAACGAGCCGGTTTTAACTTGGGGTGCGTTAACGAAAATGTTTTTTCCATACCTATCCTACCCATGTGCACGATTCAGAAAAGCTGACCGCGCTTAGAAAACGCGCATTCTACATGGAAGCGTAGAAGATAACCGCCACTATCTGCAATTTTGACAGAACTAATGCAAATGAGTCGTCACAGCCAGGCTAGTCATTTAAGACGTGCACCATGCCCGGCAATGACCGGAGCATGGTGCTTAACTGCTTTTTGCGCTTCGAATGTTAAACACCACCGCATACAGAACAGGCACGGCCACCAGCGTCAGCACCGTGGCAAAGGCCAAGCCGCCCATGATGGTCACCGCCATGCTGTTAAAAAACGCATCCCACAGCAGTGGCAGCATGCCCAAAATGGTGGTGAGAGCCGCCAGGATCACCGGACGGATCCGGCTGATGCTGGCCTGGACAATGGCTTCCATTTTATCTGGCCACTGCTGCAGTTGCAGGTCGATTTCATCCACCAGCACAATGGCGTTCTTCATCAGCATGCCCGACAAACTTAAAAAGCCCAGCAAGGAGGTAAAGCCAAACGGCAGGCCGGAGAGCAACAGTGCCGCCGTCACCCCGCAAATCGCCATCGGCACAATCAGCCAAATCACCAGCGGCTGCTTGAAGGAGCCAAACAACAAAATGCTAATCACCAGCATCACCAAAAAACTGAGCGGCAATTGATTGGCCAGCGATTGCTGGGCTTCGGCCGAGTCTTCGTATTCACCGCCTAAGGTCAACCGGTAGCCGGTCGGCAGCGGTAGTTGCTCGAGCTGATCTTTAATCTGCCGCAGCGCCTGATCGGCGGTAACGCCCAGCACCGGCTCAGCTTCCACCGTTAAGGTGCGAACCCGGTCGCGCCGATGGATGCGGGCTTCTTCGCTGCGGGTGTGCAGGCCATCAATCACCTGGGTAATGGGAATGTAACTGTTGTCGACCGAACTCCAGATCATCCGATCTTGCAGGTTATCGACACTCAACCGCTCATGCGCCGGTGGCCGCACCACAATCGGAATTTGCCGATCGGCCTCGCGGTACACCCCGCTTCGTACCCCGGTGGTGGCAAGCTCGAGCGTCTGCGCCAAATCAGTGCGGTTCACCCCGGCTACCCTGGCCCGCTCTTCGTTGAAATCCGGCACAATCACCAGCTCACGCTGCCGCCAGTTTTGCCGGATATCGGTGATGACGCCACTGGCCCGCATGATGCCTTCCACCTGTTGGGCATAGCGGCGCAGCTCGGCTTCATCGGCCCCGGATAGCCGTACCTGCAACTTGGCACCGGCGCCCGGGCCAAACATCAGTTGCTGCAAATAGATGGTGCCTTGCGGCAACTCGGGCGGCATTTGCTCGCGCAGCCGCTGCATCAAGGGTGGAATTTCATCACGATGCCCGGTGCGCACAATCAGCTGGCCATAGGCAGGGTTGGGCAACTCAGGCGCATAGGTCAACATGAAACGGCTGGCACCAGCACCGACAAAACTGCTGACAGACTCCACCTCAGGTTGCTGCAGTAAAAAATCTTCCAACAGGCCAATATCCCGTGACGTCGCCTGGATATCCGAGCCTTGCGGCAGGTAGTAATTGACGTAGAAAATCGGCGTGTTCGAGGCCGGGAAAAACACCTGCTGCACCTTGCCAAAACCAAGGACGCTCATCAGGGTCAGCAGCACCAGACCCCCCAATGTTAGCCAGCGATGATGCAGCGCCCGCTGCAGCAAAGCAGCATAGTGGCGATAAAAACGACCGGCATAAGGATCGGCCGAAGCCCCGCTGGCCGGTTTAAACAAGTAATGGCCAAACAGCGGCGTGACGGTGACGGCCAGCACCCAGCTCAGCAGCAGGGAAATGCCAATCACCGCAAACAGCGAGAACAGAAACTCACCGGTCGCATCCGGCGATAACCCAATGCCAGCAAAGGCCATAATGCCAATGACGGTAGCGCCCAGCAACGGGATTTGCGTGCGGCCTGCCGCTTCCCGGGCGGCCTGTCGCGAGCTCAGGCCGCGCTGCCGATTGATCAACATGGTTTCAGCCACCACGATGGCATTATCAACCAGCATGCCCATGGCGATGATCAGCGCCCCCAGCGAAATCCGCTCCATTTCAATGTGCCAGAGCCGCATAAACAACACCGTACCAAGCACCGTCAGCAGCAAGGTCGCTCCCACCACCAACCCAACCCGCCAGCCCATCGCCAGGCACAGCACGCCAATGACAATCAGCACCGACAGTGCCAGATTGATAATAAAGTCGTTGATGGCTTTTTCCACCACCAGATGCTGCTGGTAAATCGGCTGCAGCGTCACCCCAAGCGGAATTTGCGCCTGCAACAGCTCAAGATGCTGATCAACCGCTTTGCCGACATCGACAATATTGGCATCGCTTAAGCCTGCCACCGCCAGGGTAAAGGCCGGTTTGCCGTTAAAACGAATGAGTTCGCTCGGTGTTTCCACCGCGCCGCGCCGTACCTCGGCCACATCGTAAATACTCAGCTGTTCGGTCGAACCCGGGTTGCCAATGCGCACATTTTCAATGGCCGCCACAGAATCAAGCCCCGGCTGACTGACCAATCGCACCCGCTTATCGCCAACCAGCACCGAGCCGGCGGAAGCCACCGCATTTTCCGATTGCAGCGTATCAACAATCACCCCGGGCGGTAACCCCAGCCCGAGCAGGCGCTCGTGCGGGATTTCAACGTAGATGGCCTCTTCCGGTTCACCAGCCGTTTGCACCTTGGCGACCCCGGGTACCGTCAGCATTTCCCGCCGTAAAAAGCTCGCCAGCTCGCGGATCTCCCGATCGCTGAAGCCTTCAGCCGTTACTGCATAGAAAATGCCAAACACATCGCCAAAGTCATCATTGACCATCGGAGTGAGCACCCCGCCGGGCAGCTCAGGCTGAATATCCGTGACTTTGCGCCTGAGCTCATCCCAGATTTGCGGCATCTGGCTGCCATCGTATTTGTCCTGAATTTCGACCCGAATTTCCGACATGCCTGGCATGGACTTCGAGCTAATGCGCTTTAACTGCGACAGTTGCTGAATGGCCGACTCCATTTTCTCCGTCACTTCACGCTCGACTTCCTCGGCGGTCGCACCCGGGTACGGCGTCATCACAATGGCTTCTTTTAAGGTAAAGGCGGGATCTTCCAACCGGCCGATGGTGGCAAGCGCCCATAGGCCGCCCAGAAAACACAGCAACACCAACAACCAGGTGTTGATTTGCTTGTCAATGGCGTAACTGGCAATGTTCATCCGTTATCCTCGCTCAGTAGGCCTGAAAGGGGCGCACCCGTTGCCCCGGCTGCAAATGCACGTGACCAGCGGATACCAGTTGATCGCCATACTGCACGCCACTTAAAATATCGACCTGCTGGCCATGGATTTGGCCAAGCTCCACCTGAACCCGCTCTACTGTCTGGCTGTCACCCAGGTAACGCCAGACATAAAACTGCTCCGGCGTACCAGTATCAATCGCCGACAAAGGCACCGATAAATTGCTTTGCTGCAAGCTACGCTCGGTCACCACATTTACCGTCATTCCCGGCAACAGATTCACCCCGGCCACCGGTTGCAAAGCGAAGGAAACCCGATAAGTCTGGGTGATGGCATCGGCCTCAGTCGCATGCTCGCGGTACTGCAGCACCACTCCCTCATCGAAGCCTGGCAAGCGCACCGAGACCCGGTAATCGGCGCTGTCGTTTACCAGGCGCATCAGTTGTTCCGGCACATTGATATGCACCCTGAGCTCACTGATATTCTGTACCCGCAGCACCGGCGTGCCTGCCGCCACCGTGGAATAGCGCTCAATCAACCGGCGGGTGATCAACGCATCAAAGGGGGCTTTCAACCGGGCGTGCTCGACATTGCGCCGGGCATTGTCCAGCGCTACTTTGGCAAGTTGGTAACTGGTTTGCAGCTGCTCAAAATCCGACGGCGTTAAAATGCCCTGCTCGCGCAGCGGCCTGGCTCGTTCCAGATCGCGCTGTGCCTGCTCCAGCTGTACCCTGGCTTGTTGCAACGCCAGCTGGTAATCGGCAGGGTCCAGCGCTGCCAGAAGCTCACCGGCCGGCACCACCTGACCTTGCTGCACCGGCAACTCCGTCACCCGGCCACCGACCTGAAATGCCAGGTCAACGGTACTGACCGCATCGACCCGACCGACAAAACTGCGACTGCTGTGCTGGGTATCGCCATTGACGGTTACCAGCCGGACGGTCACCGGCGCCTGCTGTTCGGCTTTATCCGGTGCTTTCGAGCAGCCCGTCAGCCCAAGCGACAGTATGAGCAATATGCTCAAAAGAGCGGCTGTTTTTAACAACAAGGTTTTCATGGCATCAGCTCCTTGGCGCGGCGCTGCATGTACTGCAGCAGCTGCTCTTTTTGCTGGGCAGTAAAGGGCGAAATTGACAACATGTCCTGAAACCAAAGCGCATCGCAGGCCAGCATCAGCAATACCGCTTCCGGGTTATCGCCGCTTTCAGCATTGATATCTTGCACCAACACCTGACAGGCTTGCTGCACCGGGCTCAGCAAGCCTGGCTGCTCGGCAGCAGCCGCCAAAATAGCCATGGCGGTATTGCCCTGCACCTGCTCGGATAAGCGGGCATGGGCCTTGATCATGGCGGTCAGTGCATTGTCACCCTGCGCCAGCAGTTGCTGCCGGCCAGCTTCGGTGTCATCGACCAACTGTTGCACCATGGCACTGATCAGCGCTTCTTTGCTGGGGAAATGGTACAACAAGCCGCCTTTGCTAAAGCCACTGACTTTGGCCACTTCATCCAGCGTGACCTTGCCCGCGCCCTTCTCGGCCGCCACGTTTAGCGCCGCTTCAATGATCTGCGCTTTGGTTACTTTGGCTCGTTTGTTCATTACCCGCCCTCAAAAAACCGTCTGGTTGGTACAGTAACACCAATAATAAACCGTCTGGTTGGTACAGTAAATAGCCAAAAAAGAATTCAGTTATCAGAAATGCAAAGCTTGAACGATCAAAAGCTCTGCTGCAATGGGGTGAGGTTTGCTGAGATACACCATGCATTTGATAGCTTGCATGGTGTATCTGAACGTTGTGAATCCTGGGTTTAGCTACTTCTGAGCACTCAGGCCAAAACGTTACCGGTTAATTTTGTATAAATTCGGCCCGAATGGTCGGATTGGTTTTAAAGAGGCCGCCAAGTGCAGTGGTTTCAGTCACTGACTGCGCATCCATCACGCCCCGGGCTTTGACGCAATAATGGGTTGCACAGATGTGCACCGCGACATTGTCGGTATCGAGCAAGCTTTGCAGTGCCACTAAAACCTGTTGCGTTAAACGCTCTTGCACCTGTGGACGCTGAGCAAAAAAGCGCACCACCCGATTGAGCTTGGATAAGCCGATGATGCGCTTAGCCGGAATGTAGGCGACTTTTGCGACGCCATCAATGGTAACAAAGTGGTGCTCGCAGGTGCTGCTCACAGAAATATCGCGCACTTTCACCATTTCGCTGCTGCCCATTTTGTTGTCAATCAAGGCGATTTTGGGGAAATTGCTGTAATTCAGGCCAGCAAATAGTTCGTGCACAAACATTTTGGCAATGCGATGCGGTGTTTCCTGCAAGCTGTCATCGGTTAGATCAAGCCCGAGCGTGGTCATCACCTCAGTCATCAACCGGGTAATGGCTTGGTACTTTTCTTCCGAACTCAGTCCGTTTTCAAACATTGGCGTCTCAAGACCAAGCTGCATTAGCGCTTGCTGAACGGTGGCTGCGGCTTCACTCATAACACTATTCCTACAAAAAATGGGCTATTTTTCCAAAAAAGCCTGCTCAATGACGTAGTCACCGCGCTGACGTGAGTTGGCTTTACTGAAGCCTCGGGCATTTA
>JAFIFR010000360.1 GCA_020831935.1 Alkalimonas sp.
GCCCGCGCCGCCTTTGGCGTGCGTGGCGTGCGGCTGCGGCTGGATGGCATCCCGCTGTCGATGCCCGATGGGCAGGCGCAAACCTCCAGCATTTTACTGGACGAGCCAAGCAGCGTCGAAGTGTTGCGTGGCCCACTGGCAGCCATACATGGCAATTCGGCCGGTGGGGTGATTGATCTGCAAAGCCGCCGGCCGCTGCAAAGCACGGTGTCGGCCAACCTCAGTGCTGGCAGCGCCAACCGTGAGCGCCAGCATCTGCGAGCCGTTTATGCCGATGAGCGCCAAAGCTTTAGCGGCGACTACGCACGCTTTCGAACCGATGGCGACCGGCCCTTCAGCGCGGTAAAACGCGATCAGTGGGCGCTGCGTTGGTACCGCGATCTCGGTGAGCAGGCGGAGCTTATTCTAAGGCTGGATGACAACGATGCTCCGCTGCTGCAAGATCCATTGGCCTTAAGCCCCGAGCAGTGGCGAGATAACCCACGGCAAACCGCCCCTCAGGCAGCCACCTTCGGAACCCGTAAAAGCATTCGTCACCGCCAGCAGTCCTTGACCCTGCGAGCACGAAATCTGAGTGAACCGTCTTGGCTCACGGACTGGCAGCTTGCCGCCTGGCATGGTAAGCGGGAAATTGAGCAGTACCTGGCGTTTCCTGGCACTGCCATCAGCTCATCCGGCGCGGTGATCGATTTAAGCCGCTCGTTTTATGGCACCAACCTAAGCGGCACAGTGCAACCCCTGGCTACCACACCGTGGCAGCTGACGCTGGCGCTGGAGCAAGAGCAGCAAAAAGACGAGCGGCTTGGCTTTGTCAATGACTTTGGTAACCGTGGCGAGCTGCGCCGCGACGAAACGGGCCGGGTTGACAGCCGTGATGCTACGCTGATCAGCGACTGGCAGTTTCACCCACGCTGGGCCTGGGTAGCAGGAGCACGATTGAGCCGCATCGACTTTACCGTGGCCGATCGCTTTATTGTACCCGGCAACCCGGATGACAGTGGCGAGGTTCGTTATCAGGAAAATGCCTGGAGCTCGGCACTGAATTTTTCCCTGCGCGACGATCTCAGCCTGTTTGCCGGCACTGGTGTTGGCTTTGAAACGCCGACGCTGACTGAGATGGCCTACCAGAATGAAGGCTCCGGCCTGAATACCGAGCTTAATGCCGCCAAAGTACGCCAGCACGAGCTTGGTCTGAAGCTACAGCGCAGCAACTGGTTGCTGCAAAGCGCAGTTTTTGTCATCGATACCGACAATGATTTGCTGGTGGATCAAAGCATGGGTGGCCGCACCACCTACCGCAATGCCGCCAATACCAAACGTGAAGGGGTTGAGATCAGCAGCCGCTTCACACTGAGCGATGCCCTGAGCTGGCGCGCCAGCTA
>JAFIFR010000082.1 GCA_020831935.1 Alkalimonas sp.
GAGTGGCTGCCGCTGGCTGATGGCGATGAGCTGGAGCTGTGCTGGAGTCAAAACCTGAGCGCCGATTACCAGGGGCCCTTGGTGGTGCTGCTGCATGGCCTGGCTGGCAACCGGCACAGCCATTATGTACAGGGCATGTTTACTGCTTTTCAGCAGCTGGATTGGCCGGTGGTGCTGATGCATTTCCGTGGTTGTGGCAGCCGGCCCAACCAATTACCCCGTGCTTACCACTCCGGTGAAACCGAGGATCTGCGTTTCGTGCTGCAACAATTGCAGCAGTGTTACCCTGGTAGCCAGCTGCTGGCGGTGGGCTTTTCGCTGGGTGGCAATGTACTGATGAAGTACTGCGGTGAGCAGCAACAGCAAAACCCGTTGCGTGCTGCTGTGGCAGTCTGTGCCCCACTGGCACTGGCCAGTAGCGCCAAACGCATCAATCAGGGTTTTAGCAAGCTGTATCAGCGCTACCTGCTGCGCCAGCTGAAACAAAGCGCGCTGCAAAAGCTACAACGCTTTGATGACTTCCCTATTCCACTTTCGCACCAGACCGTAAAGGGTATGCGCAGCATTGAAGCCTTCGATGATGGCTTTACCGCACCCTTGCATGGTTTTTTAAATGCTGCCGATTACTATCAGCGCGCCAGTGGCCGGCAGTTTTTACCCGCAATCCGGGTTCCCAGCCTGATTATCCACGCCCAAGACGATCCTTTTCTGGCTCCTGACGTGGTGCCAAACCAGGCTGAGCTACCGGAGCTGGTGCTTCATGAGGCCTGGCCTTCAGGTGGCCATGTTGGCTTTGTCAGTGGCCGCAACCCATTGAAGCCGGTGTTCTGGCTGAACCAGCGGATCCCGCTATTTTTCCAAGAGGTACTGAAGCAGTGATTATTCCCTGGCAACAGCTTGAGACAGAAACGCTGAACAATTTGATTGAATACTATGTACTGCGCGAAGGCACCGATTATGGCGAGCAGGAAATATCGCTAGCACAAAAAGTCGCTCAGGTCCGTGCACAACTGCAATCCGGTGAGGTCGTACTGGTGTTTTCTGAGCTGCATGAAACCGTCAATCTGATGTCGAAGCAGCAGTTTAACGAGCAGTAAGGGCAGCTGAGCTGCTCTTACTGTGATGGCTGTGATTTAAGGCACCAGCTGACGTGCTGTGTCTAAGTAAACCTGACCACGGGCTTTCACCTTAGCGGCATCGCTGTACTCGGACGCAACATGCACTTCCTCCAGTACCTCGGCCAGCTCAGCCAGTTCGGCCTGCATCTTTTCCAGCGCGTTTTCCAGGGTGTAGGTCAGTTGATGCACTTCGTGCAGCTGATGTGGGGTTAGTGTATCCAATGCCACCAGCGCTGCCAGTTTGGCATTGTAGGCAGAAAAATTTTGCACGGCTTCGGTCAGGGTATTGGCAGGCAAGCCTTCAAAATGATCGGGGCGATCGGCGTGGGCCATGGCTGTCGCAGACACGCCAAGCAGTAGGGTGCATACACATGTTGTGAGTCGCATTCTCAATCCTCGTTAAGGTAGTTTCAGTTGGTTGAGGTCGCTGACATTGTCGTGCTGTGAGCGCGATTCGCCACTCATCGAAATACAGCCACTCTGTCGGTGCTGTTGGCAACCAGTATATACCTAAGTCGCCTTTAGATCAGCGGATACGACTAAAAAGAGTCAGACCAGTACGATGGCTGGTCTGCAGGGGGGCTCAGGCCAAACGGCGTGGAGAGCGGCTGCTTACCAACCACACCAATGCCAGCAGCAGTAACAAGGGCCAAAGCACACTAAAGCCTACTACCAACAGCACGATTCCTGCCAACACCACGCCAAGCATCAGACTGTTCAGTACAATAGCACCCAGTAAATAAGCCAGGCCGGCCAGACAGAGCACAACCACTGCGGCGATCAACACATCAAAGATCATCACCACGCCGCCTACCAACAAGGCTGCTACCAGACCCAATAAGGCTGGGCCTAACCAGATAATTATCGCCAGTAACGCGATAGCAATCAGAACATTACGCATGGCTGGGCTCCTTGTTGGGTTGCTGCTGTTTCAGTGCCGTTAATGCCTGCTCAATGGCTTCCTGTTGCTCCAGATCGCGGAACTGTTGTTTGACACTAGATGCCGTATCGGTACCTCGCCCCAGATCCATCGCTTCCAACTGCGCTTCCAGATCATCAACTTTTCGTTCATAACGCTCAAACTTGTGCAGCGCATCCGTCACTTTGTGCTGATGCTGCTTGCTCTGTACATTCAGGCGCACTTCGGCGCAATCCGCCCGGCGCGTCAGTTGCTGGTAGCGCTGCCGCGCTTCATCCAACTTGCTTTGCACCCGGCTGATATCGCCCTCCAGGTCATCCACCAGCTGTTGCTGCTGCGCCAACGCCTGCTGCAGCTTGCTTCGCTCTTGCTCTTCGCTCAAACGCTCTGCCAGCGCCGCACGGGCTAAATCTTCTTTATTGTGTGCCAGGGCGCGCTCGGCTTTTTGCTGCCAATCGGCAATGGCCACACCCAGCTGGCGAATCCGGCGCTGCAGCTGCTTGCGCTCGGCCAGATGACCAGCAGCCAGGGTGCGTAACTCCGCCAACGAGTCTTCCATTTGCTGCACCAGCAAACGCAGCATTTTCTCCGGCTGCTCGGCTTTATCCAGCAGGGCGTGCAGATTGGCATTGATGATATCGGTAAAACGGTTCAGTGCATTCATGGGATTTTCCTTTTTTCTACCTGGAGTAAGTGATGTCCCAATAGCATTTTCAAGAGCCATGCCACATCTGCCGAAAATTATTTTTTCATTTCAAATCAATAACATTAAAGCCAGATGACTCATCTCTGGACCAGCCTTGCCACGAAGAGAAAAATTGGAGGTTGGTGAATTTCACCAATTAGTGCGGATTTTATGCAGGTGCCAATCCGCGTTGGCACCTGCAAGCAGAGTTAAATTTTAAAACGCTTGCCATAAGCCAGCAGGTCTTGTGCCATTCGCTCCAGCTCGGTGGAAGTGGCATCCGCTTGCTGCGAACGGGCTTTGGTTTCTACTGTCAGGCTATTTACCTTCAGCAGATTTTGATCCATCTCCTGCACCACGGTGCTCTGCTGCTCGGTCGCACTGGCGATTTGCAATGTCATATCGGTGATAGAGCTGACAGAGCTCATGATATCGGTCAGTGCATTGCCAGCTTGATCGGCCAGAGCGACACCGCCTTTGGCTTTCTCAACGCCCGTTTGCATGGTGGCCACCGCGGCACCGGAGCTTTGCTGCAGGCGGTCAATCAAGGTTTTAATTTCAGTCGTCGATTGCTGCGTTCTGGCCGCTAAGGTTCGTACTTCATCGGCCACCACCGCAAAGCCTCGACCTTGCTCGCCGGCGCGGGCGGCCTCGATGGCCGCATTCAATGCCAGCAAGTTGGTTTGCTCGGCAATCGCCTGAATCGTATCCAGGATCCCGCCGATGTTGGTGCTTTCCTGCTGCACCGTTGTAATGGTCCCTGACGCCTGCTCCACCTCGGCAGCGATGTCGCTGATGGCGTCAATAACACGCCGGACAATGGTTTGCCCTTGCTCTGCGTGTTGCTCTGAATCGTGCGTCGCTGTCGAGGTATTTTGTGCGTGCTTGGCGACCTCGGCAATGGTCGCGGCCATTTCATTCATGGCAGTTGCCAACTGATCGATTTCAGCGGCCTGACGTTGCAAATCCTGATCGGTTTCGCTGGTAATCACCGCCACATGCGCGGCATGCTCGGCAACTTTGTTGGCATTACCGATTAAACCTGCCATCAGGTCGTGCAGTTGCTGTTGCATCTCATTAAATGCCAGCGCCGCCATCCCCACTTCATCGGTACTGGCAACCTGCAAAGGCGCACCGGTTAAATCACCTCCGGCAATTTGCTGAGCACGGTTCTTCAGCGTTTTCATCGGCTCTGAAATCAAGCGGCGCAATAAGAAAATCAAAGCAATGGCAATAACAATCGTAAGTGCCATAGCAGTCCAGACCACCCCCATGGAGCGACGGTCGGAACGCTCCGCTTTGGCAATAATGGTATCACGCTCGGCTTGGAACAATTCAGCAACTTGTGTCAAATAACCGCGCATCTCACCCAAATGCTGCAAGGTTTGCTGCTGATAAATGCGAATTTGCTCTTGCGGGCCGGCTGCTACGATGGCTTTGGCAGAGGCATGCAGCTCACGGTGCGGCCGATCCATCGCATCCAGGGCTCGTTTTAGTTCAGGGCTTGCCGTACTGTACGCTTCGGATGCGCGAAAGGCATCGTACCAGCGGCCAAAATTGCACTGGGTGGGCTCGAGCTGACCGCGAAACGGTTGTTGCAGCAGCATGCTGCTGGCCAACTCATTGGCCCAGTTCAGGTGATCAATTTCGCGTTGCATTTGCAAGATGGACAGTTCTCGCTTTTCAGCTGCTGCGCTGCGGGCCGCATTCATGGTGTTTTGTGCCAGCTGCACGACCACTGCGACCACTACCATCAGAACCGCCAGCAAACCAAAACTCAGGGTTAATTTTTTGCCAACCGAGAACGCCTTTGTTGCCATGCCCACCTCATACATTCATGTTCACTAAACTGATATCTTACATTATAAAACGAGGCTATGCTTTGTGCTTGCACAAAAAAACGGCCCGAAGGCCGTTATGCCTCACACAACCAAGCCATTAAAAGCTAAAAACTTTTACCGCCGGGTTCAGCATTTTTTCTGCAATCCGGGGCGGCTGCGCTGGCGTTACGCCATCGAGCAGCGCATCGGCGGTGGCCGGCTTGTTCGGCAAATAGAGCGCACACACCTCAACACTGGCGCCGCCAGACATTAATTGCTGCAGCAACTGAGCTGGAGTGACGTCTCTTGGCTTTAACGTCGGGCTTTGATGGCCTTTGAGGGCTAAATCGCCGGCCCCATCACACAGCAGTACCGAGACATTGGCACCTTGCTGTTGCATCTGGCCGGCCAGCACCATCGCCATGCCTTGAGTTTGCAAGGATGAGCTGGTCAGGTAGACAAAGACATCGTTATCGGCGTGAGCGGCTGTGCTGACAACAGCGGCACAAGCCAGGGTTTGCCATAGTTTCATCGATCGTTCTCCTTCGTGGTTTTCATCGTAATTTGTATCGTAATTTGCATCGTAGTTTTCACAGCGGTTTTCGTAGTGGTTTGCAAGCAGTGGTTTGCAACCTGATGCGCTGTATCCTTGTCATTTAATGCTGTGCCGTTTCGGATGTTGGGGCTGTCCAGGCGACAGCCGCTGGCACCCGGTAGCTCCAGGGCAAACCGGAATTGCGCCAGCCATCCAGCGCCCGTACGCCTTTGGATGGTCCTTCTGGCAAGGTATTGCCTTCAAAGCCATCGGTCACCGACCAGACATTGTGGTAGCCATAACCCGCCAACCGGTCCACCGCCGGCGCACTGCGGGTCGCACCGCTGCGGCAGATGAGGATAATGGCATCGTCTTTTTGCACACCGAGTGCTTGCAAGCGGCTCAGTAACTGCTGATCAAACTGCGGGTTCGGCTGCATCGGCCAGGTTTGCTGATCCGCATTCAGCCGACTGGTATCGGTCAGCAACCAGGGCACATGAATTTTGGTGGGGGTGGCAAAACCGGTAAACTTTATTTCCACCGGATCGCGCACATCCACCAGCACCGCCCTCGGGTCTTGCTCCAGCATCGCATAGGCTTCTTTGGCCGTCACATAGAGCCCAAGTGTGCTTTGGCTGGGATCCTTGCTGCTGGCAACAGGGTTGCCAATGGCTGCGAAAACCGCACCACTGACTAAACAAGCCAGCATGGCAAGGCTTTGAAAGAACTTCATGATATCGTCTCCTGCGTGGTTGTATCCAAATTTAAGGAAAGCTCTGGCCAGTCATCAGCCAAAAACTCTGGCCGGTGATGCAGCAGCAATAACACCAGACGGCCTTGCATCCAGGGCTGGATGGCTTGCCAGATCCGTGCTGCTTGCGCCGGATCCAGGCCATAAAAAGGTTCATCCAGAATCACCAGCCGGGGTGAGCGTAGCAGCCAGCGCGCCAGGTTAATGCGCCGGGCCTGGCCGCCCGACACTTGCTGGCCACTATCGCCCAACCAGGTATCCAGTTGCTTCGGCAGCGATTGTGCCCACTGATCCAACTCGACCTGGGTCAGCACTTGCCACAGCCGCTGCTCGGTCACATCGGTCAGGCCCATCATCAGATTGGTACGAAGTGTATCGGCCAGCATGCCACTTTGCTGGCTTAACAGCGCCACCTGCTGGTGAAACCCCGTTTGCTGCATTGCCGAGCGTACCCTACCATTCCAGCGGAGCTCTGCGGCGCCGGGCAAGGTGTCACGAACCAATAGCTCTGCCAGGCTGCTTTTGCCGGTGCCGGATGCACCACTGACCAACAACACCGGCCGCTCTGTCGACAGGTGTAGGGCTAATGGCCGCTGCAAGCTTACCGCAACACGACCATACCGATGCAGTTGCAGCTGCACGGTGTTCAGCGCTTCGCCGCCCGTTGCTGCCGCAGGCTCCGGCTGGGTAGCCAGCGGATACAGCCGCTTGGCCGCAAACCAGCTGCGACCGGCACTGGCCAGTTGCCCGGGTAAAGGTTGCAGCAGCTCACCAAGCGCCAGCACGGGCAACACCAGCATCACCGCCACCGGCCCTGAGAACCAGCCATGCTGGTAACCAGCAACCGCCAGCAGCGCCACAAAGAGCACCAGACCACCGTGCAGCAATTGCAGCAGCAACTGGCTGAGCGCCTGCTGCTGGCTAACACGATGTTGTTTCTCATCAATCAGCGCGAGCAACTGCACAACATCCTGCTGCTCTGCCTGCAATTGCCTGGCTACCCGCAGCTCGTCCAGTCCTTCCAGCTGTGTAATCACCTGCTGCCGGCTCTCATTAAGCAGAGCGTTTAGTTGATAATTCAAAACCACGCTTTGCCGGACAAACAGAGCCAGGATCAGCAACAGCAGCGGCAAGCCAACCAACAAGAACCCCAGCGCCAGTGGTACCGACCAAACGGCAAAAAAAACACCCAGCAGCAGCCAAACCAGCAGCAAACTGGCCGGTGGCAGTAGCAAGCGCAGCAAAACGGTATCCAGTTGCTCCAGATCCGTGGTCAGGCGATTCAGCCAGTCGGCATCTTGCGCCTGCTGCAGCGCGTTATCGGGCAAACGTGCCAGCCCCTGAAATAACTGAACCCGAACTCTCGCCAGTTGCTCCAGCACCAGCTGATGACTGAAGACCCTTTCTGCGTAGCGGCTGATCGTGCGACCCAGAGCAAAAAAACGAATGCCACTGCCTGGCATGTACAGCTCCAGAAAAGCACTGCCGCCGGCCAGTAGGATGGCCCCCACCACGGCCGTGGCAGTAATAAACCAGCCAGATAAACCCAATAAGGCCAGGCCAAACAGTGCGGTCAGCAAGGTCAAAGCAGCAGCCAGCAGCAAGCGTCCCCGGTGTTGCCACACCAGCAATTGCAGCCAATACTGCAGCATGGTGCGATCATTGCTCATACCGGCGCCTCGCTGAGCACAGTGCCAGCATCTGTGGCAGCAAAAAACCAGTAGTGATCAGCCAGTTGTTGCATGGCCGGATCATGGCTGGCAATCAGCAACCATTGACAGCTTTTACGCTGCGCCAACACTGCCATCACCAGCGCTTTACTTTGCTGATCCAACCTGGCAGTGGGCTCATCCAACAGCAGCACTGAAGCGGGAGCCAGCAAAGCTCGAGCTAGCATCAGCCGCTGCAGCTGACCACCTGAAAGCGCCATGTCGGCTGGGTTCAGTGCCGTCGCCAGCCCATTCGTTTGCTCGGCCAACAGCGGGGCTAGCCCCAACTGCTCCAACACGCTCATCATGTCGGATTCACTGGCATCCGGCGCATAGAGCCGCAGATTGTCAGCCCAACTGCCAGGCTTTATCCAAGGTTGCTGCGGCAGATACACCATGCGGCCTTGTTTATTCGACCAATGAAAAGCCCCTGCTTTGGCAGGTATTAAGCCAGCCAGTGTTTTTAAGGCGGTGGTTTTTCCGCTGCCGGAAGGGCCACTCAACAGCAGGCAATGATGCTCAGGCACCGTCAGTGTCACCGGCGGCGGCCTGAGCGCTTGTGTCGGATAGGCGCTGACCAGCCCAGTCAGCTGCAGAGCACGGCTGTCGGATGGCTGCGGCTCAGACCTTTCCGGCACTGTCGCTTTGGCCAGCCAGGGCGCCAGCTGCATCGCAGCGGCAAGAGCTGCGGCTTTGTCATGATAGGTCTGCGCAAACTGACGAATGGGCTGAAAGTACTCTGGTGCCAGCAGCAGGATGGTTAAACCGCTAAATAAACTGATGCTGGCAGCCGGCCCCCAGTCAATAGCACCGAACAGCACAAAGCCAATGTAGATAGCCACCGAGGCAACCGCGACACTGGCGAAGAACTCCAGCACAGCAGAGGATAAGAAGGCAACCTTTAAGGTCGCCATCAGCAGATCGCGGTAGCGGCCGCTTTGGCGGGCAATCTGCTGACTGCTCTGTGCGATAGCGCCCAGCTGGCGCAATAACCGCAACTGTTTCACCCGATTTAAAAACTGCCCGGCCAGTCGCTGACGCTCCAACTGGTGGCGTCGGTTAATTTGTTCAGCGCCAAGTCCAACCAACACCATAAACAGTGGGATCAAGGGAGCTGCCAGCAACAAAATCAGCGCCATCAGCCAGTTCAGCCAGGCTATCAAAGCCAGCATCAGCAAAGGCGATAACAGCGCCAGATACTGCTGTGGCCAGTAGCGGGCAACATAGCCATCCATCGTCTCAATGTTGTCGCCCCACTGACTGGCCCAATCGGCAGCTGACAGCTCACCCAGGCGCCAGGCTGGCCCCTCCCGCCACAACTGCAGCAATTGCAGTCGCAGCGATTGGCGCACCGCAATGCTGGCCCGGCTGGCGCAATACTCCTGCCCCCAGGCGGCAACAGCACGCAATACCAGCGCCAGCAAAAACAGCAACACACTGGGATAGGCCATAGGCCACTGCCAGCGCTCTGCGGGCAAAACCACCTCTGCCAGCAACCAGGCCAGTGCCAGCCACTGACCAATCAAGCCCAGAGTCGATAACAGTCCCAACAGCACAGCGCCGGTCAGCAATGGCCGTTGCTGCTTAATCACAGCGTGCAACAAAGCCTTCCCGGCCTGCACATCTGCCGCATCGCCCCGCAAGTCGTGCACCTTAGTGGTAACCCGTTGCTTTCACTTTGCCGCGAAATACCCAGTAGGTCCAGGCGGTGTAAGCCAGTACAATCGGGATAACAAACAAGAAACCCAGCAACAGGAAGAGTTGCGACTCATAGGCAGAAGCGGCATCCCACAAGGTGTAGTCCGGTGGCACCATGTAAGGCCATTTACTGGCCAGCAAGCCCAGGTAAGTAAAGAGGAACAAGCCCATGGTGGCAACAAAGGGCAAGCCTTCCTGCTGCTTTTGAACCGAACGATAGATAGACCAGGCACAGTACAGCGCCAGCAGAGGCAGCAACCAGATAGCGCTAAAACCATCAAACCAGCGCTCCATCACCTTGGGATCGACAAAGGGGGTATAGACACTGATGACGGCAAAGACCACCAGCACCGCTACCAATAATCGCGGTGTTAGTTTGTAGGCCCATTGCTGTACTTCGCCTTCAGATTTCATAATCAGCCAGGTCGCGCCCAACAAGGCATAGCCTGCCACCAGCCCAAGGCCGGTAATGACGGTAAAAGGAGTTAACCAGTCAAAAGCCCCGCCCACATAGCGGAAGTTTTCCGTGGCAAACCCCTGGATATAAGCCCCAACGACGGCACCCTGTGCAAATGCCGCCACGGTAGAGCCGCCGGCAAAGGCCCAGTTCCACAGGTATTTGGAAGTTTTAGCTTTAAAACGAAACTCAAAGGCCACGCCACGGAAAATCAAGCCAGCCAGCAGCAGGAACACCCCGATATAAAGCGCCGGCAAAAACACCGAGTACACCAAAGGGAATGCCGCCAGCAGGCCAGCTCCCCCCAGCACCAACCAGGTTTCATTGCCATCCCACACCGGAGCTACCGAGTTCATCATCACATCGCGGTAATGCTCATCCGGCGCAAAGGGAAACAAGATGCCCTGCCCCAGATCGAATCCATCCATCAGCACATACATCATCACCCCAAAAGCAATGATCACCGCCCAAATTAAAGTCAAATCAAAAGGCTGGTCCATTAGTTTTCTCCTTCCAGACTGGCGTGAGCAGCTGAGAATGGCCGCTTGGCGCGCTCCACCTCGTCTTGTTCATGCGGCTGATTGGCTTTTTCCAGGCCACCACGGAATACTTTCAGCAAATAATACACCCCGGCACTGAACACCAGGCTGTACACCACCACATAGCCAATCAGGGTAAAGAGTGCCATACCGCCGGTGAGTGAAGGGGTCAGACCTTCGGCGTGGGTCATTTGCTCGTAAATCAACCAGGG
>JAFIFR010000083.1 GCA_020831935.1 Alkalimonas sp.
GCCACAGTCACCATCAGCTCGATTAAGGTAAACCCCTTGTCTCTGGGGAAGGCAACAACCGACATAAGCGTTTTCAATTATAAATTGTTGGATAGTGTCAGCATACTTGGGATACAGCCAATTGCCAGCATGAGCCGATAAACGGATGATCTTACTGATAAACGGTTAAAGGCCGCCTTGCGCTACGATTTGCTTTAACCTGGAAGCTTCACGACGACTGACATCAAGCCGCTGCGGGCAACCTGTCAGCTCAACCTGATAGCCCTGAGCCCCATGATGCAGTGCGCTAAAGTGCTGGCGATTGATCAGCGCCTTGCGGTGAATGCGCAAAAGCTGTGGATACTGTTGTTCCAGTTGTTTCAGACTTAGCTCAAGCAAGGCTTCGCCCTGGCGGTGGACCATGCGAACATACTTGTCTTCCGCCACCAGATACAACACTTCGCTGATAGGAACCTGGCGCAGACAGCCCGCCAATTGAAAGCTGATGGCGGCTTCTTTTTGCGACTCCAGCTGGACACGGGTAAGCTTGCCCAAACGTTGCAGTACCCCAGCCAGGGCGTCGGCTTCTACCGGCTTCACCAAATACCCTGCAGCCGCCAATTGCAATGCATCCAAGGCATGCTCTGGATGGGCGGTGACAAAAACCACCGCTGGTGGCACTGGTAGACTGGCCAAGGTTTTGGCAACGGCAAGGCCCGTAAGGTTTGGCATTTCAATATCCAGCAGCACCAGATCCGGCTGCAGCTGGGCCGTTAACTGCAACGCCTGCTCGCCGTCTTCGGCTTCTGCCACCAGGCTAAAGTCGTGATGCTTTGCCAACAACCGTTTTAATCGTGCGCGTGCTAAGGGTTCATCATCAACCAGCAGTACTTTCATCGATCCTCACTCTCACCCCTCCACTCTCTTTGACATGCTCAGGCTTTATTGCCAAGAACAGGCAATACCAACTTGACCCGGTACTGATCATCGGTTTTGCTGCAATGCAATTGGGCTTTATCCTGGTACAGCAAGGCCAAACGCTGGCGAATATTGGCCAGAGCAATACCATTGCCGGTGGTGCTGCGAGCACTGGGTGCCAAGGTATTGGTGATAAGGATAGTCACCGTCTGATTGGATGTCAGCAGCTGAATGCTAATCTTCCCGCCCCCCCGGTGCGGCTCAATACCATGACAAATGGCATTTTCCAGCAGAGGTTGCAGCGTCAATACCGGCATGTTCAAATCCGGTAGCGGTTCAGTGAGCTGCCAGTTCAGTCGCAGCCGCGAGCCAAGCCGCCACTGCTCCAGCGAAACGTACTGGCGCGCCAGTGCCAACTCCTCCGCTAACGAGGCTTGGCCACCTGCTTGCATGGCCGCTCGAAACAAAGCCGATAAATTGAGCAGAGCTTGTTCGGCAGCGTCCGGGTTTTGGTGGATCAATTCGGCGACGGTATTCAGGCTATTGAAAAGAAAGTGGGGACGGATACGGGCTTGCAGTGCATCCAATTCAGCTCTGGACTGAGCTTCAATCCGCTCATTGCGCTCTAAATGCATCAGACTAAACTGAATGGCCAGGAGTCCGATAATTAAGGCAACCAACAGGTTTGCAGCCAAAAAATGAGTTAACTCACCGGCGGGTTGCCAACCAAAACCCACCAAAAAGTGCCAGGCCATAGGACTGATAAGTCCGGTAAAGCCAATAAACACCAACAAGGTAAAACCACCTTGCAGCACCGCAGAAAAACGCCCCAGCCAATACCGCAATCGACAAAGCACCGCGATGCTAAGCAAGGTAATCCAGTGCACAAAGAGACTGATGACCCCCAGCCGTTGCCAGGGATCGCCGCCAGCATCGGGCGCAAAAGCCAGCACGATAGCCACCGTCTGTGCCAGTACAATCACAGCCAGCACGCCACGGTTTTGGCAAAAATCGGGCAACAAAGGCTTGGTAACAGCCATGGGTTTCAAATTCATTGGGATGCAGCAGCAACAGTCATACCAATGACTATAGCGATCTCAGTAACTTAAAACCAGCCCCGACTAGCGCAGCTCTGCCGGAATGGCAAAAACTATATTTTCTTCCCGGCCCGGGTTCTCAGTCACGGTGCGCCCACCCCAGCTTTGCAGCTTGGCAACCACTTGCTGCACCAAGACTTCTGGCGCCGAGGCGCCTGCGGTAACCGCTACCCGCTCAATGCCATCCAGCCAGCTTTGCTGGATGTCTTCGGCGGTATCGATCAGGAAGGCTTTGGCCCCCATTTTTTCTGCCAGCTCGCGCAAGCGGTTGGAGTTGCTGCTGTTCTTCGCACCGACCACCAGCAATAACTCGGCTTTGCCTGCCAGCTCACGCACCGCATCCTGGCGGTTCTGGGTGGCATAGCAAATGTCGTCTTTACGCGGCCCTTCAATACCAGGAAAGCGCTGGCGAAGTGCTTCAATCACATCGGCAGTATCATCCACCGACAGGGTGGTCTGGCTGCTAAAACAGAGCTGCTGTGGATTTTTCACCTGCAGGCTTTGCACATCCTCGACCGACTCGACCAGATAAATGCCGCCTTGCGGATTGTCGTACTGGCCCATGGTACCTTCCACTTCGGGGTGGCCAGCATGACCAATCAGAATGCACTCAATGCCTTTGCGGCTGGCACGGGTCACTTCCATATGCACCTTGGTCACCAGGGGACAGGTCGCATCAAAGACTTTCAGCCCACGGTCTTTGGCCTGCTGACGCACGGCCTGCGACACACCATGGGCGCTGAAGATCACAATCTGGCCATCCGGTACTTCGTCCAGCTCGTCTACGAACACTGCGCCGCTGCGACGCAAGCCATCCACCACAAACTTGTTGTGCACCACTTCATGGCGGACATAAATCGGATGGTCGTACAACTCCAGCGCGCGTTCGACAATGCTGATGGCTCGATCAACCCCGGCGCAAAAACCGCGTGGGTTGGCCAGTAAAATATCCATTACTGCACCTCCAGAATTTCCAGCTGAAAGGTCAATGTTTGCCCTGCCAGCGGATGATTAAAATCGACGGTGACCGACTGGCCCGCGACCTCACGCACCAACCCCGGCAACTCAGAGCCATCTGGCATGGTAAAACCAATGATCATGCCTACTTCCGCCGGGCTGTCGCTGCTGAACTTGCTGCGATCCAAATAATAAATATTGTCCGGATTGGGCTGACCATAGGCATCCTCAGGAGCCAGGGTAAAGTTCAGCTTATCGCCTGCCACTTTGCCCAACAACTGCGCTTCAAACGCGGGGGATACACTGCTGTCGCCCATAGTTATGCGGGCTGGCTTGTTGTGCACCCGGGTGCTTTCCGCAGCGCTGCCATCGGACAAGGTAATATCGATGTGACAGGTCACAATGCTGGCGGGCCCAATACTAAGATTTGCTGGATGTAGCGTGGTCATTGCCCTGCTCCTGATGGCTGAAACTGTCCCAGATCAACAAGCCGGCCCCGATCACGATGGCCGAGTCGGCAATGTTAAAGGCAGGATAGTGCCAGTTTTGATAATAAAGGTGAAAAAAGTCGATGACATAGCCATGCCAAAGCCGGTCGATCAAATTGCCAACAGCGCCGCCAATAATCAGACTTAACCCCAGCGTCAGCTTGCTGGCTTTGGGCGCCAGCCGGCTGAGCCAGACACTGAGTACGGTTATGATGACCACCGCCACCACGGTGAAAAACCAGCGCTGCCAACCGCCGGCATCGCTCAAAAACGAAAAAGCGGCACCGGGGTTGCGGACATAGGTCAGGTTAAAAAACGGCAGCAGCTGGATCGAGTCGTACAACGCCATGCTGCGGTGCACCCACTGCTTGGTGACTTGATCCAGCACCAGCACCAGCAGTGCCAGCCACC
This sequence comes from Alkalimonas sp., assembly GCA_020831935.1. Taxonomy (GTDB): domain Bacteria; phylum Pseudomonadota; class Gammaproteobacteria; order Enterobacterales; family Alteromonadaceae; genus Alkalimonas. Next base: position 3,851 of record JAFIFR010000083.1, read on the forward strand.
AGAAAGCCCAGCCGCTTTGTTGAAACAACCGCATCAGGCAAACTCCCGCTGCTCGCCGGCGCCACTGACGTTGTCAACACAGCGCAAGCAAATGGTCGGATGGGCGTCATCGGCACCGACATCATGCCGGTAGTGCCAACAGCGTTCACACTTCACCGCACTGCTGGCTTGCACCAACACCTTTAAACCTGCGATTTCAGTGGCTTCAGCTTCGGCTGGTGCTGCTTCGCTGCTGACAGTGGCGGTACTGGTGATTAACACGAAACGCAGCTCATCTTGCAACTTTTTCAACTGTGCCGCCAATTCAGTATCGGCAAATAAGGTCACCTCAGCTTGCAGTGAAGCCCCAATCAGCTCTTGCTTACGGGCTTTTTCCAGCACCCGGTTCACTTCGTCCCGCACCAACAGCAGTTGTTGCCAGAACCCATTGTCAAAACGACCGGCGGGTACCGAAGCAAGCCCGGGGTACCAGACATCCATAAAAACATAGGGTTGCGGCTGGCCCGGCAATTGCTGCCAGATTTCCTGCGCAGTGAAGCTCATAATGGGTGCCATCCAACGCACCAGCGCCTGCACAATGTGGTACATTGCGGTCTGGCAAGAGCGGCGGGCCTGACTGTCTGCTTTGGCGGTGTACTGCCGATCTTTAATCACATCCAGATAGAAGCTGCCCAGCTCAATGGTGCAGAAGTTCATCAGTTTCTGACTAACCTGGTGGAACTGATAATGGTTGTAAGCCTCGATGATCTCCGCCTGCAATTGAGCCGCCCGATTCACCACCCACAGATCCAGTTCAACCAGTTCGCTAAACGGCAATTGATCCTGCGCCGGATCAAAGCCATTCAGGTTGGCCAGTAAGAAGCGCGCTGTGTTGCGGATACGGCGGTACTTGTCGGCGGCACGGTTTAAAATTTCATCCGACACCGTCATTTCCGAGGTGTAATCGGCAGTCGCCACCCACAACCGCAGAATATCCGCTCCCAGCTTGTTCATCACCTGTTGCGGGGACACCACATTGCCAAGGGATTTGGACATTTTCCGGCCCTGACCATCGACGGTAAAGCCATGAGTCAGCACCTGTTTGTAAGGTGCATGGTTCTTGATGCCGACGCCGGTCATCAAGGATGACATAAACCAGCCCCGGTGCTGATCCGAGCCTTCCAGGTACAAGTCGGCCTGAGTCGCGCCCTGAAACTCCGCCCGGGCATCCACCACACAGGCATGAGTCACGCCCGAGTCAAACCAGACATCCAGCGTATCCTTCACTTTGACGTAGCGACTGGCCTCCTCGGCGCTTAGCAATTCTTCCGGTTTTAAATCAAACCAGGCCTGAATGCCATGCTGCTCGACTTTCTGCGCCACTTGCTCCATCAAGTCTTTTGTATTGGGATGCAAGGCGCCGGTGTCTTTATCAACAAAGAGTGCAATCGGCACGCCCCAGGTGCGCTGACGCGAAATACACCAGTCTGGCCGGCCCGCCACCATTTTCTCAATCCGGCTCTGGCCCCAATCCGGTACCCAGCGGGTGTTGGCAATTTCTTGCAACGAGGTTGCGCGCAGCCCTTGCTGCTCCATGCTGATAAACCACTGCGGCGTCGCACGGAAAATAATCGGCGTTTTGTGGCGCCAGCAATGCGGGTAGCTGTGTTGGTAAGCCTTATGCACCAACAGCGCCTGCCGCTCTTTGAGCACCTCCACCACCGAATCGTTGGCTTTGAATACATGTTGACCGGCAAACAGCGGGGTGTCGGGCAGGTAAACGCCATTGGCGCCAACCGGGTTGGCCACTTCAAGGCCATACTGCTGCCCCACCACAAAGTCTTCCTGACCATGGCCGGGCGCGGTATGCACACAACCGGTACCGGAGTCGGTGGTGACGTGCTCGCCCAAAATGACCGGCACCTCAAAATCGTAAAACGGATGCTTTAAGGCCACCTGTTCCAGCTGCTTGCCCTGGCAAAAACCCAGCGCATGGTAATGCTCAATGCCAGCGCGTGCCATCACATCGGTGACCAGATCGGTCGCCACAATCAAGCGCTCCGGGCCATGCTCGCCCTGCTCCACCTGCACCAGACTGTAACTCAAATCCGCATGCACCGCCACCGCACGGTTGGCTGGCAATGTCCAGGGGGTGGTGGTCCAGATCACCACCGACACCGGTCCCTGCCCTCGATGCGCTTCGGGGTGGTCAAAACGATCCACCACCGCCTCATCCACCAGCTTAAAGCGCACATCAATGGAGGGTGAGGTTTTGTCTTGGTATTCCACTTCCGCTTCTGCCAATGCAGAACCACAGTCGGTACACCAGTGCACCGGCTTAAAGCCTTGCTGCAAATGGCCATTGTCGATGATTTTGCTCAGCGAGCGAATAATATTGGCTTCAAAATCATAATCCATGGTTCGATAGGGGTTGTCCCAATCGCCCAGCACGCCCAAGCGGACAAAATCGACCTTTTGCGCTTCAATTTGCGAGGCGGCATATTCACGGCATTTTTGCCGGAACTCGGCATCGCTTAACTTCACACCCGGTTTGCCGTATTTCTTTTCCACCACCAATTCAATCGGCAAGCCATGGCAATCCCAGCCAGGAATGTAAGGCGCATCAAAGTCTGACAAAGTCTTGGCTTTGATGATCATGTCTTTCAGGATTTTATTGACGGCATGGCCAATGTGGATGCTGCCGTTGGCGTAGGGAGGGCCATCGTGCAAAATAAATTGCCGCTTGCCCTGCTTGGCGGCACGAATTTTTTGATAAAGCCCGTCTTGTTGCCATTCGGCCAGCATGGCTGGCTCCCGCTGCGCTAAATTGCCACGCATGGCAAACTCGGTTGCCGGCAGGTTCAGGGTATGCTTGTAGTCACTCATCCGTTGTTCGTCCGTCATCGTTATTGATTGGTGGCAACCTGCACAGAGGCTGACGACTGAAAGTAATGGCGGGCTGCGGCTGCATCCCGCTGTATTTGTTGCTGCAAAGCGTCGACCGAAGCAAAGCTTTGCTCATCCCGGAGCTTGTGACGCAGCAAGACCTCAATCTGGCTGCCATACAAGTCTCCTTCAAAATCAAATAAATGGGCTTCGAGCTGCTCCGTTTTACCGGATACTGTCGGGCGGGAGCCGATGTTGGCAACGCCCTGAAAGCGCCCAAACACCGTATCGGCTTCAATCGCATAAACCCCGTGTACCGGCAGCTTCTTACGATACAGCCAGACATTGGCGGTTGGAAACCCCAGCTGCCGCCCTAATCTGCGGCCATGCCGCACCTTACCGGTCAGGGAGAATGGCCGTCCGAGCATGGATTGCGCCAACGGCAAATCATCGGCTGCCAAGGCCTGCCGTATCGCCGTGCTGCTGATACGCTGCGTCTGCTGTTTCAGGCTGGCCGTTGGGGTTAAACCAAAATTAAAACGAACTGCCTCTTGCTGCAGCAAGGCGAAGTTGCCGGCCCGGTTCTTGCCAAAGCAAAAATCATCCCCAACAATCAGATGCTGCACCCCCAATTGCCTGAGCAGCAGCTGCTCCACAAAATAATCTGGCGCCAAATCGGCAAAGCGCTGATTGAAGTTGACGCACAACAAGCGATCCACCCCCAGCTTGGCCAGCTCGAGGTACTTTTCGCGTAACCGGCTGATCCTGGCAGGCGCTCTGTCTGGCGCAAAAAGCTCCAACGGTTGGGGCTCAAACACTATCACACAGGAAGGCAACTGCCGGTCTTTTGCCACCGCCAGCAACTGGTGCAACACCGCCTGATGGCCCAGGTGCACACCATCAAAATTACCAATGGTCAGTACACAGCCACGATGCTCTGCTTTGATGTTGTGTAAGCCGCGAATAAACTCCATGCCTGCCTTAAAACGCTCTAACCCGCACCCAGGTGCAACAAGCAGGCGATTATACCTGTTAATCTTTGGTATTTCATCTGGTTCGCCGCAGATGAGCAGGACGTCCGCCTAGCAAGACCAGCAAGGCAAAATAGCCTGCTGCGCCAAGGCTGCAACTCAGCAGCAATTGCTGCAGCTGCCAGCCGGTGCTTTGCTGGTACCAGTGCGCCATATCCGGCAACCACCACAGCAACACCATGGCCATCCCCAGGCTGGCTGCCAGCACACGCAGCACAAACCACCCGCTGTAGCCGGTCAGCTGATAAACGCCAATGGCTTTGAGTCCCCGGTACAGTAAGAAGGCGTTCAGGGTCGCCGACAATGCCGTTGCTAGTGCCAGGCCAACATAACTTAAAAAAGGCGCCAGCAGTAAGTTCAGCCCCATATTGGCCACCATGGCAATGATGCCAATGCGTACTGGCGTTTTCATATCCTGTCTGGCGTAGTAGGCGGGAGCCAGAATTTTAATCAGCATAAAACTGAATAAACCGCAGGCATAGGCAAACAAGCTGTAGGAAACGCGCTCAACGTCCAGCTCGGTAAACTCCCCCCGCATAAAGAGCACCGCAATAATGGGCTTGCCCAACACCATCAGCGCAGCCATCGCCGGAAAGCCAAACAGGGCAATAAAGCGCAGCGCCCAATCCAGGGTGGCTTTGAACTCCTCGACACTGGCTTTGGCATGCATCCGTGACAAGGTGGGCAGGATCACCGTTGCAATGGCAATGCCAAACAGACCCAGAGGAAACTCCAATAGCCGATCGGAGTAATAGAGCCAACTGACGGCACCGGTTAACAAAAATGAGGCGATAACGGTATCCAGCAATAAATTGATTTGACTGACAGAGACACCAAACATTGCCGGAATCATCAAGGTACGAATTTTCACCACCCCCGGGTCGTGCCAGCCCCAACGCGGCTTGACCAGCACTTTGGCTTTGGCCAAAAAAGGCAATTGAAACAGCAATTGCACCAGGCCACCCAAAAACACGCCCCAGGCCAGCGCTAAAGCAGGCTCAGCAAACCAGTCGGAGGCATAGACAGCGGCCAGAATGATGGCAATATTTAAAAACACCGGGGTAAAAGCCGCCACAGCAAATTTATTGTAGGTATTGAGCACAGCGCCGGATAACGCCACCAGGCTGACAAAAAACAAATAAGGAAAGGTAATCTTAAGCATCAAGCTGGCCAGCTCAAAACGCTCGGCATCCGGCCCGCCTTGCAACCATTCAATAAACCAGCCCATACCAAACAGCATGGCCACCAAAGGCGATGCCACCACCCCAAACAGGGTCACCAACAACAAAATGACGCCCAGAGTACCAGCAGCCCTTGCCACCAAAGCGCGCACGGCGTCATCGCCATGCTTTTCTTTTACCTCACTAAGTACCGGCACAAAAGCCTGCGCAAAAGCACCTTCGGCAAAAAGCCGGCGCAAAAAATTAGGAATGCGGTTGGCAAAGAAAAAGGCATCGGCCGCAGCGCCTGCTCCGACAAAGGCGGCGATCACTACATCCCGGATCAGCCCGAGCACCCTGGAGATCAGGGTCATGCTGCTAACAATGATGCCTGACTTTAATAACTTTTCTGCCACCCACGAACCTCAATGTTTGAAATGATGTCTGGTAGTGCACATTATTTTCGCCTCTAGCTGCATGCAAATACCAGCACTAAATTTACCAAAGTCACAGTACCGGCATCTTCACCTTAGGGTTAGCAGATAAATCATTTGACAAGCGCTGGTAAAGTAGGCATATTATGCGGCCTTTAAAGAGTCCGGTTTATCTAGTTTTAGGAGTGTTACCTTGGCTAACATCAAGTCTGCTAAGAAGCGCGCAATTCAGTCTGAAAAACGCCGTAAGCATAATGCCAGCCAGCGTTCTATGATGCGTACTTTCATCAAAAAAACCTATGCAGCTGTTTTGGTAAATGATGCCACTGCTGCTCAGGATGCGTTCAAGAAAATGGTCCCTGTTTTGGATCGTATGGCAGACAAAGGTCTGATCCATAAGAACAAAGCTGCTCGCCATAAGTCGCGCCTGAATGCCCACGTGAAGGGCTTGTCTGCAGCCTAACCGTTGCAGATACAAGAAACCGGCTTTTTAGCCGGTTTTTTTGTGTCTTTTTTTGCCATGGCTAAGACACTGCCATGGCATTTGCAACTTAAGCGCAATACAGATCGTGCAGTACTTTCATCACCGCTTTGACCTCATCGCTCTCGATGCGGTAAAACACCGTTTGCGCTTCTTTGCGGGTTTTCACCAACTGATTGCGCCGTAACAGCGCCAAATGTTGCGACAGCGCAGACTGGCTGAGCTCTAACCGCTCATTCATCTCGCCAACCGACATTTCACCTTCCAATAAATAGCAAAGGATCAGCAAACGGCGTTCATTGGCGATCGCTTTCAGAAGTTTGGCGGCCTTGGCAGAGTTTTTCCGCATTTCTTGTAAATTCATAGTCATTTTTACACCCACATGTCTAGACGGCTCATTATCACCCGTCTTCGTGAAGTTCACAAGTCCAACGCTG
>JAFIFR010000084.1 GCA_020831935.1 Alkalimonas sp.
GCAACCACCTGAGCCGTCGCTGACAAACCATCCATTAGATTGGCACGGAACTGCAAGCCAAAGCGGGTATCCGGCTTGAAAGTCCATTCTTTTTCGTAGACACCAACCAAAGGGTAATTGGCTAAAAAAGTTGGTGGCAAGTCAAAGGCCTCAACACCTGAACCACTCAATACCCGCCCCCCAATCACCGAGGCATAGCCAGAGATATCCACGTTGGCATGGGCCAATGGTTGCATTAGTAAGAGACCCGAGGCTGTCACTAGTAAGCTTTTCTTCATTATGCTCTCCTGTTCAACTAATCCAGCTGCATCACGACTCGGACACGATCGTCCGCTTGCGATGCCGGCAGATAGCCGATAATGCTGGGGTTGGTGGCTACCAATTTAAGAACTTCTTCGTGGCTTTCCGCCTCCTGCGGTGGCGTCCCTTTGCCGGTAAAGACCAGTTTGGACCAATAGGCTTTTAACTGAGCTGAACTTCGGCTCAAAGCCCGCTCATCAAAACGTTCTCTGGCAGGCATGCCTTCTGCCAGGTTAATTGGAATGGCCGAGTCGCCATTGGGGAAAGTGCGACTTCGCCCGAGATACAGACGCGAGAGGTCGTCGCCACTTAACTCTGCCATATTGGACGGATGCACCACGATGGCCAGTGGCTCCGCATGCAAGGCCGAAGCACTTAGCAGGGCAATGGCCATAATCAGAGTTCGAATATGCATAACCTGCTCCTAAAACACGATGTCGACGCCAGCAGCGATCAAATCGTGTCGGTGACCCGACAAATCATTTTTCTGGCTGCTGTACTGCACCTTAAAAGCAGCAGCTGGATGAAAATCGTAGCGCAGCCCCAGATTCCAGGTTTTGGTATCCACCGCCTGGCTTTCCACCACCGCCATCAGAGGTTGCAATAACGCCTCTGGCAGCACGCTGACAAAAGGTTGGTACAGCTCCGATTTGCTGCGATGGTCTTCGCGTTCAAAAGATACAAAAGGCGTGACTGCATCTAGCCGGTAGCCTAAAGACAAGTAATAGTTTTCACGCTTGGCAAAAAAGGAGTCTTTGACATCAATCCGGTTGTACTCAGTAATCAAAACCCAATCGCCCTGATCCAGGGTGACACCCAAACCAATGAATTCGCTGGTATCGTCATTAAAATCCAACGCAGCGACCAGCCCACCCAATCCAGCCTGAGTCAAACCGGCAAAAAGCGGCGATAACGCCGGAGCTTCAATGGTCGACTTGCCACTTAAGTAAGCGGCCCGAAACGAGAACCAATCCCGCTCAAGCTCCCAGGTGATGCCTGCGATATTATCAATGCGGGCATCGGCAGCACTGCCAGCCAGAGTAATGCCTCCACTAAAGGAGCCCCACAGCAATTGCAAACTGGATTCAAAGTCACCCAGCTGCGCCATCCGGTACAGTGAGATGCCTTCAATATTGTCGAGCCCCAGCCCATAGACACCTTGAGGGACCCTGAGCCAGTCGTAGGCAAAACCGACATCCATAAAATCGGAAAAACGGTAAAAAGGCGTTCGAAGCCGGCCGGCGTTAATCCGCATGGCATCGTTCAGTTCATAGGTCAGAAAGGCCCACTCAAAGCGGGCATCAAAATCGTTGCTGCCACGCCCCATCACTTGAGCGGTAACGGATAAACGGTCGCCTAAATCCGAGCGCACCTGAATGGCAAACAAACTTTCGTTTTTAAAGTCCAACTCGTTGCTGTAACCATACAGCTGGTCGTTGCTGCCGGTAGTGGTACCTGCTGTGATGGAGGCAAAGCCATTGATATGCAGATCAGCCTGGACCGGTAAAGCAAAAGCGAACGATAAAGCACTGACGGCGAGAAGGGATTTTCTCATTGATTTCACTCCGAAAAAAATAATGGTTTTAACGGGGAACTTTTTTTAGCCTAGCTGAGGCCTGAGAAAACGCCAGTATGCGCATCAAAAAAGCCAGCGTAAATCAAGGCGCTGGCTTTACCATGAAGATAAAATTCAATTTTTGTCACAAAAAAAACACAAACCACTCCAGCTGTCTACAGCTCGACCGGTCTTTTGTCAGCTGTGTTGCCACAAGGATGGCGAAGCACGCAAATGGCCGATGGCCGATGTGACCAGTGCTATGGTGTGATCGATATCCGCCTCCGTGGTATAGCGACCAATACTAAAACGAATCGAACTGTGCGCCAGCGCATCCGACAACCCCAAAGCACGCAGCACATGAGACGGGTCCAGGCTGGCCGAGGTGCAGGCAGAGCCGGTGGATACCGCAATGTCCTTCAGCGCCATCAACAGTGTTTCGCCATCCACCTGACCAAAAGCGATATTGAGAATTCCGGGAACCCGCTGTTGGCTGTCGCCATTCAGAAACACTTGCTCAACCGAACTCAGCCCCAGCCACAAGCGCTGGCGTAACCGCTCCAGCCGCTGTGTTTCGTCCGCCATTTCTTCACGAGCAATCCGAAAAGCTTCGCCCATACCCACCAGCTGATGACTGGCCAAAGTACCGGAGCGCATGCCTCGCTCATGACCGCCGCCATGGATTTGCGCTGCCAGCTGGATACGCGGCTTGCGCCGGACATAAAGAGCACCAACACCTTTGGGCCCATACACTTTATGCGCCGAGAAGGACATCAGATCGACCGGCAGTTGCTGCACATCGATGGCCACTTTGCCAGCGGCCTGGGCGGCATCAACATGGAGCAAAACACCGTTTTGCTGACAAATTTCAGCAAGGCTGACCATGTCCTGAATCACGCCAATTTCATTGTTGACGAACATCACACTGAGCAGGATGGTGTCCGGCCGAATCGCCGCCCTGACGGTGGCCAGATCCAACAAACCATTGGCAGCCACATCCAGATAAGTGACTTCAAATCCCTCGGCTTCCAACGCTTGCATCGGATCCAGCACCGCTTTGTGCTCGGTTTTCACAGTGATTAAATGCTTGCCGCGGCTGGCGTAGCTTTGTGCCGCACCTTTGATAGCCAGATTGTTGGACTCGGTGGCCCCTGACGTCCAGACGATTTCTCTGGGATCGGCATTGATCAGCTCAGCGACCTGACTACGCGCCAGCTCCACCGCTTCTTCGGCTTGCCAGCCATAGCGATGCGAACGTGAGGCCGGGTTGCCGAAGTGACCATCAAAGGTCAGGTACTGCATCATGCTATCGGCCACGCGCTGATCGACAGGCGTGGTGGCGGCATAATCCAGGTAGATGGGACGTTTCATTTTGGGTTCCGCTGAAACAACAACAATTAGAGCTGGCAGTTTACCTGAATACTGTGCTCGGATGAAGCTGGGCCAGCTTTGGCATTGGCTTTGTCGTCAGCATCGTTTTGCGCCACCAGCTCGGCCAGAGTGATGCTGGTCAGAAAGTCTTCAATCCGCTGACTTAAGTCACTCCACAAACTATGGGTTTGGCAACGGACGCCACCATGGCAATCCGACTTGCCCTGGCAGCGGGTGGCATCGATCGATTCATCCACCGCACTGATCACTTCAGCCACGGCAATGGTATCGGCAGCACGACCCAGCTGGTAACCGCCACCCGGGCCGCGCACACTGCTCACCAGACCACGTTTGCGCAGACGGGCAAATAGCTGCTCCAGATAGGACAAGGAGATGCCCTGACGCTCCGAAATATCGGCCAGGGATACCGGACCCTTGTTGTGATGCAGGGCGACATCCAACATGGCCGTGACGGCGTAGCGCCCCTTTGATGTTAATCTCATGCTGCACTCCGGTTGGTGATGCCTGATGCCTCACCGCTGTTCATGGGCACCATTGTACATTCCCGACTATTTCAGTCAAGTATTAAACCATGCAGCCTGGTCAGGTATTTCAAAGCGCTGCAGGCCCTAGCGAATACGCTTTTGCACCGAAGTCAGCATACCACGCAGGATATTGTATTCAGCTTCTTCAGGCCGCGCCCGGTTGAACAAACGCCGCAACTTGGTCATCACCATCCCAGGGTGTTGCCGGATGATAAAGCCGGTTTGATCCAGCGTCTGCTCCAGATGTTGGTAGAAGTTTTCCATCTGGCTGGAGTCCGGGTAGGCAACCGGCTCCAGAGGCTGAGCCGCCTGATGCTGGGCCAGTGCCGCCATTCGGACTTCGTAGGCAATAATTTGCACCGCCATCGCCAGATTGAGCGAGCTGTACTCTGGATTGGCCGGAATGCAGACATGGTAATTGCAAAGTTGCAATTCGTCGTTGCTCAGTCCGCTGCTTTCGCGGCCAAACACCAGCGCCACCTGATGACTGTGCGCTTCCTGCACCGCCAGCTCTCCCAGCGAGCGCGGATCCAACATCGGCCAGGAAAGTGTGCGCGAGCGGGCACTGGTGCCGACTACCAAACCACAATCAGCCACCGCCGGGCCCAAAGCGTCGAAGTGCTCTGCTTCGCTGAGCAGTTCACTGGCTCCGGCGGCCAGCGCATAAGCCTGCCCGTCCACTTCCGCCTTGGGCTGCACCAGACAAAGGCGACTCAGCCCCATGGTTTTCATGGCTCTGGCGACCGAGCCGATGTTTCCGCTGTGGGAGGTTCCCACCAACACAATTTTGATTTGTTCCAGCATAGCGTACCCTTTATTCAAGGTCGCAATTCTAACACAGCGCCAGGGAAAGCTGGAACCAGAATGGATGCTTGCCAGCTTGGTGCTCAGCGCCTGTCTAAGGCGCTGCTTTTTTTGCCGGACTTTGCTACACTTGCCCACCTCGGCAGTGTGCGTGCAGTCCAGGGGTACTTCGCCTGGCGCACCGGGTAGATACGAAATTCAACCCAACCACAGGATACCCCCATGACGGCAAAAAATACCAACTACAGCTGGCTTTGCTTCATCGCTATCGTTTTCAGTGGCTCGCTGGTGGCTTCCGAAGCCGCCATTCAGGCCGCAGTGGATCACCCCAGCCGCACCGAAGCCAATAAAACCCGGGATAACTTCCGTAACCCGGTTGCAACCTTGCACTTTTTCGGAGTCCAGCCCCAGCATACCGTGGTCGAAATCTCACCGGGCGCGGGCTGGTATACCGAGATCCTGGCTCCGTTACTGCATGACGAAGGCACCTTGTATGCCGCCCACTTCCCGGCCAACAGCAGCTCCGATTTTGCCCAGCGTTCACGGGCCGCTTTTCGCGAAAAAATGGCCTCACACCCCATCTACAGCCGAGTGCAACTGAGCGAGTTCGCCCCGGTTGAGGGCGTGCAAATCGCACCAGACAACAGTGCTGATCGGGTACTGACCTTCCGTAACCTGCACAACTGGTTCATGCAAGGTGGCGACGATGCAATGCGGCTGGCTTTCAATCATTTTTACCGCGCCTTGAAACCAGGTGGTGTGCTGGGCGTAGTGGAGCATCGTTTGCCTGAAGATCGCCGTGACAGCGACTGGGTCAACAGTGGCTATTTCCCACAGAGCCTGGCCATCGAATTGGCAACAGAAGCGGGTTTCGAGTTTGTCGGCAGCAGCGACGTTAACGCCAACCCTCGCGATACCGCTGATCATCCACGTGGTGTCTGGACCCTGCCCCCCAGCCTCCGGCTGGGCGAGCAAGACCGAGACCGCTATCTGGCGATTGGCGAGAGCGATCGCATGACGCTTAAGTTTCGTAAACCTCAACAGCAATAATCGGAAAATCGAATGAACGTATTGGTAGTCGGCGGCGGTGGCCGCGAACATGCACTGGCATGGAAAGCAGCTCAGTCGCCTTTAGTGCACAAAGTATTTGTTGCCCCGGGCAATGCCGGAACCGAGTTAGAGGCGGCACTTCAGAATGTCGCCATTGCAGCGGATGATGTGCCTGCCCTGCTGGCGTACGCCAAAGCACAGCAGATTGAGCTGACCATTGTCGGCCCGGAAGCGCCGCTGGCCAAAGGCATCGTCGATGCCTTTCGGGCCGAGGGATTAGCAATTTTTGGCCCCAGCCAGGCAGCAGCGCAGCTGGAGAGCTCGAAAGCCTTTGCCAAGGACTTCCTGGCCCGGCATCAGATCCCAACCGCAGCTTATCAAACCTTTACCGACATCGAACCCGCCAAAGCCTTCGTGCAAGAACTCGGCACGCCCATTGTCATTAAGGCCGATGGTCTGGCAGCTGGCAAAGGCGTGATCATTGCCCAGACCGAGGACGAAGCTTATGCCGCCATTGACGACATGCTGGCCGGCAACAAGTTTGGTGATGCGGGCAGTCGGGTGGTGATTGAAGAATTTTTAACCGGTGAAGAAGCCTCTTTTATTGTGATGGTGGATGGCAGCCACGCGTTGCCTTTCGCCTCATCGCAGGATCACAAAGCCCGGGATGAAGGCGATAAAGGCCCGAATACCGGCGGTATGGGGGCGTATTCACCGGCTCCGGTGGTGACTCCAGCCGTACACGACTGGGTGATGCAGCAAGTGATTGAGCCGACCGTGCGCGGCATGGCCGCCGAAGGCAACGTCTTTACCGGCTTTCTCTATGCCGGCCTGATGGTGGCGCCGGATGGAACGGCCAAGGTGCTGGAATTCAACTGCCGCTTTGGTGATCCGGAAACCCAGCCCATCATGATGCGGTTGCAATCGGATCTGGTAGCACTCTGCCAGGCCGCTGTGGCTGGCAAGCTGGCACAAAGCGACATTCAGTTTAGCTCCGAAGCCGCCGTAGGGGTGGTCCTGGCGGCTGGAGGTTACCCGGATAGCTACGCCAAGGGTGCTGAAATTCAGGGACTGACTAACGCGGACTCAGCCAAAGCCAAGGTCTTTCACGCCGGTACCAGCATGAAAGACGGCAAAGTAGTCACCAGCGGTGGACGGGTACTCTGCGCCACAGCGCTGGGTGAAAGCGTCACAGCGGCCCAGCAGGCAGCTTACCAATTGGTGCAGAGAATCAGCTGGCCGGAGATGTTCTACCGCAGCGACATTGGCTACCGGGCCGTTGCCAGGGAGCAATCAGTCAAGGGATAACCAAAACTGCGCGGCGCTCAGTACCTCGGTATCTTTAAACAGTGGGTTATCGAGCTCCAGCACCCGCGCCTGCTGATAGCGCGATAGCGGAAAGGCGGCCTGAGTCACCGGGTGCTGCTGCATAAATTGCAGCAGCACCCCGCTTTCGGCCAGCAGTTGCATGCCCTGCTCAATACGCTCGGCCAGCGCGGTATTGTCTTTGTGTACAAAGAAGTACATCACCAGCGGATAGCGCAGCAACAGCTGGTCATAGAACACCAATTCTGGAAAGCGCTCTGCCACAGCGTCCAGCTCAGCCTGACCTTCCACGATGCTCAGTGGCAAATAATCACAGCGCTGCCGGGCCAGCATCTCCAGCATCGACTCAAAGCGCCCTACCCGGGCCACCCGTAAGCCGGCAGCCTCCAGCACATCGGCATCTGGCCAATGCTCGCCCTGACAAGCGATAAATGGGCGCAAATCCGACAGACTGCGCACTTGCTGAAAGTCCGATAGTCGGTCTTGATGAATTAACTGCCCACGGATCCCGAGCCCTCCCAAAAAGATCGGTACTTTAATGGCGCGCAGCGTTTCCTCACGCTGCTCTGAGGTGCCGGTCCACATCACATCGTAATGCAAATTCATCGCCAACAGACGGATAACCCGTCCCTGACCGGGATGCTCCACCAATTCAAGCCGCGCCGGACCAAAGCTCTCTTCCGTTACAGCGATCACCTGCTCAAGTAGATCGGTGTAATAAGCATGGCTGCCATCAGCCGCCGATTGCGGCCCTATGGTCCGGATCACCGATTCAGCCCAGCTGCTGTTGAATAAAAGCAAGCCAAATGCCATTGCCAGCCATTTTAAACCCATAGCCAAGTCCTATTCACTCTGTGCATTCAGTATAGCTGAACTCTGCTAGACTAAGCTCCTGACGACTTCTGAAAGGCAGCTCCATGCTACGATTGCTCACCACTCTCATTATGATACTAGTATTGACTGGATGCAGTCGCTACCAGGCTTTGCATTGCGATGACGATTTCATTGCTATCAGCAGCCTGCAAGCAGGCACAGAGCTAAGCCCCAAGCTGGGCCAAAAGGTGCGTACCCGCGGGGTGCTGACCAGCTATCTTTATCCGGATAGCGAGCGTGCTGGCTGGTTGCTGCAACAGCCTGGAACGCCAAGCTTGCAAGCAGCCTCGCAGGCCATTTTTTTGCCGGACTTTTTGCCCGGCCCTGAGCACGACCAAAACTCACTGCGCCAACTAACTCCGGGCCGGCTGCTGGCAGTCCGTGGTAAGGTGGCCGAAATCGAGCAGATGACCAGCCTGGTTGATCTGAACTGGCTGGACTGTGGTCCGGCCGAAGTCGAGCCGCTGGAGCTATCACTGCCGCTACCCGAGTCTCTAAGCTGGGAATCGCTCGAAGGGATGTGGCTGCGCTTCAAGCAACCTTTGGTGGTCAACAGCACTTTTTGGTTGGGCCGCTATGGCGAGCTGACCCTGGCAGACAAACGGCTCTGGGCGCCAACTCAGATTCACACGCCAGGTGCCAAGGCTCAGGCTCATGAGCGAATGCAACAACAACGCACTCTAGTGCTGGGCTATGGCAGTCTGCAGCAAAACCCGGATCCACTGCCCTACCCGCCCGGAGGCCTATCCCCTTACCGTCCGCTGCGGCTGGGCGATACCTTGACGCAGCTGGAAGGTTTTCTGGTGCAAGACAGCCGTGGCTACCGGTTGGAGCCAAGCCGGGTACCGCAGTGGCAGCCAGCCAACCCAAGGCCTAAGCCACCAGCACAGCGCCAGCCAGAGGAACTTCGGGTAGCCAGCTTTAATCTGCTGAACTTTTTTACTGGTGCCGACCAAAACCCGCCTTTTCCAACCCGCCGCGGTGCCAGCAGCCAGTTTGAGCTGGAGCGGCAAAGTGCCAAACTAACCGCTGCCATTTTAGCGCTGGATGCCGATATCCTTGGACTGATTGAGCTGGAAAACAACGGCTACCAGCCAGGCAGTGCCCTGGAAACACTGGTGGCAACCCTCAACACCCAGACTGAGCGTCCTTACGCCATGGTTACCACCGACCAGCGCCCCGGCAACGATGTCATTAAGGTTGGTCTGATTTACCGGCCCGATGCCGTGGTGCAAGCAGGCCTGGCCAGTACCCTTCAGCAACCGCCCTTTGATCAATTGCACCGGGCACCGGTGGTGCAAAGCTTTCGCCATCACAGCAGCAACCAGCTGCTGACAGTGAGCGTGAACCACTTTAAATCCAAAGGTGGCTGCCCGGCGAACGATCACCCGGATTACCAACAGATGCGGGACCAAGGGGATGGTCAAGCCTGCTGGAACCCAGCCCGTGTCGAAGCCGCCACCGCCTTGCAGCAGTGGCTCAACACGGAGCCGACCGGCGTTAGCACGCCATATCAGCTGTTGATGGGGGATTTAAATGCCTACCGGATGGAAGATCCCATCCGACTATTGGAGCAGGCAGGTTGGCATTACCTGGAAAACTCAACCGGAGAACCGTCGTACTCCTTTGTGTTTCGCGGTAAAAAAGGGGCACTCGATCATGCGCTGGCAAGCCCGGCACTGGCGGCGCTTAGCCCCAGAATCAAGCATTGGGCCATTAACGCCGACGAGCCGGTACTGCTACAGTACAGTCTGCGTCATAAAAGCCCTGCACAACAGCAAAAGCTGTATGCGCCAGACGCATTTCGCTCCAGTGATCACGACCCTATCCTGATCACCCTTCGCTTTGATGCCAAAGACGATTAAGCCCAGATTGCCCGGCCAATCATGCCAAAAGCAGCAGCCATACTCAGCAGCCAAATCAGGGAGCGAGGCGTGGCCGCATCGACCCAGTAACAGAGCAAATAGCCGCAGCGGCTGACAAGAAAAAGCCACCCCAGCAGCAAACTGATCTGATCCGGACCACCGGCCAGGCCGGTGGCGAGCACAGCACAGGCGTAAATAATCAGACTTTCAAAGCTATTGTAATGAGCTGCATTAGCGCGCTGACCAAAGCCGCTGAGCCTGGCTTGCTGCTGGCGCGGATTGTGGTTATCGTAGCCTTCAGGCTCGCGATGCATCGCCAGAACCAAAGGCGCCTTGGCCAGATAAGGCAGCAGCATTGCAATAAATAAGGTGAGTAGTAAGCTGGACATGTAGCACTCCCGTAATTTATAAACAAGGATTTCAAGATGTTGGTACGTGCCACTCTGGCAAAATGGCTGGAGCCATCCACTGAACATGACAAGCGCTACCTTTGGGTGGATATTGCCCTGATCCTGCTGATCGGGCTGAACATTATTGCCCTGATCCTGCAGTCCATCGAAAGCCT
>JAFIFR010000297.1 GCA_020831935.1 Alkalimonas sp.
AGCTGAACTACCTGCAACAACAAGGTTGCCATTTAATTCAGGGCTATTGGTATTCGCCGCCACTGCCCAAAGAGCGGCTGGACCAGTACTTGCGCGCCGAGCAGCAGGGAGGTTAATCAGCAGCAGCCTGCTGCTCAGAATCCGGCTGACGCAGCGGCAGCCACACCCGAAAACAACTGCCCTCAGCTGGCACACTGTCCACCTCAATCCGTCCCTGATGTTTGCTGATAATGCTGTGTGAAAGAGCCAGCCCAAGCCCAGTGCCTTGTCCAACTGGCTTGGTGGTAAAAAAGGGCTCAAACAAGTGGTTCAGGTGCTCTGCTGCGATGCCTTTGCCATTGTCCTGCACCTCAATGCATACCCAGTCTGCTTGCTGGCGGGTTCGAATAACAATGACGCCATCGCGCTCAATAGCATGACAGGCGTTGACCAGCAGATTCAACAACACCTGATTCAGTTGAGACGGTATGCACTCCACCTCGGGCAAGGAGGCAAAATCCAGCTCCACCGATGCCTTGTACTTAATCTCGTTATTGACAATGCTGAGGGTAGTGGTAATGCCATGATGAATGTCGGCCAGCACGAAGTTGCCTTCGTCGGTGTGAGAGAAATCTTTCAATGCCCGGATGATCTCAATCACCCGCTGGATCCCTTCATCCGACTCTTCCAATAGCGTTTGGAAGTCATCGCGGACAAAGTCAAAGTCGTGCTGGTGCAGCACTGGTTGTACTTGCTCCTCCGGCAAGTTCTCAGCCAGTTGCTCAATCAGGCGAATCAACTGGTGGCAATAATCCGCCAGAGTTTGTAGGTTGGATGAAACATAACCGATGGGGTTGTTGATTTCATGCGCCACCCCGGCAGCCAGTTGGCCGATAGCCGCCATCTTATCCGCTTGCATCAACTGCTGCTGCATCACTTGCAACTGCACGCTGTCGGACTCAAGCTGCGGTTGACGGATAAACTGTATTAACAGGCCACTGCAATCCGGCTTTAGATGCTCTAACATCACCAGCCGCACCAAACTTTGTTCTCCAAGCAAGGATTGCCAGCCGGAACTCAGCGCCAGACGATGGGCCTGTGCCTGGCAGAGTTCTGTATAGGACGACACTGGTTCACTCATCGCACACAGCTGCTGCCAACTGAGTTCAGGAAAAATGGGCTCATCAGCTAACTCGGAGTCTGTGGCAAGATCCGGGCTGCAACAAAGCCGCTGCCCATCCCGGTCCAGATACAGATAGCAGTCAAAGCAAAAGTTCAGCCAGTACTGCAATGCCTGCGCTTCCATACACTCTCCTTAATCTGACGAACTGAATTCAGCCATTGGCGAGTCGTCTTTTTGTTGATGAAAAAATGCCCGCCTAATCTCTTCTTTCAGTTGCTTATCATCCCAGGGCTTGGTTAAAAAGCGGTAGATGGAACCTTCATTGACCGCAGCGGTGACCGACTTAAGATCGGTATACCCCGAAAGCACCAGCCGGACAGTGTGAGGGTACATGGCTTTCACTTTGCTTAAAAATTCTGTGCCACTCATCTGCGGCATTCGTTGATCGGATATAATCACCTGAATGTCATGCAAGGCCAGCAGCTCAAAGGCTTGCTCAGCACTGGTCGCGGTGTAAACACGATATGGCTCACGCCGCAGCAAACGGACCAGTGCATTTAAAATATTCTCTTCATCATCCAGCAACAACAGCGCACGCTCTTCAGTTGCGTCCGTCCCCTCCTCATCCGCTTGCTGTTGCACCGATTGATTATCCGCTAACAGTTGCAACAGCTCCGCTTCCGGCATCGGTTTGCTGAAGTAAAACCCCTGAAACTCATCGCAACCGTGTTTCCGCAAAAAAGCCACCTGCGCCTTAGTCTCAACACCTTCTGCAATCACCTTAATCTGCATATGGTGGGCCAATGCAATAATGGCTTTGGTGATGGCGGCATCGTGCCGGTCTCGGATCACATCCCGCACAAATGATTGATCTATCTTTATTTTTTGCAGTGGCAAATGCTTCAGGTAACTCAAGCTGGAGTAGCCGGTCCCAAAGTCGTCGATGGCAATACTGACGCCCAACTGATTCAGTTGTCGAAGCTTGTGAATGGCCTGTTCGGTATGCACTAAGAGTACCGATTCGGTTAACTCCAGCTCCAGAGCTTCGGGGGCCAACTGGTACTTTTGCAGCACATCGCGCACCACGTCGATAAAGTTACTGCGCTGAAATTGCAGTGACGACACATTAACGGCCATCACCAGGTCCTGATGGCCCTTGTGCCGCAGTCGGGCAGCCAGGCAACAGGCTTGCTCCAACACCCATTCGCTCATGGCAATGATTTGACCACTCTCTTCGGCAACCGGGATAAAGTCGCTTGGAGGAACAGCACCGAGTTTGGGATGGGTCCAACGCAATAAGGCTTCAAGCCCGGTCATGCGCTGGCTTATCGCATCGTACTGCGGTTGAAAGTGCAAACTGAGCTCATTGGCAACAATGGCTTTTTGCAGTGCCGAGCGCATGGTGAGTTGTCGGCCCAGCTCCTGATTCAGCTCATCCTGATACCATTGATAAGTGTTGTGCCCCAATTGTTTGGCTTTAAACATGGCCAAATCCGCTTGCTGGATCAGCAATGCAGGATCATCCAAAGCCCCGGTTGAGACCGTAATACCAATGCTGGCACTGATGTTGAGCTCCTGACCATCGATCTCAAAACTCTGGTTCAACAACTGCAAAGCGCGTTCTGCAATGCAGATCAGATCTTCTTCATGGGTCAGCTCCGGTACCAGCAACACAAATTCATCGCCGCCCAACCTGGCCAGTGTATCCCCGGGCCGGATAAAAGTAGACAATCGTTGCCCGACTTCAATCAACAACTGATCGCCCGTCTGATGGCCCAAACTGTCGTTAACCAGTTTAAAGCCATCCAAATCAATAAAAAGCACCCCAAGACTGCGTTTGCTGCGGGCAGACATCCGGCAAGCCTGATTCAGTCTATCCTGCAACAGTGCCCTGTTGGGTAAGCCGGTTAAGATGTCATGGCTAGCATTGTAGGCAAGCTCGGCTTCGTAGCTTTTTTGCTCTGTCACATCGGTTTGCACACCGATAAAGTGGCTGATCTGCCCCTGATCATCCGGTACCGGCGCAATGTACAGCTGATTCCAGAACAAGGTGCCATCTTTACGGGCATTGCGGATCAGCACCTGGCATTCTTTTTGTTGCTGCAAGCTAACCCGGATCTCTTGCGCCGCGGCATCATCACGCTGCGGCTCCTGCAGAAAACGGCAGTTTCGTCCCAGCACTTCAGCAGCCTGATAGCCGGTAATGCGTTCAAAGGACTTATTAACAAAGACTATTGGCAGATCAGGCTGTCTGGCATCTGCAATAATAACACCGTTGGATGAGGCATTAATGGCACGCTCAAACAGCCGAAGGCTTTCCTGACTTTTAAACTTTTCCGTTAAGTCCTGAGCAATCACAAAAATGCCGACAATATGCCGATCAATGTGAATCGGGGTGTAGGTCAGGTGCAACATTCGGCTATCGTTTTGATTGCGAGGCAGCTGCAGCTCAAAACTCTGCGGGCTGCCGTGCATGGCCCGGGTAAAATGATGCTGGGCTTTGGCTTGGTTGTCCTCAGGCAATTGTTCGATAAAGGACTGCCCAATCAACTCTTGCTCCGCACCTTGCCATAAAAAGCACCCCGCCCGGTTAATGGCCGTAAAGCAACCTTTGCTGTCCAGTGCAAAGGTTGCATCCGGATTGGAAAAAAACAACGAGCGAAAACGCTGCTCATTGTGCTGCAACGCCCGTCGTTCAATGGCTCTTGCTACAGCTTGAGCAAGCAGCTGAATCAGTGTTTCAATCCAGTGCTCCTGAACTTCGCTAGGTGACTTGTCGCACGCATTAAGCAGTAGCAACTGAGCGCAGCGTCTGCCTGCACTGTTCAGCACAGGAAAAGACCAGCATGCCTGCATGCCATAATGAGAGAGCAATTGACAGAAGCGCGGTCTTCTTGAATCGGTGGACACACTGACCATGATCTCAGGCTCATATTGCTTAGTATCACCCGTTGGGACAATAGCCAGCGGACAATCCGGTAATTGAAGCAGCGCCTGACAAAAATCGTCTGCCAGTCCGGGTGCTACCCAGAGATCCGGCAACGCCGGGTCCACAATACGGATCAAACAGCGACAGCTCTGAAATGCTTGTTGATAACCAAGACTAAGAGCTGTCAGAACGGTTTTAAGCGGCTGGTTGCTGGCGATCAACTGCAGCGCTTTGACTTGCAGTTGAAGCAGTTGCAGTTCCTTCCCGCTGTCCGAGGATATGCTTTGCTCGGTCACACTTTTGAGCTGGCAAGAAAATTCCTTGTCATCGGCTATCATAACGCAGCATCTCCCTGGTTGGTCAGTAACTGTTGCTGCTGGCATTGCAAAAAATCAAGCAAGGTGTCTTTACGAAGGGGTTTGGCCAGGGTGCCGTCGATCAGCCCCTTGTCACAGGCCGTTGCAAACAGAGTCTGATTATCCAAGCCAGTTACCAGATAGCAACGGACTGACGGTTGCCAAAATTCCCTTGCAGCACAGAACTCCAACCCATTTTGCTCTGGCATGCAATAATCAACCAACAGCAGATCAATGGCTGTACTTTGCAAAATATCCAGCGCTTGCTGCTTGTCTTGCGCAAAATAAAGCTGGTATGGCGCTCCGCGCAGCATGCGTTGGTAAGCATGCAAGACATAGCTGTCATCATCCAAAAACAGCACCTTCAGATTCATCAGTGCGGGGTCCCAACAGAGCGCAGATTCTGCTGAATGGCATGCTCCAGTTGCTGCCATAATGCAGGCAGGTAGGTAGCCAGTTCCATCAAGTCATCCAGCTCATCCTGACGCATAAAACGCTCTATCCACAGGCATAAGGCAGAGTACTGCTGTGCTCCTGTTAAAGCCGCCATACTTTTCAAACTATGAGAGACCCGAATGATCTCAAGCACATTCTGTATCTCAATGGCATTGACCAATCGCTGATGGTAGCTCCCCGCCTCCTGGTAAAAACGCTGCAGCACAGCGGTCAGCTCTTCCATGGCTAATTCACCATAAAAAGATTGCAGCTCATCCAGATCCAAGGTTTTCAGTTCGGCGATGTAGGCTTCAAAGGCTTCACTCATGGGTGGATTCCTCCGGCTGTTTGAGTCGTTGCACCAGAGGACGATTGATGGTTTGCATCCACCAGTAAGCAAACTTTTTCAGCAGATCGAGCACAAAGGAATGATGCCGCAAGTCGGCTTGCTCAAACTGTGCAGCAAGCTTATTTAACTTCAGCTGCTGCTGGCCAAACCGGATCCAAAAATCGGGGCGCTGATCACGCTTTTTTAAGTTTTTTACTATGTAATTCAGGTAATCGATGGATTCACAAGCACGCTTTCGCTCGGCTTCCATCGCAACCAACTTGCAGTTTTTTACAAAAACATTGTGAAAGCAGCTCAGGTTAAAGGCTAACTTTTTCAAGCGCCTATCCAGCTGAAAACAACCCGTGGTCGAATCATCCGGCCAGGTTAAAAAGTCTTTTTCTTGTCGAGTACTGGCTTCATCATCAGGCAAAGCGCGAGGCTCCTCATCCTGCGGCTTCGGTGCCTCACGCACGATGGAGGCACTCACTTTTCGATCCTGTTCTTTTTTTCGGGCGACAGGCTGCTGCAGCTCGGCCTGAAGCATAGCGGCATAATGGCTGGCGGCTTGAATGGCTTTTTCATGAGTCAGATGGTGCACCACTTTTTTGGCCAGTGCATCGACCGACATTGGCTTGACCAGAAAGTCATTCACATCGTAGCGGATCCCTTGCTGCACTTGCTCCAGATAGGCATTACCAGAGAAAATCAACACCGGAATATCGTGCGGACACGCCAGCTCCCCAGAGCGCAAACGTTTAATTATCTCCAACCCATCGGGAGCTTTGATTTCAAGATCAGTGATCAGCATGTCGATAGCCTCTGTGGTCAACAGCTCCAGCGCCGTTTTTCCATCCAGGGCTTTCATGGCATTGCAGTTGGCTATGCGGTTGACTGCACCATGCAAAAAGTCACACATCAAGGTCACATCATCAACCACTAAAATAGTAAAACTTTGGTTCTGCATAGAGCGGTTTCTTCCATAAACTGCTGATGAACTAACTATAGCCTGCTTTATCAGAAGATCGTGGCTACATAAATAAATCATTAAAAAATCATAAAAGACAACTAAATCTCAATTTTAAAACATTTGTCATCATTACTGCGCCAGCAGCCATATTTGCAGGTCAATTCCTACCGCTGAAAAAGCTTGAAGCACCAGCCATTAAAAGCTTGCTCACTGCTGCAGCAGACCTAGCAGCTGGCATGGGTCAAAGGGGGGCAACCCAACCATGGTTAACACTTTCCAAACAATAGTCGCTCTGTATCCTTGATCGGAGAGCATTCAATCTTCTTTGATCAGAAAAATATCAGAGATTTATCAGAGTAAAGCCCACTGGTTATCAAGCGTTAGTCAATAAAGTGCTCTAGGATGCAATATAGGTACTTGATGGGAAGCAAGGAGTAGTCGAATGCCTCAGGACAGGACCAGCAGCTGGCAAAGCATGCAACAAAGTTACCGGGCAAATTTGCAGCAAAAAGCTTTGCAACTAAACTACGGCTGGCAGCACTATCAAGCAGAATTCAACAGCGACAACCGACACGCTCTCAAGCTCCTTAGCCAACAAGTCGCCGGTGCAGCCAAATTGTTTGGGTTTAAAGAGATCGCCGACAGCGCTGCCTACTTTGCCGAACTACTACGCCAGCCATTTCGCGATGATTTAAGCCAACGCGTGCAGGAAAACAACAGCTACGCCGAGCTGTCCAATCAACTGGAACACAACACCCGACATCTAAGCCGTTTCGAAGACGCTGGCTCGAATGAGCAACAAAAACCAGCGGATCCCCTGCAGCATGGTCCCTGCATTCTACTGTTTGAGCCCGATGTCCGCTGTGCCAATCAGCTCGCCAACCTGCTTCGACACCAGTATTACGATGTGGTGGTCGAAACCGACTCAGCGATGCTAAGCTCCACTATTTTGCAGTGCCAGCCCCGGCTGATTTTGGCAGATATCCGCTGCAATCATCAGCACAGCATCAGCGCTGAAGCCATCCGCAGTTGCAACCACCAACTGAACTACCAACCTGCCATTGTCTTTATGGCAGCAGAAGACAGCTTTGAATTGCGATTGTTGGCCAGCCGGGTTGGCTGCGATCATGTCATGACCAAACCGATAGACAACGCTCAACTGCTGTCGCACCTAAGCAAGTTACTGCCCAAAGAGGAAAGCGAGCCTTACCGTATTCTTCTGGTTGACAATCAGACCGAAACCCTGCGATTTTACCGGCATGCACTGAGCATGGGGGGCTACAAAACCTTTGAAGCCAGTGATGCGCGCAGCGCTTATGCCTTGCTGCCTGAAGCTCGCCCCGAGCTGGTATTGATCGATCTGAACCTACCAGGCTGCTCTGGCCAAGAGCTGGCCAACATCATTCGACAAGATCCCGACTTTGCCGATACGCCATTGGTTTTTATGGCCACTGAGCAAGCCAAAAGCATGAAACTGGCAGACGACCACTTTATCCAAAAACCCATAGCCCCATGGCGCTTGCTGATGACGGTTGAAGCTCAGGTCAAGCGCAGTCGATTGCTAAAGCAACAAAGGCGTGCCGTGATACAGCGTCCGGAGTTGATGCAACACATCGATACTCTGACGGCCTTGCCCACCCTATGGCAGCTGAAGCGTGAGCTTCAGCATAGTCAGCAGCAAGAACCCCTGTGCCTGATGAAACTCGATCTTGATAAATTTCATTTGATCAACGATGTTTATGGACGGGAAACGGGTGATCTGGTGTTGCAAACCATTGCTTGGCAACTGGCCCAGCTGTTAAGTGCACAGGATCATCTGTATCGGGAAAGTGGCGATGAATTCTGGTTGCTCTGCCGTCAATTGCATAGCCTGGAACAAGCCGCTGAGTTCACGGAGCATCTGTTGTTAACGCTGGAGCAGATCTCCGCCAACTTCGATGTCAGTATTCACTTTACTGCCAGTATTGGCATTTGCCTGAGCATGGAGCAACAGCAGCCTGAAGAGCTGATGCAGCATGCCAGCTCGGCTTTGTATCAGGCTAAAAAAAAAGCAGGGCATCAGTACCGCTTCTACGATCCTGAGCAACAACAAAAAATTGATGTACGGCAACAGTTAACCCAGACCGTTCGACAAGCCATTCAAAAGCGTCAGTTCACTTGCGCCTATCAACCCATTTTTGATCAGCAACAGCAGTTGGTGAGCCTGGAGCTGCTGGCACGCTGGCATCATGCCAGCCTGGGGGATATCAGCCCCGCTCTTTTTATTCCGCTACTGGAAGAGCAAGGCTTAATTCATTTACTCACCCGCCAGATGCTGGAGCAAGGACTGCCTCAGCTAAAACAATGGCGTGAGCAATGGCCTGAGCTGCATTTGAACATGAACTTCAGTGCTCAGGACCTGACCGATCCAGAGCTTAGCCAGCAACTGCAGCAACAAATGGCGATGCATCAATTGCCAAATCAAGCTCTGGTGATTGAGATCACTGAAAGCATCCTGATTCAGGCAGGCAGCGGTGCCTTTGAGCAATTAAAACAACTGGACCAGCAAGGTTTTGCAATTTCGCTGGATGACTTTGGTACCGGTTATTCTTCACTAAGTTATCTGGATAAGTTCCCGGTCAGCCGGTTAAAAATCGATCGCAGCTTTGTGCAGCGCATTGATGAGCAGCAACAGGATAAACTGCTGCCAGCCATTATTCACCTGGCACAGGATTTAGCCCTTGAGATCACCGCTGAAGGTGTTGAAACTCATGCCCAATATGAGTTTTTGAAGCAGTTCGGCTGTGAACGCTATCAGGGGTATTTGTTTAGTAAGCCATTAACGGCTTTTGATATTGAGGGCACTGCCTGGTTTCAATCCAAGCAGTCGCGGTATATCAGAACATAATCTAACAGCCATCTTTCTATGGAGCTTGCCGCATTAGAGCAGAGCTGGCTCAGCTAATCACGCTAAACTTTAAAAAGATAGGGTAGGTGTTAAGAAACAACCCATGGAAAATCAGTAATGCTCTGACATATCGAAGGAGTCATATTACGATCGGTACAATAACGTTGAACCTCCAGTGGTTTTTTGTTGTAAAATAAAACCTGCTTCGCAATAAATAAAATCTGATGTTGAGATTTCAGGTGTGGCTCTGTGACCGCCATTGCATCATGACACTTCATGATTAGCTCGCACAGCTCCGCTTTATAGCCCCATAAACGCATCACATAGGCAGAAATCAATTGATAATCTGCGCTATCTTCTTGCAACATGGCTTCATTGTGCAGGTTGCTTTCATCGATGCCTTCAGCCAATAAGATAATTTTCCCAATAAAGCTGAGCAATGCCGTAGCAAAAAGCTCATCTTGCGCATCGCGGCTCAGACCGCAATGTTTAGCAAAAGCTTTCACACAACAAGCATAATCCGATGCAATATCAAGCTGTCGCTGGTGACTGTCGGCTGACACGGAAGCCTGATAATGTTTTGCAATCGCCATCGAGCTGGCTACTGCCATCAGCATTTTGGTTCCAAGGCGTGATACAGCTTCATCGATGGATGATGTCCGACGCTGAAAGCCAAGGTAGGCGGAGTTGGCTAACTGCAATACTTTGGCCATGATCACCGGGTCTTTGGCAACGACAGCTGCGATTTCATGGGCATCGCTGTTGTCACTGTCAACCAACCCCTTTAACTTGCGCAGCAAGCCGACTGAAACCGGAAAACTGGTCATGGCTCCGAGAGCACTGCGGGCAGAAGGCGCAAAAGGCAAACGTTTTAGGTCTGCCACGGCTTCGAACAAGGCCTGCACGTCCTGCGCATTAAAGGGCTTGGCAAGATAGGCATGCACCACATTGGGCTGACGCATCATGGTTGCAAGGGTCATGTCACCTGTTAGTAAAGCCCGAACCGGGTAGGAGTTTTCCTTCGTGCAATGCTCAAGCACATCCAAACCATGCATGTGCGGCATTAAGTAATCACTGATCACCAAATCGACATATGGATGCT
>JAFIFR010000361.1 GCA_020831935.1 Alkalimonas sp.
TTGCTCGGTGCTGGCTTGTTCGCGGTCCAAAAGGCTCAGCAGGGCTTGCTGATCGTCAGCGGTATCCGGCAGTTTGGCATTGAATTTACTGCGTAAATCCTGCTCGAAACCGGCAAAACGGGCTTGGGCTTCGCCCATCACCGCATCGGCCACGATACGATCCAGCGGTGAACTGACCCGCACATTGGGCCGGGTCACGGTGCCGTCGGCGCGCAGCTGAAACGGGATTTCTGCTTGCTGGTTCATCAGCTGGGTCAGCTGCTGCACATAGCGGTTGTCGCCACTGCTAAAGCGTGGGTTTTGCAGCGCCACATTGGCTTGCTGGTCGAGCGCTGTGCCGCTTAGGCTTAATCCACCACGCGAATTCAGCAAGGCTTGCTCTAAGCCAAAGCGGGTGCTGCCTTCTCCAAACACCTGCTCAGCCAGTTGCAGGCCCTGCAGCTGCCAGTTTACTTCCGATTGCAGCTGGTCAAAGATGGCAAAGTTGCCATCCAGCCGGAACTGCTGCAGCATCGGCAGTTGCTGCACATCCAGCACAAAGCGGGTGGCGGCATCAATAATCTGGTGCTGCGCCGTGATGTCCTGCACGCGCAGCTCGGCATTGCCGCCGCCAATCAGCAGGCTGATGCTGGCGTTTTTAATCCAGAAGTTTGGATAAGGCTGCTGCTTTAGCGGCAGTATCCGGCCAGGTAGCTCGCGCGGTTCTGGCTGCTCTTCCAACCGTGACCCTTCCGGCAGGTAAGGCGCAACCAGCTGATAGACGGTATACAGCTGCTGCAAACGCTCGGCCCATAAATCGCCTAATAACAACTGGCTGATACCGGCCAGGCCGCCATCGGCCAGATTGGCGTAGGATTGCAGTTGCTGCCAGTCGGCCTGAGTCGCCTGCTGAAAGTCGCGCACCGCGCTTTGCAGTTGCTCGCGGCTTTGCAGCAGTGCTGTTTTTACCTGTTCGACTTTGGCTTTATCTTGCGTAAGTTTTGCTTTTAACCGTCGCAGTTGCTCGGTTTTGGCAGCCAGATCGGCGGCGTCACGGATATCGCCATCGGTCAGGGCTTTAATTTGCTGCTCCAGCTCGCGCAGCCGTTCACTATCTGGCAGTTGCTGGCGCAATTGCCGCACTTGCTGCTGTTCGCTTTGTGCCAGTTGTTTGAGTGCTTCGCCTTTGGCGACTGAGGTTAAATTGGCCCGGGCCAGCAGCTCATCAGCATCCGGCAGTTCAATGGCAAACAGGCTGGCAAAGTCGAAGCCGGAGTCTTCGGTTTCGGCCAGCTCACCACGAAAAACCTTACCGGGGCGGCGGCGCTCGCTGCCATAGGCCAGTTGTTCCACCGACAAGTCGCTAATCA
>JAFIFR010000085.1 GCA_020831935.1 Alkalimonas sp.
CGGCGTGACAGGCCGGTATTCTAACCAACTGAACTACCGCTCCAAACCAAGGTGCGCTGCCCATCATGTCAGTGATGTTGCAGTGCGGCGGGAATGATAAGGGCTAGGGTTTGCTGCGTCAACTCCTTTTTGGCCGCAATTGCGCAAAGCTTAATCATCCGGTAATGACAAGTCGAGAATATCGTCCAGATCGTCTTTTTTGCCAGCAGTTTTATTGGTCGGCTCTACTGCCTTGCTTTCTTTTTTCGCTGTTTTATCACTGGCGGCTTTTTTCTTCGGCAGCAAGTCACGCCAGGACTTCCCGCTCATCATCAGCCAGATGACAAAGCCACCCACTGACAAAATCAGTAGGTTGGCTGCAACCACCCAGCCCCAGGGGAAGGCCGCAGGCTCTTCTTGCTGCAGTCGTGCGGCTTCTTCGGCCAGGATTTCCTCGGGCAGGCGCTCCAGCTCAGGGGCCTGAAAGGTTTCAATATTGACAGAAAAACTCAGGTTGGGCAGTGTCAGCATAAACTCACGACCACTGTGCAGCTCACCGAAAGCCTGAACTTCCACCACATAACTGCCAAAACCGCGATGCTCAAGCGGTAAATCAAAGCCATGCTCTTGCGCCAGCACGGTAAACTCCAGCACATCGCCATCCGGATAACGGGCCCGCCCCTGGAAAATTAAAGACTCACTGCGAATTTGGGGGTCCGTCACCTCAAAGTGCACCCGATGCGTTCCCTCTGGCTGCTCAGCTTGCTCCACCCTAGGCTGAACCGGCAACGGATGCACCATCACGGGCTTTTGCTCTACTTCACGGGTGTAGAGTGGGGTTTTCACCAGGTATTTCGGGATCCACTCGCCAGCGGCAAAGTCCAGCTTGAACTCTCCGGTAAAAATACCATCGCGGGCGCGCTCGTCCAGCCCACGACCATCGTCACGAAACTGCGCCACCTCGACAATGCCGCGGCCAAAATTATCGTGTTCTGGGTTATTGGCACTGATAAAGATCACATCCAATGTCAGGATCTCGCGAAAATCACGGGCATTGATGGGCTCACCGGCATTTTGCAACCGTGCCGTCACTTTCAGGGTTTCACCACTCATCACATGCTCAGGCAGTGGGTCCACATCCAACAGAATATCGCTCAACACCATAATGCGGCTTTCCGGCAGAATACGCCCCAAGGCCTGCCAGGGCCCCGGCATCGGTGTTGGTATTTGAATTAAATCGTACTGACGGCTGCTGTGCCAGACCACCTGCTGCTCTTCCGCATTTCGAAAATTGATTTTACTGCCATCCGGACGTACCAAAATCACCGAGGGTGATCCGGGCCGCCGGAACATCAGCAGCGTAATTTCATCCACCTCGCCATCAATGCGGAACCGGTTATCAAACAAAGCTACCTGATTGCGGGTTGGTAGCTGCTCCAGCATTTCAAAACCAACATCAAAAGGCGTATCGGCCAACAACTCGGAAAAACTGAGATCCATCTGCTCCAGCTGTGCCAGCTCTTCGGGCGATAATGCATCCTCATGCGCAGGCTCTGCCGCTGCAACCACAGCGCAGCACAACAGCCAGAGTGTTAACAGCCTTCGGACCATAGGATGGCTCCTGCTTTCTTTTCAATGGCTTGCAAACGCTGTTGATGCGCTTCCAACTCTTGCGGATTGGCACGAATCACCTTGAGGCGATCGCTGCGGCGGATTTGTCTGGGTTGTTGCTGATCGTGGTCGTCTTGCTGTTGCTCCGAGGCCAGGTTCAGGCTGACCTGACCACCGGTCATCCGCAGATAAACATCGGCCAGAATTTCCGCATCCAGCAAAGCGCCGTGCAAGGTTCGGTGGCTGTTGTTGATGTCGTAGCGCCGGCAGAGTGCATCCAAGTTGTTTTTTTGGCCGGGGTGCAGATCCCGGGCCAGTTTCAGCGTATCCAGAATGGCGCAATACCCCGCCACGGCTGGCAGGCTTGGCCGCAGCATGCTGAACTCATGGTCAATAAAGCCGACGTCGAAGGCTGCGTTGTGAATAACCAGCTCGGCCCCCTGAATGTACTGATAAAAATCCTCTGCGATATCACGGAATTTTGGCTCATGCATCAGGCGCTCATTGGTAATGCCGTGTACCGCAATGGCCTCGGCCTCAATTTCCCGCTCCGGGTTGATGTAAACATGGTAGTTATTGCCGGTAAAACGGCGATTGATGAGCTCCACACAGCCAATCTCGATGATGCGGTGGCCTTCTTTGGGATTGATGCCGGTGGTTTCTGTATCCAGGACTATCTGACGTTTTGCCATCTGCGGTTCCGCTGTCGTCGCTTTTACGGTACATTATAACAAGGAAGCCCCTGCTGCGCGCGCCTGCTCCACAGCATTCAATTCGAAGGACAACCCAATGCAAAAAACTGTCACCATCTTTACAGATGGTTCCTGCCTTGGCAACCCTGGCCCGGGCGGGTACGGCATTGTCATGCGCTACCAACAGCACCACAAAGAGTTAAGTGCTGGCTTTGTGCAAACCACCAACAACCGGATGGAGCTGTTGGCTGCCATTGTTGCACTTGAAACCTTAAAGTCGGCTTGCCTGGTGGAACTGTATACGGACAGCCAGTATGTTCGACTGGGCATCACCCAGTGGCTGGCCGGCTGGAAACGCAACAACTGGCAAACTAGCCAGAAGAAAGCAGTGAAAAATCAGGATCTCTGGCAACGGTTGGATGCTGCCAGCCAACGGCATCGCATTAGCTGGCACTGGGTCAAAGGCCATTCTGGCCATCCAGAAAATGAGCGCTGCGATCAGTTGGCGCGGGAGGCCGCAACAAATGCGGCCACCAACATTGATGCAGGCTTTGAAAGCAGTCTCAGCTAACCTGACCTTAACCGCCTGCTGCCAGCAGCTTTTCCAACTCAGCCACAAAGGCTGGATCCGATGGGCTGACCCGGCTGCCAAAATGCAGCACGGTTTGCTCATCGGCACTCACCAGGTATTTATTAAAGTTCCACGATGGTTGCTGGCCACTTTTATCAATCAAGGCACGAAATACCGGGTTGGCACTTCGCCCCCGGACCGAGGTGGTGGAGAACATTGGAAACTCGACCCCATAGTCCAGATAGCACACCTCGGCAGTTCTGGCCTCATCGCTGTGCTCCTGACGGAAATCATTGGAAGGGAAACCCAGCACCACCAAACCCTGTTCGCGATAGCTTTGATAGAGCTGCTGCAAGGCTTCAAACTGAGGCGTAAAACCACAGCGGCTGGCGGTATTGACCACCAACAGCGTTTTGCCTTGGTACTCTGCGCACAAATCGACCGTCTCACGGGTATTGAGTTGTTGCATCGAGTGCCCGAGCACAGCACCGCACTGACTGGCCAGCAACTGACCACTGAATACAACGGCGCCAAGCGTGATAAACCAGGTGGTTTTCATTGGAAAGCTCCTAAAGGATTGAAAATTAAGTGTGGATGATACGGTAGGATAGTGCAACTGGATCCAGTTTTCACAGCATTAAATCCTTGATTGGTCTACAATAAGGAACATTGCATCATCACAGCCCCTGCTTTTATAAAACACAGCGGGCATCAAAGAGCAAAAATCATCAATCTTTCATGAAGACACTTCGTACTTTGGGACAATTTAAAGCGCACCCTGCAGCCATTGCCTTGCTCCTGGCAGGCCTGCTGCTGAACACTGCCTTTGTGTGGTATTTGGACACTCAACGCACTGAGCGGCAACAACTGGCGCTAACGCAAACCGCGCAGGCATTTTTGAATCAGTTGCAGCTGCGTCTTGAGCGTAATTTTACCACGGCCTATGCTATTGCAGCCGGTATCATGCAACAAGGTAATGAGCACATTGATTTTTCAATCTACGCTAAAGAGCTGCTTGCTTACTACCCCGACATACAGGCCATTTCGTTGGCACCGCAAGGGGTTATTGAAGCCGTTTACCCACTGACGGGCAATGAGGCTCTGCTCGGTTTTGATATGTTTGCACATCCCGGCCAACAACAAGAAGCAAGGCGCGCCAAAGCCGCAGGAGAACTGCGTCTTAATGGCCCCTTTCCTTTGGTGCAAGGCGGCTTTGGCGTGGTTGGCCGGCTGCCACTTTTTACGTCATCAGAGCCCCTTGCATTTTGGGGCTTTATCAATGTCACCCTGCAGCTGGATCCCATCCTGGATAAGCTGCAAACTGAGTTTTTTCAAAGTCCGGGCGTACGTTTTCATCTGTGGCGCCTAGCTCCGGACCAAAGTCATCAATCGATTCGACAACACCCGCAGTTTCATCAGCCAGAGCAGTCCTTTACCCTACCCTTAGCCGATAACCCCTGGCAACTGGACTTGCACTACGTCCCCAGCTGGCAAGAGCGGCTGCCGTTTTGGCTGGAACTTGTTTTTGGGCTGCTCTCCAGCCTGATGCTGTATGGCTTTGGGTTGTTTTATTTGCAGATGCGCGGTCAACGCGGCTTGCTCGCGCATCAGGTAACCGAGCGTACCCAAGAGTTGCAGCAAACCTTGCAGCGGTACCGCTCTTTTGTACAGGCTTCCGATACCGGCGGCTGGGAGTACGACCAAAGCCGCAACTTCTTAAAGTGCAGTCGCGAGTACTTCAGCATGCTAGGGCGAAAGCGGCAAGACTTTGATCAATCAGGCAAGGACAATCTGGCGGCCTGCTGGCTGGATCTGATTCATCCGGATGATGTCGCTGCGGCCAGCCAGGCGTTTCTGGACTACCTGCAACAGCCAACCGGCCTGTATGAAAGTCAGTTTCGGATGCGTCATCAAAATGGCGACTGGGTTTGGGTTTTATCCCGTGGCCGCACTTTGACGGGGGCAGATGGCACCCCATCGTCGATTACCGTGGGTACCCACATTGATATCAGCCGGCAAAAACAGAGTGAGCTGAAATTAAAACTGCTGGAGCAACTGTTTGAGCAAAGCTCCGAGGGTATGCTGATTACCGATCCGGAACAAAAAATTCTGCTGGTCAATCGCGCCTTTTGCCAAATTAGCGGCTACACAGCTGAAGAAGTGCAAGGAAAAACACCCAGCATTCTATCTTCCGGCAAACACGACAAAAGCTTTTACCAGGCGATGCAACAGGCCATTCAACGCCATGGCAGCTGGCAAGGCGAAATCTGGAACCGACGCAAAAATGGCGAACTTTACCCGGAGTGGCTTAGCATCAGCCAGATTCTCAACGCGAAGGGTCAACTGACCCATTACGTCGCCTCCTTTAGTGACATTAGCAGCTACAAACAAGACCAGGAGAAACTCAACTTTCTCGCCCATTTTGATTCCCTGACCCAGCTGCCCAATCGCACCTTGCTGCTCGACAGAACCGAACAAGCCATTCAACGCGCCAAACGCAATCACAGTCAGCTGGCCATGCTGTTTATTGACCTGGATCGCTTTAAAAAAATTAACGACTCTTTGGGTCACCAGGTGGGTGATGAGTTGCTGGTGCAAGCCGCGCAGCGCCTGAAAAGCCTGACCCGCAGCCAGGACACCTTAAGCCGGCTTAGCAGCGATGAGTTTATTTTGCTGTTGCCCGACACCGATCAGCAGGCGGCCGGCAAGCTGGCCGGGCGTATTTTGCAAACCCTGCAAACACCTTATCTTTTCACCAAGGACCCGCTGAGTGTCTCAGCCTCGATTGGCATTGCCATCTACCCGGCGGATGGTGACAACTTCTTTGATCTCAATAAACATGCCGACATTGCCATGTTTCAGGCCAAAGAAAATGGCCGCAACAGCTACTGCTTTTTTACCGCAGGCATGCAAAGCCAGTTCAATCGCAGCTTGCAGCTGGAGAATGCGCTGCGCCATGCCATCGAGCGCGATCAACTGCAACTGGTGTATCAGCCGCAGTATTGCTTGCTGCAACAGCGCCTCACTGGCTTTGAAGCCCTATTGCGCTGGCAACACCCAGAGCTTGGCTTTATTTCACCGGCCGAATTTATTCCCATAGCTGAGTCCAGCGGCCTGATGCCCAAGCTCGGTGATTGGGTGCTGCAGCACGCCATACAGCAACAAAAGGCCTGGCAGCAAGCAGGATTCGTTCAGTTGGTGATGGCCATTAACCTGTCACCGGTGCAATTTCGACAGCCAGATTTGCTCACAACCATCGTCAATCAGTTGCAACTGGCCCGGCTGCCAGCCAACCAGATTGAACTGGAAATCACCGAAAGTGCCATGGTCGATGATGCCGAAAAAGCCATCGCAACTGTTAACGCCATTCGAGACGCTGGCATTCAGGTCGCCATTGATGATTTTGGTACCGGTTACTCGTCACTCAGTTACCTGAAGCGATTCAAGCTGAATAAGCTCAAAATCGATCAGTCTTTTGTACGCGACTTGCTGGACGATCGGGATGACCGCGCCATCGTGACCGCCATTATCCGGCTGGCACAAAGTCTGGGCCTTAAAACCATTGCTGAAGGGGTCGAAACGGCGGAGCATCAGGCTTTGTTGCAGCAGCTTGGCTGCGAAGCCATTCAGGGCTATCACTATGGCCGTCCTATGCCAGCAGAAGCGGCCACGGTCTTTATTCAGCAAGCCTTTGCGCAGCAACAAGCCTGACAGCCTAGTGGATTCCCTGCCAATCGTTCGATTTTTTAGGTTACAACCTTGCTATTTTTTATTAGCTATAAAAATCATGACGTTATGTAGATTTTTCTAAAAAAGGGTCTTTTAACACGTTCTGCTGTGAACCCAAACAACTTCAGAGGAGTAAACATTGATGGACATTTATTGGAGAATCCATCATGGCGATATTCTACCGTTTGCTCTGCAACATGACCGTGCAAAAGAAACTCTTCAGCGGCTTTGGTTTGGTACTCGCCATCCTGCTGGGGATCAGCTGGCTCAGCATGCAAGCTCTGAGCAGCCTGAGTGAGCGCTTTGCGCTGCTTAATCAAGTCAAGACCATCAGCATTTTGGTCGGCGAAGCCCGGCAGCAGGAAAAAAACTTTATGCTGCGCTTGGATGAGCAGTATCTTGCAGAGGCCAATGCGCTGATTGACCAAAGCATGGCGCTGGCGGACCAGGCATCAGCGGCCTTTACCACTAGCGACAGCATTGCCCAGATGCAACAAATGCAGCAAGAGGCCAGCCGCTATCAGCAAGAGCTGGCAACCTACCTGGAGCTGGAACGCAGCAGCCAGTTACGTCAACAGCAAATGGAAGAAAATGCCCGTTATGCTTTAAACGTCTTTAACCAGCTGGAACTGCAATTGCGCGAGCAAACTATTGGGCTTATCCAGGCGCAAGGCGATCAGGCCAGCATTCAGAGCTTGCAGCAGTCACAGCTTGCCAGCGATGCCGCCCGTGCCTTGCTGGAAGCTCGCCGGTTGGAGCGCA
Source organism: Alkalimonas sp. (assembly GCA_020831935.1). Taxonomy (GTDB): domain Bacteria; phylum Pseudomonadota; class Gammaproteobacteria; order Enterobacterales; family Alteromonadaceae; genus Alkalimonas. The sequence continues at coordinate 7,345 of JAFIFR010000085.1, forward strand.
CCTTTGTGTTGAGTGAGTCGCTGGATGATTACAACGCGTTGCAGCAACAACTGAGGTTGGTTGAGCAATACAGCCAGCAACTGCAGCAAAGTGGCTTGCACCGCAGCCTGTTGACGGAGCTGGACTACAGCCTGGAGCAATTGCAACAATACCAGCAGTACTTTACCGAATTCCGCCGCTTGGTCGAAGCGGCCAATACATCGGAACAACAACTGAATACCCAGGCCAGGTTGGTGGTCGACAGCGCCGAGCAATCGCTTGAGCGTCAACTCAGTCAAATGCAGCGTCAGGAGCAGCAGCTACGCTGGGTGCTGCTGATAGCCAGCAGCCTGGCACTGTTGCTGGGCATCGCTGCCGCCTTGTTGATCACCCGCTTGATTGTGCAACCACTGCAACAGGTGGTCGCCGTTGCCAATAAAATTGCCGATGGCGACTTGACTGAAGATCTAATCAGCGAGCGCAAGGATGAACTGGGCCAACTGACCCAGGCCATGCAGCGTATGACGGTCAGTTTGCGTCAGTTAATCCTGCGACTGTCCAGTGGCATTACCCAACTGGCCAGCTCGACCGAGGAAATGGCGGTAATTTCTCAGCAAACCAGCGCCGGTGTCAGCCAGCAAAAAGTAGAAACCGAGCAAGTAGCTGCAGCGATGAATGAAATGACGGCGACGGTACAAGAAGTGGCCCGCAGCGCGGAAGAAGCCTCCAACGCCGCAACCCAATCGGCCGAGCAAGCGGAGCTGAGCAATCAAATCCTGGATAAAACCATGTCCGGCATTAAGCAGCTGGCAAAAGATGTCAACCAATCGGCCAGCTCCATTGCCGAATTGCAGGAAGAAGCCAACAGCATTGGCTCAATTCTGGATGTCATTAGCAGCATTACCGAGCAAACCAACCTGCTGGCCCTGAATGCTGCCATTGAAGCCGCACGCGCCGGTGAAGCAGGCCGCGGCTTTTCCGTAGTCGCAGATGAAGTGCGGCAACTGGCCACCCGGGCCCAGGCATCGACCGCGCAAATTGACGATGTGATCAAACGGCTGCAGCGCAAAACCGAACTGGCGGTCGCGGCCATGCAAGCCAATACTGAGCTAGCAAACAATGTGTTTGAGTCCACCGACGATGCCAGCGATGCCATCGAAAGTATTTTGCAGAACATTCAGAATATTCAGCAAATGAACCAGCAAATTGCCGCCGCTGCCCTGCAGCAAAGCACCGTGGCCGAAGAGATCAACCGCAGCCTGACCAATATTCAGGTCGCTACCGAACAGTCTTCGGTGGCGATTGAAGAAACCGCCAAAACCAGCAGCACCTTGAGCCAATTGGGGTTAGAACAGCAGGAGCTGGCACATCAGTTCCGTCTATCCGCCGCTTAGTCCAACCGGCTGGCGGCCCATGCCGCCAGCTACTGCAAGGAGGTGCACCATGCTGGAGTCCTATGCCAAACTTACCCCAGGTGCCTTTTATTTGTTTCAAAGCGACGACTTTGGTCGCTACAGTTTACCGGCAGTTAGTGAGCAAATAAAAGCCATTTTAGGCTTTGATGCCCACACCCTTTGTCAAAATCCACAACTGCTATTCGAGCGTTTGCACCCCGATGACCGCTCTCGGGTGCATACATTTATCCAGCAATCTCGCCACGACTTGAGTAGCTTTCACTGTGAGTACCGCATTCAGCATCAGGCTGGTCACTGGATCTGGCTGGCAGCACACTCCGAGCCAGAACTGCTGGACAACAAAATCACCTTATGGCGCGGTTTTCTGTACGATATCAGCAGTCAAAAAATCGCTGAGCAACAGTTACAGCAGTCCAATCAATCGGCCCGCGCTTTACTCGATCATCTGATGGATGCAGTCATCAGCATCGATGCGCAAGGACGAATCCTGAGTTTTAACCGCTCAGCGGAGCTGTTATTTGGCTACCAGAGGCACGAAGCAGTCGGCCAAAATATTCGTCTGCTTATGCCTGAAGCGCAAGCCGCACAGCATGACAATCATCTGGCGCGCTACCAACAAGGTGGCAAACCCAGCATCGTTGGCAGCAAGCGGCGACTTGAAGCTAAACACAAAGATGGTCGGCAGTTTCCAATTGAGCTCAGGGTTGCTGAGATGCCGCATCCGGATGGCAAACGCTTTGTCGGTGTTCTGCGCGATTTATCACGTCAGCATCGTCAGGACAAAGTCATGCAACAACTAAAGCAACGCGATCCGTTAACTCAGCTACCGAATCGCCATGCTTTTTTGCACACCCTGTCCGATGTCGTTAAACGCCGCAACAGTACTCCGCTTCAGTTTGCCCTTTTCTTACTTAACCTTGATAATTTCAAACAGCTGAACAACGCCACCAGTCATGGCTTCGGCGATGTGGCTCTCCTGGAAATCGCCCGGCGGCTGCAGCAACACTTTGGTTCTATGTATAAACTGGCGCGTTTAGGAGGTGATGAGTTTGCAATCATCTGGCCGCTGCTTCCTGCTGAACATAGTCCGACCTTACCAGAGCTTCACACCGCAGTTGAACAACTGCAAGCTTTAATCGCCAGGCCGATTGCAGGGGCAGGTTACCAGTGCCAGCTCACTGCCTGCATTGGTATTTGCATGTTAGCTGAATCGATGCGTCCTGATCAGTGGCTGCAGTCCGCTGAGATAGCGCTCAAAGCAGCAAAACAACAGAGCTGCAACAGCTACCAGATATACACTGAAGAGCTGGCAACACGGGATCAACTGCAAGGGCAG
>JAFIFR010000086.1 GCA_020831935.1 Alkalimonas sp.
GCAAAATCAGAGCCATGACCCGATGCCACGATGGATTGGGCAATACCACCGCTTCCCGCCCAGACAGAGCGCGCTGGTAGCGACGCGATAACAATACCGGCACCGGTCCGCATTAAGAACTTGCGGCGACTTTGGCTGGTTTTGTGATTTGCGTGATGATCCTTTTTATCCATCGAAGACGACTCCTTTGCACAACGATTCTGACGGTCTAGCTCAGCGATTAGCTGCAAAAAACACGCCAAAAATTAATTTCTTTTACTAATCAAATGATTAATAAGATAGCACTCAGCTTCAATGCTGTGATTGTAAACTATCCTGACAACCTGATAGCAAAGCACTGCTGGCCAAGTATACATCAAAAGACGGCTGCTGAATAGCTCAGCCCAGCAGAGGTATCAGCGGCGAGTCCAACAAAAAGGCCCGATTCGATCGGGCCTTTGATAAACAGCAGAAAAAGAGAGCCTCTTTAGAGGTCGACGCCTTTTTGCTTGGCTTTCTCGCGAATGTACTGCTCCCAACTGCGAGCCTGACGGGCAAGAGCTGAATCGCGTCTAGCCTGCTGCGCAGCTGCCAGAGCCTGCGGATATTGCTCGAGGTAGAAATGTGCATTCACCAGGCTCATCTGAACCCGGGCAGGATTTTCTACATTCAACTCCAACGCACGATTGAACGCCGTAATAGCGTTGCGGTAGCGCTGGATGTTGAGCAGAGCATCCCCTTGCCGTCGAAATGCCTCAGGATCATTTTCCAATTGACCGAGACGCCCGTAGAACTCAGCTGCTTTTACGTACTCACGTGCGGCCTGGAAGTTACTCGCTGTTGCCATTAACAAGGTACGATTTTCAGGAATCACCCCGGCTTTCATCTGCTCTTCAAAAATAGAAGCGGCACGGAAAGGTACTTCGTTATTGGCATACATCTGGCCGTACATTTGAAAATGCTGTGAAGTCTCGATATAACCAAGGATTCGAGCAACTCGTAAGGCGCTCAATGACTTTATAAAGTCTTCCTGCATTTGGTAGGTGCTACCCAAGTAGAACCACCACTGCGCGCTTCCTGGAAATAGCACAACCATTTCTTCAAGTACAGCAGTTGCTTCCGGGATACGTTGCGCTTCAAACAAGGCGGCAAACTTCAGCGTGTAATAGGCTTCAATTGGCTCTGGTGCCATCGCAATAGCGCGATTAATCGGATCGAGAACCTGAGCATACTGTTCAAGCAGTTGGTGTGCCTGAGCAATACGCATGTACACATCGTGCTTTTCGTCACCCGTAAAGTGCATCCATTGATTGTATGCAGCTATGGCTTCGCGGAAGTTTTCTTCCTGCATGTGCAATTGCGCGATGGTCTCAAGAACATTGGCTTGATCATTGAAGCTCAACACATCGGGTTGGGCTGCACGCTGCAAATACTCAAGAGCGCGTTGGTTATCATCACCGATAAAAAGCTGACCGATGTATCTGTCAACAAAAGCACGATCAAAGTCAGAACTTGTTCTGGTATCGATCAGGATCTGCCGAGCCTCATTTGTCTTGTCTTCCTGATACAAGTCGAAAGCACGGGAAACTGAACGGCCAGTGCGCTCTGATACAACCTGAGTACGGCGATCACGCCGCTCCTGGATACGTTGCTGCCGCTCGGCTGCAGTTTCCGCGAAACTGACTGGGGAGTAAAAACCACCAGCAGACAGTGCGAAAGCCATTGCCAATGCTGAGGTAAGTTTTGTGAACTTAGTCATCATTAACCTCCGGCCATATCTAAAGTGAAGTCAAGTTGCACTTGCAAGCCATGCTGCTGCTGAGGGCGTCCATCCACAATTTTAGGTTGGTAGCGCCAGCGGCGCAGTGCACGGATGGCTTCGCGATCGAACACACGGCGTGGTTCTGCTTCGATCACTTCGACGTTGTCAACACTGCCGTCTTCCATGATGCTGAAGCTCAAACGAACCCAACCCTGCAAACCATCCCGTGCGGCCTGAACCGGGTAACGCGGCTCAATCCGGACGATAGGCTGTGCATCGCCGTCCCGCATCAAAGCGCCCGATGGGTCACCGATACCGCCGGTTGCACCACCTAAATCCAAACCGGGCATATTAAAGCCAACTGCGCCTGACACATCGGTTTGCTCCGGAGGTGTTTGCGGCTGCTGCGGCGGCTGTGCCGGTGGCGGTGGTGGTGGTGGCGGAGGTGGCCGCCGCACCTGGGTGTCCATATCCGGCGGTGTGGTATTAATTTCTATCACAATCCGCTCTTGCTCGTCAGCTCGACGCTCCCCGGTCCCTTTGACCAGGGTCGCCATTAACAAGAACAATAGAAACGTTACCACAGCACCAAGAAATAGCGATGTAAGTAAACGTGCCATAGTATCACTGCTCCCCGGCGATAGTGATGATGTAATCACCTGCCGCTTTGATTTGATCCATGACTTCCATTACCCGACCGTGCATAGCTTCTTTATCGGCCTGGATAATAATGGTGTCGGTCGGTGACTCAGCAACCAAACGCTCAATGTTTGCTGCGACCCGCTCTACGTCCACCATACGACGATCCATCCAGATCTCACCATTCGGACGAATGGCAATAAAGATGGTTGCGCTGGGTTTTTGTTGAGCCTGAGTTGCCTCTGGCTTGTTGACGTCAATACCGGCTTCCTTGACGAAGGAAGTGGTCACGATAAAGAAGATCAACATAATGAAAACGATATCCATCATCGGCGTAATGTCGATTTGGGCCTCGTCGTCTTCACGAATACGTTTACGTGCCATAAAAATCTCTCTTTAATGATGCGGTAAGCTATCAACCAAGCTCGCTTTTTCCCGCTTTGCTCTGATTTCTAACCGCGAGCTGAAAAAGACCCCGGAAAGTGCAGCTACCATTCCAGACATGGTCGGAATAGTGGCCATCGAGATACCAGACGCCATGGTTCTAGGGTTACCAGTACCCTGGGTAGCCATGACGTCAAAGACGGCAATCATCCCGGTTACAGTGCCCAGTAGTCCGATCAGCGGACACATAGCGACCAGTGTCTTTATCAGCAGCATATTCTGGTCAATTTTTGTTGTTGCTTCAGAAATCCAGGTATCGCGGATTTTATGAGCATACCAAGAGGTGGTGTCCTCCCGGGCATCCCAGCGGGCGATAATCGCTTTCTTTTCCTTCGGAAAAACCGCTTTCAGATACCAGTAGCGCTCTAACATGAGAAACCACATGATGAAGAGCACCAGGGCGACAATGTACAAGACATTGCCCCCGGTATGAATAAAATCCTGTACCGATTCCCACAGCTCAATCAGCTGGAGCATCATTAGGCTTTCTCCTTCTCCGCATGAGCAGCAATGATACCAGCGCTTTGCTCATCCAGTACGTGAAGCACAGATTTGGCTTTGGTCGCAACAATGCTGTGAGCGAAGATCAGTGGCAGCGCCGCGATCAGACCCAATGCCGTGGTTACCAAGGCCAGAGAGATATCACCTGCCATCAGTTTCGGGTCACCCGTACCGTACAAGGTGATGGTTTGGAAAGTCATGATCATACCGATAACGGTACCCAACAGACCCATCAGAGGAGCAACGGCAGCAAACAACTTGATCATGCCGATACCACGCTCAACCTTCGGCGTTTCACGCAGGATGGCTTCATCCAGCTTCAACTCCAGGTTTTCGACATCAGCAGACTTGTTGTTGTGGTAGACCTTCAGGATACGACCCAGTGGGTTGCCATCGGAAGGATTGGACAGGTTTTTCAGTTGAGCACGGATCTTGCCGCCAACCAGTGTCAGCACCACAAAACGCTCAATGGCAATCAACAGACCAATGATCAACAAGGCCGTGATCAGGTAACCAACAAATTTACCCTGGTGGTAGTACTCAGACAAAGTCGCACGCTGCTGGTTCAGACGCAGGATGCTGTTGCCTTTGGTCGGGTCAACAAACAAGCTAGTCAGGTTGCCAGCACGTGTGCCGTGGAAGTCCGCTACTGAGTTGTGTACACGCGAGATAGGAGCACGGCCCAGAGGTTGCAGCTGGTTGGTATCCGCGTTGTAGTACAGGTAGTCACGGTCTGTGGTGATGTGGAAAGAACCGAAACGGGTAACGCGTTGCGTTGAGCTACCGCCATCCAGGTTAACGACTTCAGCGTCGAAACGAGTGATTTTTGCCGATTCAACCATTTCAGTCAGCAAAGCAACCCACAGATCTTCCATTTCAGGAATGGTTGGCAACTCCGTCGCTGCAGCCAAACCACGCAGTGGCTCATGACGGCCTGGGTACTGGGCGCTTACGATGGAGGTAGACACAACACCAATGGCATCGCTGGCACTACCACGGACCATACCGAACAGCTCACCCAGAGTACCCTGAGCAGAGATCAGCTCTTGCTCTTTTTGGGCAATCAGGATGTCGTTGTCGGCGTATTCTTTTTGCAGACGCTCACCACGCGCTTCTTCGTTGGCCAAAGCACGGCGTGCTTCGTTCAACAGACGCTGTTGATCCTGGCGGGCATTGATAAAGGCTTGCTCGCGCTCCTGGTTGATACGACCTTCCAGTTGGCGCTCACGCTTTACTTGCTCCAGGATTTGATCCAGGCGCGCAGAATTGGCAGAAGCATCAAATGCCGTGCTGGCAGTCGCCGTCACCGCAACAGCAACAATTAGTGATTTTAATAAGGTTCTCATTGTCGTCTTACTCCGTTGCGATCAGTGGTACACGGGCCATATCAAAGTTAATTTCACGGCGAGCCATTTTGATAAAGTCGCTCACGCCATTCAAATAACTGGCTGGTAATTGATCCCAGCTGTTGGTCTGACGATTCCAATGCCAGGCATTGCTGCCATCCAACGACATGGCCATCAGTGCCAGACGGCCTAAATGCACATAATCGACGGTTAATTCATTGCCACCCAGATCCAGAGTGCCCTGGAAGGCAGCCAGCTCAGAGCCATAACCGGCTTCAATGCTGTAGGCTTCCATGATTTGACGGTACTGTTCAGACAGCTGCACATCGGAACGAGCCATCACTTCACGCAGACGCTCTACCCGCTCCATACGACGTTCAGTACGCAATGGGATGTCGTTTTTGACGAACTCTTCTAACGCATCAATCATCTTAAACATCAACGGCACGGTGCCGCGACGTGTGTCTTCCAGCGTATCAATCTGACGCTGAATGGAGTTGATTTGACGCTGCTGATCATTCACCAGAGTCTGCAGGAAGTCGTTGTAGACTTTTAGGCTGTCGGTCTGATCCACAACCTGGCGATACTGACCCAGTAACTCCTGAGTTTGCTCGTAAATGGTGTTGATGCGTTCCTGTGAGCGAACGGCTTCGCGAATGATCTGGCTATTTTCCTGATGAATTTGCTCTAAGCCGGAATTCGCCATCGCTCCGCCGGAAAAGGCGAAGACACCGGCAAAAGCCGATGCGATAAGACTTTTACTCATTTTATTGTTAAGCATAGTTCCCAACCAATAATTGCTGATTAACGTAACCTGGAGTTAAGGGCTTTTCTCAAACTACCCTTGTGACGATGTCATTAAGCACTTCAAAACCAATGCATCGACCACGAATAGAGAGCCCTGGTTAGAGGGTAAACCAACTGCATCATTGCAGCTAAAAAGCCCATTGTCAATACGACAACGGGCTTTGCCAATAATTCAAAGACTGCTTATTTATGCGGTTTGCAGGCCGATTTATGCGCCATTAAAGTGCTGCTTTTCTTCTTGTTATACTTTATTAAATAAAGTGGGTAAAAAAGCAGCACGCTAGTACTTTCGCTGTAAAAGCCTACTTTAGCTGTAAAAACCAACCATCGCTTCCAGACTGACCGGTTTGATCTTGCTGGCGTTGCCGGCACAACCAAAGGCCTCATAGCGGGCAATGCAAATATCGGTCATGGCTTGGGTGGATGCCTGTAAAAATTTGCGTGGATCAAACTCGGCCGGGTTGGTTGCCAGAAAACGACGAACCGCGCCAGTTGAAGCCAAGCGCAAATCGGTATCGATATTCACTTTGCGGACACCGTGCTTGATGCCTTCCAAAATTTGTTCCACCGGCACGCCGTAGGTTTCGGGTATCTCGCCCCCAAATTCATTAATGACTTTCAGCCATTCTTGCGGCACCGATGAGGAACCATGCATCACCAAATGGGTATTTGGGATTTTGGCGTGAATGGCTTTGATGCGATCAATCGCCAGAATGTCCCCTGTCGGTGGCCGGCTGAACTTGTAAGCACCATGCGAAGTTCCACACGCTATTGCCAATGCGTCCACGCCGGTGGCCTGCACAAAATCAAAGGCTTCATCCGGATCGGTTAGCATTTGCTCGTGCGTTAAGGTGCCCTCAGCGCCGATGCCATCTTCTTCACCTGCGGTTCCGGTTTCAAGCGAACCCAAACAGCCCAACTCACCTTCCACGGATACACCACAGGCATGGGCAATATCAACCACGCTCTTAGTGACCGCCACATTGTAGTCGTAATCCATCGGCGTCTTGCCATCTTCTCCCAGGGAACCATCCATCATCACCGATGAAAAACCCAGCTGAATCGAGCGCTGGCAAACGGCCATCGAGGTCCCGTGGTCCTGATGCATCACCACCGGAATGTGCGGAAACTCTTCAATCGCAGCCAAAATCAGATGACGCAGAAATGGCGCTCCGGCATATTTTCGGGCTCCGGCAGAAGCCTGCACGATGACCGGACTGTCGGTTTTATCGGCCGCCAGCATAATGGCGCGCATTTGCTCCAGATTGTTGACATTAAAAGCCGGAACGCCGTAACCGCGCTCGGCTGCGTGATCCAGCATCTGACGTAATGAAATAAGTGCCATGAGATCCTCTCTCTGTTAGGGTACAAAGTTATCAATGCTCTTTGAGCTGTTATTGTGTCATGCGTCAGGCCTGTTTGGCCCGCTCTTCCAGTATAGCGACTGCCGGCAAGGTTTTGCCCTCCAAGAACTCGAGGAAAGCACCACCGCCAGTCGAAATGTAAGAAATTTTGTCCGCAATGCCGTACTTGTCGATAGCCGCCAGGGTGTCACCACCACCGGCAATGGAAAACGCAGCGCTGTCTGCAATGGCTTTAGCCAGTGCTTCGGTCCCTGCGGCAAACTGCTCGAACTCAAACACGCCAACCGGGCCATTCCAGACGATGGTGCCGGCATTTTTCAGCAGCTTCACCAGAGTTGCCGCGGTTACAGGGCCAATATCAAACACCATGTCATCGGCGGCTATCTCATTGACAGCTTTGAGCTCCGCCTTGGTATCCGCGCTGAAGGCTTTGCCGGTGACCACGTCCGACGGCACCGGAATACTGGCGCCGCGGGCTTCTGCGGCCGCCATCAGGCGCTTGGCTTCAGGAATCAAATCGTCTTCGCACAAGGATTTACCCACACCGTGGCCAGAGGCGGCAATGAAGGTGTTGGCAATACCGCCCCCGACGATTAACTGATCCACCACACCGGATAGCGACTCCAGCACGGTGAGTTTGGTGGAGACTTTGGAGCCGCCAACAATGGCCACCAATGGACGCTTCGGGTTTTGCAGTGCCTTAGCCAACGCATCCAGTTCATTCGCCAGCAAGGGACCTGCGCAAGCTACAGGCGCGAATTTAGCCACACCATGGGTCGATGCCTGAGCACGATGCGCCGTGCCAAAAGCGTCCATCACGAACACATCGCACAAAGCGGCCAGCTGCTGCGCCAGCCCATCGTCATTTTTCTTTTCGCCTTTGTTAAAGCGCACATTCTCAAAAACCACCAGTTCACCCGGCGCTACCTGAACCCCATTCAGGTAATCCCGCTCAAGCCGAACCGGCACCGTCAAAGCTTTGGTCAACCAGTCCACCACAGGCTGCAACGAAGCCTCCTCGCTGAACACGCCTTCTTCCGGCCGCCCCAGATGCGACATCACCATCACAGCCGCACCTTGGGTTAACGCCTGCTCAATGGTGGGTAGAGCCGCCTTCAAACGGGCATCGGAGGTGACCGCACCGTCTTTAACCGGCACGTTTAAATCTTCCCGAATCAGAACCCGCTTACCAGCCAGTTCCAGTTGACTCATCTGTAGTACTGTCATTATTTTCTCCTAATTCAGGCCATCATGGCCTTGGCGGTATCCAGCATGCGATGGGCGAAGCCCCACTCGTTGTCGCACCAGAGCAGGCACTTGACCAGCCGTTTGTGGCTTACCCGGGTCAGGGAGCCATCGACAATGCAGGAATGGGAATTGTGGTTAAAATCGACCGAGACCAGCGGCTCTTCGGTGTAATCCAGAATACCGGCTAATTGCGATTTGCCGGCCTGCTGCAACACCTGATTGATGGCAGCAGCTTGCACGTCCTGATGCAACGTTAAGCTGACATCCATCGCCGTGACATTGACGGTCGGTACCCTTACGGCGATGGCTTCAAAGCGACCAGCCAGTTGCGGCAGAATCCGTTCAATACCGAGCGCCAGCTTGGTGTCGACCGGAATAATTGACTGACTGGCCGCACGGGTACGACGCAAATCCGGATGATAGGCGTCGATCACTTGTTGGTCGTTCATCGAGGCATGAATGGTGGTAATGGTGCCACTTTCAATGCCGAAGCGTTCATCAAGCAATTGCAAGACCGGTACCACACAGTTGGTGGTACAGGAGCCATTGGAGAGGATGCGCATCTCAGCGTCAAGTTGCTGATGATTGATGCCAAAAATCACAGTCGCATCCACATCGGCATCGGCAGGATGAGAAAACAACACTTTTTTCGCTCCGGCCGTCAGATGCCAACCGGCATGCTCACGCGAATGAAAAACACCTGTGCATTCAAGCACCACATCAATCCCGAGCTCTTGCCAGGGCAACTCAGTTGGATCCGCTTCTGCAAACAACTGAATCAGATCGCCATTGACCCGGATCCCCTGCGCAACCCGCTCAACGTCGGCAGCAAAACGGCCATGGGAACTGTCGTACTTCAATAAATGCGCAACGCCTTTGGCATCGGCCAGTTCATTGATGGCCACGACCTGCAGATCACGCCGGCCGGATTCGTACAAAGCCCGCACGATGTTACGGCCAATCCGGCCAAAGCCATTAATCGCCAGGCGAATTGGCTGCTGTATCTTTGACATCGGTGTTTATTTACTCCTCAGACTGCAAGCAGCAGTGTAAAAAAGGACAGCATCGGCTGTCCTTTTTTGGTGTTATTGACTGAGCAACTCACGGGCAGCAGCCAGCACCTGATCGCTGGTGATGCCAAAGTGAGCGAACAGCTGATCAGCCGGCGCCGATTCACCAAAAGTATCCATACCGATAATGCGACCGTTCAGACCGACGTACTTGTACCAGCCGTCTTTGCTGCCGGCTTCTACCGCGACACGACAGCTGACAGCTGCTGGCAGTACCTGCTCACGGTAGCTGGCATCCTGGGCATCAAATACATCGGTCGACGGCATCGACACCACCCGGACCCGACGCCCTTCTTGGTGCAACTGAGCGGCTGCGCTCATCGCCAACTGCACTTCTGAGCCGGTGGCGATCAAAATCAGCTCAGGGGTAGCGTCGCAGTCCAGCAGCACATAACCGCCACGACGAATGGCGGCCAATTGTTCGGCGCTGCGCTCTTGCTGCGGCAAGCCCTGACGGGTAAAAATCAGGCTGCTGGGGCCTTCGGTACGCTCAATCGCTGCTTGCCAAGCCACTGCTGACTCGACCTGATCGCAAGGACGCCAGTTCATCAGATTGGGCGTAGCACGCAGCGCAGTCAGCTGTTCGACCGGTTGGTGGGTAGGGCCGTCTTCGCCAAGACCAATGGAGTCATGGGTATAGACAAAAATAACGCGCTGCTTCATCAAGGCTGCCATCCGCACCGCATTGCGGGCGTACTCCATAAACATCAGGAAGGTGGCACCATAAGGGACAAAACCACCATGCAGCGCTATACCATTCATAATGGCTGACATGCCAAACTCACGAACACCGTAGTAAATGTAGTTGCCACTGGCATCGCTGTGCGTCAGCGGCTTAGAACCCGACCAGATGGTCAGGTTGGAGCCGGCTAAATCGGCTGA
>JAFIFR010000087.1 GCA_020831935.1 Alkalimonas sp.
TTATCGTCGCAGCCATCAGTGCTTTTGGCTCTTTTCACAATGGTTTTAAGCGACTCATCAGCTGGCGTCATGTCTTTTGGTTTGGCATCCCGGGGATGTTTGGCACCTATCTGGGGGCATGGGCGGGGACTCTGGTCGACAGCCGTTGGCAGTTGCTGGTGTTTGCCCTCTTGATGATCGTCGCTGCTTTCTTTATGTGGCGCAGCCAATTGAAAGATACCGCGAACCAACTCGCTTTTAAAAAGCCAAAAGTCTTGGCGGATGGCCTGGTGGTAGGTGCAGTGACCGGTTTTGTCGGCGTCGGTGGTGGCTTTCTTATCGTGCCGGCATTGGTGCTGATGGGCGGCTTACCCATCGTCATTGGGGTTGCCACCAGTCTGGTGGTGATCGCCTTAAAATCCTTTGTCGGCTTTGCCAAATACTACGTGGTCTTTACCAATCAGGGATTAAGTTTTGATTGGACCGTCATTGCGCTAATGATCGTGGCAGGTATTGCCGGCAGTTATTTAGGTGCCTGGATAGGCCGCCGTTTACCGAAAGAAAAACTGCAGAAGGGTTTTGCGGTATTTTTAGCCGTTATGGCAGTAGTTGTCGTAACTCAATCCGTTATCTAACAAGTTGGAGACACCGATGAAAACAGCACAACAATTGGTAGCAGAAGCCAAAGCAGGCATTCAGGAAGTCGACCTTGATCAGCTTTCAAATTACCTGAAAACACATCCTGAACCCAGATTGATTGATGTGCGTGAGCCAGCAGAGTTTGCTCAGGGCCATATTGCCGGTGCAGTGAATTACCCCCGAGGCGTGCTGGAAATGCAGTTGGCCAATCACCCTGCCGTCGCCGCCAGTGGTTGTGCTGCAGAGGTTGCCCTGGAGCAACTGGCTGCAGAGCCACTGTATTTAATTTGCCGCTCTGGTGCGCGCTCCGCTCTGGCAACAGAGTCATTGCAACGGATGGGCTTTTCAAAGGTGTACTCCGTTGCACCGGGCATGCAGGGCTGGCTGGACGCAAAACTCCCTATCGTGAAATAAGAGGTGATCATGGAAAACTTTACCCCGCTATCCGCTTTGATTGGTGGCACCTTTATTGGCTTGGGAGCTTTATTGCTGATGGCCGCGCTTGGCAGAATAGCTGGGATATCCGGTATTGCCAGCCAGGCCATTTTCCAAAAGCAAGACCGCAGCTGGAAACTGGCTTTTGTTGCCGGCTTGCTGCTCGGGCCTTTGCTGGTGGCACTGGTTATCAGCGATTTTAGTTTCAGCACCCCTGAGCTTGGCCCACGAACCCTGATTGCCGGCTTGCTGGTTGGCCTTGGCACGGCCTGGGGCAGTGGCTGCACCTCAGGGCACGGCGTTTGCGGCATTGGCCGTTTCTCGCCACGCTCCATCACTGCCACCCTGATATTCATGGCGGCTGGTGTTCTCGTCGCCAGCTTGTTTTAAGGAGTCATCCATGCAAATCATGATTGCTTTTATTGCCGGTTTATTGATGTCCATCGGCATCGCCGTTTCCATGATGATCGATCCGGCCAAAGTATTGGGCTTTTTAAACCTGTCCGGCAACTGGGATCCCAGCTTGGCTCTGGTTATGGCCGCTGCTCTAGCCGTGTACAGTGTTGGTTTTCGTTTAGTCCGGGGAAGATCAGCCCCCTTGATGGCAGAAAAGTTTCAGTTGCCAAACGCCAGCAAGATCGACAAGCCTATCCTGATTGGTGCGGCAGTTTTCGGCTTAGGTTGGGGTCTGGTCGGTTATTGTCCGGGACCCGCATTGGCCGCTCTGAGTTCAGGCAGCTTTGCAACCTTAAGTTTTGTCCTTGCTATGGTTGTTGGCTGGTATTTAGCAAGAAAATGGCCATTGCCTCATTAGCACTTTGGGCGCCTCTTGACGCGAGGCGACTTGGTGACTAACACTGAAGGCATCTGTCTCGTTATAGCAGCGCTCTGACATGAGGCATTCACATATTGGAGTCACATCCCTGCAGCAGGATGCAGCGCACGCCAACAAAGTAACCCTGGTAGGTGCGCTGTTTGATGCGCTGCTTGGCGTAGTGAAAATCATCACTGGCCTGCTTGGCCACTCTGCGGCCCTGGTGGCCGCAGAGCAGGCAACTGCAAATTCGGTTTTATCAGGTAAAAGCAGACTAGCCTGACGAATAGTCTTTTATTCCAGCGCAGTCCCAACTACCATAATGACAAAATTATGAAGAGAATCCTTTGATGAAAAAAAGCCGCCTTATCCATGCCGCAGCCGTTACCATGGCACTGCACAGCACTATGGCCATCGCAACTGAGTTTGGCATTTATGGCCGAGCGCATCTATCGGTCGATCAACTGGACAACGGCAATGACAGTGGCCTGAATATCTCCAGCAACGCCAGTCGCTTCGGTATCCGCGGCTCCCAGCAAGTGCAGGACAATCTGACGGTATTGCTGCAAATTGAAAGCCTGATCCGCCTGGATGAAGGCAGTGGCGACTGGGCCTCGCGCAACAGCTTTTTGGGACTGCAAGGTGACTTTGGCCTGGTGCGGGCCGGTTTTTTTGATACCCCGCTAAAAAATGTCCGCAGCCGAACCGACTTGTTTGGCGATCAGGTCGGTGATGCCCGCAACATTGTGCGTGGTGGCGGGGTCGATATGGATCGGCGTTTTCGCAATGGCTTGCATTATCAGACGCCGGCTTTTCAACAGCTCACCTTCGACCTGCACTATTCACCGAACGACCGCAGCGGCAGCAACACCGACAACAAAGACGATGCCATCAGCAGTTCCGTTACCTTTGACAACAAAGAACTGATGTTGATGCTGGCCTATGAACGGCGCAGCCGTCCAGAAAATAATGCTCTGAGCGGATATCGGGCCGGTGCCAGTTATCGCTTAAACGACCAATGGCGGTTAACCGCCTTTTGGCAAAGCAGTGAAAACTTTAATGGGGGTAACCGGGATGCGTATGGCATTGGTGCTGCTTATCGAGTCAGTGACGCCTACAGCGTGAAAGCCCAGCTCTACCATGCCGGCGATGCCGATGCTGACAACAGCGGTGCCACCATGCTGTCGCTGGGTCTGGACCGGCGCTTTGGCCGCCAGCTCACCCTGTATGCAGCGGCAGCCTTTACCAACAACGCCGACAATGCCAGCTTTAATGTCTCGGCCGGCGGTGGCCATGGCAAGCAGTTGGCGATTGAACCCGGCCAGGATCCCTATGCACTGTCGCTCGGTGTGGTGTACAACTTCTCGGCCAACTTTGGCGGCTAACAGACTTGTAGCCTATGGGTGCCCCCATGGCGCTGGGGGCACTTTCTCCAGCGGCTGGCTCAGATCAAAGTCGAGCCGCCAGGTCCAGTTGTCACCGCTAAAAGTGCCGTAGGTGTAGCGCTTACCTGGCACGATTTCGATGCGCCATCCCAGTGCAGAGCCATCTTCGGCGGTCCGCTCAGTAAAGAGAAAAGCTTGCTGCTGTGGTGTGCCCCTGTCTATCGACAAACCACCATACATGGTATTGCTTTCGTCGGGCTCCCCCGAGCTTAAACGGTGATCATGCCGCAGCTCCAACTTGCCATCCTGCCAACTGTAGCGCCAGGTACGGGAGCGATCCCAACGGCCATCTGCATGGCCGATATGAAATGGCAATGCCAACAGCTCGCTGGAGCATTCACGGAAATGCACAATCAAGGTTTCATCCCCTTGCAACAAATCCGGCCGGTCGTCCCGCGCAATGACGCGCTTGCCTTGATAAGCCTGGCCGCAATGTTGCGCCATATTTAGCCAAAACTGTGCCGCCGCTTCATTGTCGGTTGCTACCGCAGGATTTAAGGCTCCAACCAGCAGCGTCATGATACTCAGCATTTTCCTCACCTTGTGACAAACATAAAGAAAGGCAATCTAGCACAGCCCTAGGCCAGAGAAAACCAGCTCGCATCCACCAGCAAAAGCATCTATGCTCTTTAAAAGCCAAACGAAGGAGTAACAGCGATGCGCGATCCCTTTATGCAAGCAGCTATCGACGAAGCGAAAAAAGGCTTGGCCGAAGGCGGCATCCCCATCGGCTCTGTGCTGGTGATCGATGGCAAGATTGTCGGCCGTGGCCACAATCAACGAGTGCAGCAAGGCAGTGCCATTTTGCACGCCGAGATGCATTGCCTGGAGCAAGCAGGTCGCCTTTCACCGGCTGATTACAAAAAAGCCACCCTCTACTCGACCTTGTCGCCCTGCGATATGTGCAGCGGCACAGCCCTGCTGTATGGCATCCCCAAAATTGTTGTGGGCGAAAACAAAACCTTTCAGGGACCAGAAGAGTATGTTCGCCAACGGGGTGTCGACGTTACCATTTTGCAAGACGATGAGTGCATCAAACTGATGGAAGACTTTATTGCCAGCGCTCCAGAACTATGGTACGAAGATATAGGAAAGGAGTGAATTAGCTGTCGCTGTTAAAAGGAATCGATTATGCGGTTGGTTGTGATTTCTACATTAATTTTTGTAATCACACTTTTTAATCCAGCGTTTTCAAAAACCCTGGTTCGGGTCGGTGCTTACGAATTTCCTCCTTACATTCAATTGGAGCATGGTTTAGCCAAAGGCTTTACCGTCGAACTGATCCACCAGCTCAACCAACTGCAGCAGGACTATCATTTTGAACTGGTACTCACCACACCAGTTCGGCGCCATCAGGATTATCAACAAGGTTTATTTGACACCATTTTCTTTGAAGATCCCTACTGGGGCTGGGTACAACGCTCCATTCCCATCGACAACTCACCAGCCTTCGCCAAAGACGATGAAGTCTTTATTGCCCTAAGCAGCAAAGCACAATCCCAGCAGTGGTTTGATGATCTTGGCAACAAAACCATCGCCGGTATCCTGGGGTATCATTACCAAATTGCCAACTTCCAAACAGACCCGGCCCTGCTGGCCGAGCAATACCAAATGACCCTGGTCAGTGATCATCAGGCAAGTGTCGAGCTGGTGTTAAAAGGACGGACCGATACCGCCATAGTGACACGCTCATTTTTGTATCAATACCTTCAGCAACACCCGGACAGTGTAGGAAAACTACTGATCTCTGAGCGCGTTGATCAAAGCTATCGTCACCAGTTACTGTTGAACCCCAACCATGAGCTCTCGATAGAAACGCTCTACCTCTGGGTACGGCAACTGCTGGAAAAAGAGCAAATGCACCTGGAGTTGCAGCGCTTTGGTTTGCAGCTGCTGCCATCTGAGTAAAAATGCACAAAACCTGCGTTACAACAATAGCCTGCCCGGGCAGTTATGCTATGCTGCTGGTATTGTGCGTGAAACTGAATGGCTGGAATAGCGATGGGGAGTTTTGGCAAGGTGTACAACTTTATTGAGCAAACTTTCTTTTATACCCTCACCCGGAAAATTATTGGCAACATCGGGTTTCTGGCGTTGTTTTTTGGGCTGGCGCTGTACCTAGCTTACCCGGCCGGTGGCGCCGGAACCGGCTGGTGGCTGCTGTTATTGCTGGGTGTTTCGGCCTTTGTCTTCACCATCTTTTACATGCATCACCTGATCGTGCGACCGGTTCAGGCGCTGGTATCAGCACTGCAGGAAACCAATACCAAAGGCACCGATTTGCAGCACCGGCTGCCCGCTTTTACCCATGATGAATTCCGCACGCTGTCTGAGCAGTACAACGAATTTGTCAGTCAACTGGGTAAACTGCTTGGCGATATTCATCAGGAAGCCAAGCGCACCCACGAAACCAATGAGCAAGTATCCCAAGCCGTCCGTACCACCCGCAGTCATTTGCAGGATACTGAAAAACGTAGCCATCAGATCCGCGGTGAGAGTGATCAGGTGCTGGAGTACCTGGCCGATATCGTGCAGCATGGCGATCAAATGACAGAAGTCGCCTCAGTGACGGTAAAAAGCGCTCAGGGTGCCAGCAGCCAAATGCAACAGCTCTCCGGCCAATTGGCCAGCATTGTTAATTTGCTGGATACCTTTGGTCAAACCATCAATGGGCTGCATCAAAATGCAGAGAATGTCCGGCAAATTCTGGTGATGGTAGAGAACTTTTCCGATCAGACCAATCTGCTG
Source organism: Alkalimonas sp. (assembly GCA_020831935.1). Taxonomy (GTDB): domain Bacteria; phylum Pseudomonadota; class Gammaproteobacteria; order Enterobacterales; family Alteromonadaceae; genus Alkalimonas. The sequence goes on from JAFIFR010000087.1 coordinate 6,061, forward strand.
GCACTGAATGCCGCCATCGAAGCAGCCCGGGCCGGCGAAGCAGGCCGCGGCTTTGCCGTGGTTGCAGATGAAGTTCGCACCCTGGCCGCCAAAGTCAACGATGCCACCCGCCAGATCTCAGGCTTTTTGAATGATATGGAGCGACTGGTGCAGGAAACCCGCACCGAGTCGGAAAGCCTGAATCAACAAGCGCGGCAAGCGCAAGAACAAACCGGCGTCACCAGCGAAGAGTTTAGCGGTTTACAACAACAGCTGGCCGATGCGAAAACCCGGGTTCAGAGCATCAATGACACCGTAGGGGCTTTGGAAAAGCGCTACCAGCAAACCCACCAGCATTTATCGGCCATCGAGCATGTGACCAATGAAGCCAATAGCCAGATGACATCCATTGATGACGCCGCCAAGGCCCTGCTAGAAGGCACCGCCAGAACGCAGCAACAGTTGGGTCGTTTTGCCCGCTCCGGCCATTAACCGCCAAGGCTCCGCCGCTGGCGGAGCTTTTTGCTATCTTTGTGAAAAACCAACAAAAATAATAAGTCCAGCCGGTTAAATTTTGCTACAATAGCCAGCGATTCAGTACAGCATCAACGGGGGAGTTATGCCAGTCAGCAGCCAACACAAAGTTTATATTCCAACCAGCTCCAGGGACAATCAGTACTTGCTTGCCGAATTCAGCCTGACCGATGCGATCCTCGCACGCTTTGGCGCCCCTATGGTCGATAGCCAGGAGCCGTTCAAAGAGTTCTACCTGCAACTGGGCAAAATATTTTTTGAGCTGGCCGATCAGGCAGGCCTTCGCAACGTGCACCTGATTGCCAATGGCAAAACGCCGGTGGTGCGCTTTCACAGCGAAGCCTACACCCTGCAAACAGCCGAGCAAATCCTGTTTTTCTACAATCCGGCCTATCACGAAGCGCAAAACAGCTTTTTTAACCCGGCGGAAAAAGCCCGTAAGATTTCGTTGCTGTTCTTAGCCACCGATGCCAACATTCGTGCCAATGCCGCTGAGTTCCACAACAAAGTTCGCGCCTTGTTGCAGCGTTTCAGCGACGAAATCAACAGCCCGGAGCTGAAAATCAAGGTTCGGGATCACCAGCACCTGACGTACGATCTCTTTGCCAAAAGCAAAGGTGTTAAGGAAAGTTATGGCTACAAGCTTCGCTCGCTGGATGCACGCTACAAGGCTCGCAACTGTGAACTGCCGTCCGAGCACAGTGCCCTGACCTACGTCATTATCAATTTGCCACTCAGTCGCTACATCAAAGAGCAGGTGCCGATTGATGCCAAATCCGATCGTCCCTATACCGCCCTGTACCAGCATATTCAGGACCAGTTTGTTGAAGCCACCAGTTTGAACAAGCTGACCCACAGAGCGGTGCTGGCCAATGGTTTGCTCCCCCTGGTGCGTAACAGCAAATTCGATAAGATGAGCAGCGGCAAAGAATTGCAAATGATTGGTTTTGATCCAAGCATGAGCGAAGGTCAGCTGATCGCCGATTGGGACGACAGCAACCTGGTTGAGTCCGCACAGTTGATTATCTTTGCCAACAAAGACGATTACACCGACATGGGCTATGGCCGTTTTATGAATCAGGTGGAAAACGCGCTGCGTCGTTTTGCCAAAGGGGTCAACCTGAATCCGGAGCGTGATGATCTGCTGATCCGTTTTCACCAGCACATCAGCTACCATCTGTAACCGGACTTCAGCTAGCAAAAAGCCACCCGAGGGTGGCTTTTTGCTGAGTGTTACACTTTAAACCACTTTCGAGTAGCGCTGTTGTCCCTGCTGCAAATAGACATCAAAAGCACTGCAAATACTGCGCACCCATAACCGGCCTGCATCGGCTATTTTAATCCCTGCCGGGCTTAGCTCAACCAGGCCATCCTCGATAAAGGGAGTCAACTTGGCCAGACTATCCGCAAAGTAGTGGTCAAAATCAAGCTGCCACTTCTGCCCAAAAGCTGCAGTATCCAGCGCAAAATGGCAAATCAGCTGAGCGATCAATTCCGCACGAATGCAATCGTCTTTGGACAAGACAAAACCTTTGGCCAGCGGCAACTGCTTGGCTTCAATCGCCTGATAGTAATCCGGCAATTCTTTTTCGTGTTGCCACAGCACGCCATCCACCTGACTGATCGACGAGACCCCAAGGCCCAGCAGCGCATTCTGGCCATGGGTGGTATAGCCCTGAAAATTACGTTGCAGCTGCCCTGCCCGCTGTGCTTTGGCCAAACCATCCTCCGGCTTGGCAAAGTGATCCATGCCAATAAACTGATAACCGGCCTGACTAAAGGTGGCGATGCCTTGCTGCAATAAGGCCAGCTTGGTTTCAGCGCCGGGCATAGCGGCCTCCGGCAACTTGCGCTGGGCAGCAAAGCGCGCTGGCAAGTGCGCATAACTAAATAAAGACACCCTATCCGGCTCCAGCGCTACCACCTGATCCAGCGTCTGCTGAAACGAAGCAGCTTGCTGGTACGGTAAACCATAAACCAAATCCAGGTTGATTGACGCAAATCCGAGCTTTTTGGCTGCCTGCACCAATTGGCGCACCAAATCGGCATCCTGCACCCGGTTGATGGTAATTTGTACCTGCTGATCGAAATCCTGCACGCCAAAACTGACCCGGTTAAAGCCAAGCCCACGCAAATGCGCCAACTTTTCCAGGCTGCAACTGCGCGGGTCGATTTCAATACTGAGCTCATCCAGCGCTGTACAATCAAAGTGCCGATGAAACAGCTGCATCAAGCGGCTTAACTGCTGCTCGGTTAAAAAAGTCGGAGTGCCACCGCCCAGGTGGATTTGACCGATGGGCCGGTTTGCCACCAAAGGCTGATACATGGCCATTTCCTGCTCCAGTGCATCCAGATAGCGATCCGCCTTGTGCTGATGGCGGGTGACCACCTTGTTGCAGCCACAGTAGTAACAGAGCTGGTGGCAAAACGGCAGGTGCAGATAGAGGCTCAGCTCGCCGGTCGATGCCAACAAGGTGTCGTGGACTTTTTGGCTGTCAAAAGGCGCCTGCAGCGCCAGCGCCGTCGGATAAGAGGTATAACGCGGGCCATGGATGTTGTATTTGGCGATCAAGGCCGGGTCCCAGAGATTGCCTGGCATGGAATGTCTCTCAGAATAGAAATCAGCCGCTAGTCTAGCTTTTCACACAAAGCATCACCTTGATCTGACGCAACATCAATGCGCTTAAACACCTATGCGCGCTGACGCACCGACAAGGGTATCGTGCCGTTTTATGCTGCCTTATCAGTCCGCACACTTCCGTGCTTACTGAGTGCACAACGAGGTTTGTATGAACAAAAACACAAAAGGCAACAATCCCGGCAAGAATGAGCCGATGGGCCAAGGCAAAACCAGCGCCAATGCCAACAGCAAAAACACCATCAATGCAGCGGCACCCACCCAAAGTGCCACGGATAAAAAAGAGCCAGCAACCGCTTTGCCTGGTTCCAAAGTGAAATGGCCACAACAGGTCAAGGCAGCGAAAAACCAATGGGGCAAACTCAGCGAGGCGGAACTGCTCAAAAGCGATGGCAATGCCGAGCAACTCTCCCGCTTAGTCCAGCAGCGCTACAACTTGGCGCCAGAGGTGGCAAACAACCAGGTGAAAAGCTTTCTAAACCGAAGCTAAAACGCCTGATCCACTTGTGTCGGTTCAGACTGTGCTGTACCGGCACAACCCGCTACAGCCAAAAAGGAAATATAGATGAACATTCTTACTAAGAAGCTGCTAATAGCAACAGCTATCACGCTGGCACTTAGCAGCAGCCAAGCAATGGCAAACGAAAGCATGGCAGCAAAGGAGCATGGCAGCTCGCTCACCAATGCCCGTCATGAAGCCCAGATTGCCACCACATTCACCCTGAGCCCTTATCTGCGTAGCCATGACCTGAGCGTGGCAGTGCACAATGGCAAAGCCACCTTAACCGGTAAAGTTGAAGACGATGTCTATAAGGAGCTG
>JAFIFR010000362.1 GCA_020831935.1 Alkalimonas sp.
GTGATCAATCACCTTGTTGCCGACCACCATCCGGCTGAGCACTTCGGCGCGAAGCCCAGGCAAAGTAAAGCGCTCACTGGCATAGAACTGCCGCAGCGCGTCCAGGCCTTTTAGCGCAGGGCTGCTTGCCGGCATGCGGTAAATGGCGATATCCGGATGGTAGCAGCGGCAAAATGCCGCTAAGTCTTTGGCATTGTAGGCATCGAGCTGGCGCTGCACCGGCTCGGTCATATCTGCAGCTGCCTGCAGGTTTTTGTGCATAAAGCAGCTGTTCTCATCGTCCTGGTAATCGGCAAAAGGGCCGCAAAACACAAAGCCGGCGCTTTGGTACAAGCTACGGGCGGGTGTAAAGAAATCCATCGAACCGGTTTCCAGATAGAGATCGGTGATGCCGCTGGCAGCCGCTTCGGCCAGTACATGCTGCAGCAAAGCCCGGCCAATGCCCTTGCCCCTGACGGCAGGATCGGTCCGCATTGATTTTATCTCACCCATGCTAACACTGTGCTGTTTTAAGGCAACGCAGCCGAGCAATACATCGTTTTGCCAGGCAGTCCAGAATCGAATATCCGGCGCTTTCAATTTGCTTACATCCAGCGCATGCACACTCTCTGGCGGCGAGGTGGCGTACATATCGACCAGGTGGCCTTGCAGTAACTGGATAACGGCTGGTGATTCAAGCGGATCAAGGATGATGTTCATCATGGTTTGACCTTAGCGTTCGTCTGACAACTATCCAGCACCTGATCGATAGAACTACACAAGGTCTGGCTAGTAAATGCTGGGCTATTCAGTGCCAGCAAACGCTGCTGTAGCTCTTCGTCATCTAACAGCAAACGTGGTCGCAGCTTTTTTTGCTGTAATTTCTGCAACATATCCTCAATGGCAAAAACGGCGGTCAAATCCATGTAGTGCACACCACGGCAATCCAGCACAATGTCTTTGGTTTGCATCACCTGGTCGACCTTATCCATCCGATCCAGCATCTCGGCCATTGAGCCAAAAAACAACGGGCCACTTAAGCGAACCAAGCGCACACCCGGGTGTTCTGGAGCATTAGGCACGTCGAGCAACTCGTCGTCTTCCAGATGAATGTGAGCCGTTTTGGCCATGCGCCAGGTCACCAGCCCCATCGCCAGCACCACACCAACACCGACGGCGATCACCAGATCCACCAATACCGTCAGGGCAAAGACACTGAGCATAATGATCACTTCCGGCTTAGGCGTGCCGGAAATGCGTTTCAGCAAGCGGTAATCAAGGATATCGAGCCCGACTTTGACCAAAATACCGGCCAGCACCGCCAGCGGAATTTGCGCCGCTAAT
>JAFIFR010000088.1 GCA_020831935.1 Alkalimonas sp.
AACAATAAAACCGGCTTGGCAGCCGGTTTTATTGTTTAAGCTTGTCACTTGTCACTTGTCACTTGTCACTTGTCACTTGTCACTTGTCACAGCTCTCAATGCAGCACCCGGGCCCGCAAGGTGCCGGGAATGGCTTTGAGTTCCGCCAGCGCCAACTCGTAATCGGCTGAGTCGATGTCAATCACCACATAACCGACATCGGCACTGGTTTGCAGGTATTGACCCGCGATGTTGATTTGGTGACGTGCAAAGGCTTCGTTGATCTTGGTCAGCATGCCTGGCTGGTTTTTGTGGATGTGCAGCAAGCGGTGGCGACCGGTGTGCTCTGGCAAGGAGACCTCCGGGAAGTTAACTGCAGACAGGGTTGAACCATTGTCGCTGTACTTGACCAGCTTGCCCGCCACTTCGTAGCCAATGTTTTCCTGGGCCTCCTGGGTTGAACCGCCAATGTGTGGGGTCAGCAGCACATTATCAAAAGCACGTAGCGGTGAGACAAACTCTTCCTGATTGCTTTTCGGCTCCACCGGGAACACATCGATGGCTGCACCATTGAGTTTCTGGCTGCTCAAGGCTTCGGCCAGGGCGTCAATATCCACCACAGTGCCACGAGAAGCATTGATCAAAATGGCGCCTTGCTTCATCAGGTCGAGTTCGGCTTCGCCAATCATGTTTTTGGTTTGCGCTGTTTCCGGCACATGCAAGCTGATCACATCGGAGGTTTTCAGCAAGGTAGAGAAATCCACCTGAGTCGCATTGCCCAGCACCAGCTTGTCTTCAATGTCGTAAAACTGCACTCGCATGCCCAAATGCTCAGCCATGATGCTCAGCTGGGTACCAATGTGGCCATAACCAATGATACCCAGGGTTTTGCCGCGGGCTTCATAGGAATTGTTGGCCGTTTTGAGCCACTCACCACGATGCGCCGCCGCATTGCGGCCCGGAATGCCGCGCAGCAGCATAATGATTTCGCCCAATACCAACTCGGCGACCGAGCGGGTGTTGGAGAAAGGCGCATTAAATACCGGAATACCGCGCTCTAACGCCGCAGCCAGGTCCACCTGATTGGTGCCAATGCAGAAGCAGCCAATCGCCACCAGCTTGTCAGCGGCAGCCAGTACCTTGGCGGTTAATTGGGTACGCGAGCGTATGCCAATAAAATGCACATCGCGGATTTTTTCAATCAGCTCCTCTTCCGGCAAAGAGGTTTTCAGGTATTCAATGTTGCTGTAGCCCTGATTTTTGAAAGTCTGAACCGCACTTTGGTGCAGACCTTCCAACAGTAAAATTTTGATTTTATCTTTCGCCAGTGAAAATTTTTCCATGATTCTTCTCTTGTTGCATCGTCTACAATGGACGCAGAACTTGGTTCTTTCTTGTTATTTTAATAGGGTGGTGCCAGCGGGCGTGCCAACCAGTACTTTGTCGGCGGCGCGAATGGCAAAAATGCCATTGGTGACCACACCAACAATGTTGTTGATTTGCGCCTCCAGCTGTATCGGCTGATGAATCTCCAGCCCATGCACATCCAGGATCACGTTGCCGTTGTCGGTGGTAACGCCATCACGCAACACAGCGCGGCCGCCCAATTTATTCAACTCACGAGCCACGTAGCTGCTGGCCATTGGGATCACTTCTACCGGCAAGGGGAAGCGACCCAGCACCGGGACCTGCTTGCTTTCATCGACAATGCAGATAAAGGTTTCCGCTACTGCAGCGACGATTTTTTCCCGGGTCAGGGCAGCGCCACCGCCTTTAATCATGTGTTTGTCGGGGTTAATTTCATCGGCGCCATCCACGTAGACGGAGAAGCTGTCAATGTCGTTCAGGTTCAGTACCGGAATGCCCAGGGCTTTGAGTTTGGCGGTCGACTGCTCGGAGCTGGAAACCGCCCCCTGGATCTCATCTTTGATGCTGGCAAGAGCATCTATGAAGTGATTGACGGTCGAACCTGTGCCGACACCAACCACCGTATGGCGCGGAATAAACTCAAGCGCCGCCCAGGCTGCTTTGCGTTTCATGTCATCGAGCATAAGAAAACCTTGATTAGCCGTACAGATGGATAAAATAGGCAGTCATTATAACCAACTCCGCGTCAGACAACAGCAGTTCCCGCGGTATTTTATAGAAAGTTTTGGCGGAAAATTACGGCAGGAAAATTTGTGTCGGGGTACAGATGGCCGGTAGGGGCACATCCCATTCCTCGACGGGGACTGCCGGCACCTGCTGACAAGCATGCGCCAGGCCAATCACTCTGGGTTGGCCGTCGCGGCTGCGAAGGGGAGCATTGGCCAGAGTGCGGTCGTAAAAGCCGCCTCCCATGCCCAGACGATTGCCACTGGCATCAAAGGCCACCAAGGGAGTGCAAATCAGATCGAGTTGCGCCACCGGGCAGAGATCCGGGCAGCTCCAGTCGGGCTCGGGAATGCCAAAACGATTGGCTCGCATCGGGGTATTGGCATGAAAGTGCTGGAAAATAAGATGGCCAGGGGTAACAGGGTGCAGCAATGGCAGGTACAGCTGCTTGCCCAGTTGCCACAGGGCATGGATCAACGGCCAGGTATCGAGCTCGGCGTCGTTGCTTAAATAGAGTGCGATATGCTGGCAATCGGCTAAAAAGGGTAGGGCAGTAAAGCGTTCGGCCAGTTGCTCTGCGGCCTGCTGTTGTTGCTGGGTGCTGAGTTGTTGGCGGCGCTGGCGGATCAGTTGGCGCAGTTCGTGACGGCTTTGCACCCGTTGCTTCCCTGAAGTTGTGACGGTTACCTGGGGTTATGTTCTCCGAAGCTGCCGTGTCGGATGGTAGCCCTTGAACCCTGGGTTCAAGGCGGGAGTCTGATGCCACCGTAGGCTTCCCGGTACGGGCCGGGCTTGCACAAAAGTGACAAGGTGAATCCCTTGGCAATCTGAATATCGGCTCAGGGACGTCGATCCAATCACCAACAGCTCAGAGAACAAATTCAGTATAGCACCGGCTGCTGGCCGGATGAAAGGGCAGGGTGCTGAAAAGCTGTGCGCTTGGTGCCAACACTGTCTTCTTTATCGTCGACCGCTTCTTGGCCTGACAGCTCCTCAAGTGGTAGGATAAGGTCATGGATGCTTTTAGGTGATGCCAAAATGCCGACCCCTTATTTAATGCAGTACGAGCAATGGCTGCTTCGGATGGAAGAATCGCAGCTGATGGCCTCTCCGGCCGAACTGCATGGTTTAATCAGTGGCTTGCTCTCCGCCGGTGTCCAGGCAGAACAACAGCAGATCCTGCCGGTACTGTACGATTTTCTGAACGACAATCAGGCGGTGCCGGTCGCGGTGCAAAAACAGATTGTCGAGTTGATTGGCCTTACTGCCGAGCAACTGCAGCAAGCCGACTACGCTTTTGCTTTGTTGCTGCCCAGCGATGACGACAGTCTGATTGAACGGCTCGAAGCCGTGGTCGAGTGGTGTCAGGCCTTTTTGGTTGGCTTTGCCGTGCTGCAAACCGATTTATCCCTGGTGCCGGAAGACATTCGCGATGCGGTCAATCAACTGACCGAAATCACCCGGCTCGATGTGCACAGCAGCAGTGATTTCTCTGAGCAGGAAAACGAAGAGTCCTATTACCTGGTGCTGGAACATATCCGTATCCTGGCGCTGAACTGCTTCCACGAAGTGGGTGTAAAGTACCAACAGGGCACGGCGCCGAAAAAGACCTTGCACTGATCCCCGTACAAAGGAAAAAACATGAACAGGCCCCAGGCTGAGCGTCGCCAGCGGTTGCTGGCTCAATTACCTGCCTCTTCGGTCGCGGTCATTGCCGCTGGCCATGAACAGACCCGTAGCCGTGATACCGAGTACCCCTTTCGTCCCAACAGTGACTTTTGGTACCTGACGGCTTTCCCGGAACCCGATGCGCTGCTGATTTTAACCAAAGATGCGGCCGGGAAGTGTAGCGAGCTGTTGCTGTGCCGCGATAAAGACGTGGAAAAAGAAGTCTGGCAAGGCCGGCGCTTTGGCCCGGAGCAGGCAGAGCAGCAGTTTGGTATAACGGCAGCCTCCATCAGCGAACAGCAAGCGCAGCTGGCCACCGCCATGAAAGGCAAACAGCAGCTGTGGTTTTGTTTTGGCGACGATGATGCTTTGCTAAGCCAGCTGAACGCTTGCCAACAGCAGATCCGCACTATGCCACGCCAGAGCGAGCTGGCGCCCCAGCAGCAATGCAATTTACGCCCACTGCTAAGTGAGCTGCGCCTGTTGAAAGATGACTACGAAATCAGCCTGATGCAACAGGCTGCCAGCATTAGCGCGGATGCACACAAGGCCGCAATGCAGCTGTGTCGGCCCGGCATGCAGGAATACCAGTTAGAAGCCTGTATTCAATACCACTGTGCGATGCTGGGCGCCCGCCATGCGGCGTATAACCCCATCGTTGGCGGGGGCGAGAATGCCTGCATTTTGCATTACACCGAAAACAACGCCGAGCTTTGCGATGGCGATCTGGTGTTGATCGATGCTGGCTGCGAGTGGCAGGGCTATGCTGCCGATATTACCCGTACCTTCCCGGTGAATGGCCGCTTCAGCCAGGAGCAGGCGGCCCTCTATCAGCTGGTGCTGGATGCCCAGTTGGCGGCGCTGTCCGAAATCAAACCCGGCAGCAGTTTCGCGCTCGCCACCCAAGCCTGTTACCGGGTGCTGACCGAAGGCCTGCATCGGCTTGGCATTCTTCAAGGAGAGCTGGCGGAGTTAATCGAAGCCGAAGCCGTCAAGCCCTGGATGATCCACAGTCTGGGCCATTGGCTGGGGCTGGATGTGCACGATGTTGGCTCCTACCAGCCCAAAGGAGCTGTGCCAGAGCCAGGCGCAAAAAACCGTCCCTTTGAGCCTGGTATGGTGCTAACGGTCGAACCTGGCCTGTACATCGCCAAAGGCAGCGACACCGATCCCAAATGGTGGGGCATTGGCATTCGCATTGAAGACGATGTGCTGGTGACCGCAGAGGGTCATCGCAATCTGACCGCTGCTGTGCCCAAAACCATTGCTGAGATTGAAGCCCTGATGGCCCGCGATAGCACTGACCCAGGACAAGGCCATGGCCAGTTTGACTGACACAGCTCCAGAGATCGATATCGCCATTGCCGGTGGCGGCATGGCAGGACTCACGCTGGCCTGGGCTTTGCTTAAGGCCAGGCCAACGCTTCGCATTGCGGTGATTGAGCAGCAAGCCGCTGTAGAGCGCTCGGTCAGCTTTGACAGTCGCAGCATCGCTTTGGCGGCAGCCAGTGTCGATCAATTGCGCAACTGGCAGCTGTGGCCGGAGCTTGGAGCCAAAGCCAGCCCCATCCGCCATATTCATGTGTCGGATCGCGGCCATTTTGGCAAATGCTACCTTGAAGCCGATCACTTTGGCCTGAGCGAATTTGGCGCTGTGCTCGAAGTGGAGCACTTGGGCCAACTGCTGCAGCGGCGCTTGCAAACTGTGCCGGACAAGCAACTGATGATGCTGCAGCCGGATCAGGTTGCCTCCTTGCAGCAACAAGCCGATCAGGTGCAGCTGCAACTGGCCAGTGGCAAAGTGCTCTCTGCCAGGCTTTTGGTGGTGTGTGAAGGGGGCCTGTCGCCCACCCGGCAGCTGGCTGGTTTTGCCTTGCGCAGCGACCTCTACGAGCAAACCGCAGTTATTGCCAATCTGGCGCTGGCCGAGCCGCATCAGCAGCGGGCTTTTGAGCGCTTTACCGCCGATGGCCCGATAGCGCTGTTGCCCTTGCCTGGCAAGCGCTACTCCTTGGTCTGGACCACCCAACCGGCAGAAGCCGCTCAGTTGATGCAGCTGGACGAGCCAGCCTTCACCGCCGCCGCTCAGCAAGCTTTTGGCTACCGGGCTGGGGTCTTTGTTAAAAGTGGCGCCCGGGCCAGTTACCCCTTGACACTTAGACGCAGCGACAGCCCGGTGCGTCATCGCATTGCACTGCTTGGCAACAGTCTGCACAGCCTGCATCCGATTGCCGGCCAGGGTTTTAATCTGGCGCTACGCGACATTGCTGCTTTGGTCGCGCTGGTGCAGCAGATGCCGGCAGCCATTGGCGATTACGCCATGCTGCGCCAGTACCAGCAAGCCCGCGAGGCCGATATGCAGCAGGTGATGACCCTGACCGATGGGCTGGTACGGCTATTTTCCAACCGCTCCCGTTTGGTCGCACTGGGGCGCAATCTGGGGTTGCTCAGCATGCTGCTGTGTGAGCCCTTGCAACAACCGCTGGCCCGCCAGGCTATGGGCTACAGCGCGATGCTGCGCCAGCAGGCTCAGCTGAAGGAGTTTTCGAACGATGCAGCATTGTGATATCACCATTGTTGGCGCAGGCAGCGCTGGCCTGACTCTGGCCTTGCTGTTGGCTCCACTCGGGCTTCAGATCCGGCTGCTGGAAAAAGGCCCGCAGCCGCAGCCAGGTGCAGCCAGTTTTTCCCGTGTCAGTGCCCTGAATCTGGCATCGCAGCGCTTGTTGGCCGGGCTGGGTGTCTGGTCTGGCATTGCCGCTGAGGCTGCGCCTTATCAGCAGATGGAGGTGTGGCAAGCCGACAGCTTTGGTCGGCTGGGCTTTTCGGCGGCCGAGCAGCAGCTGCCGGCTCTTGGCTGGATCTGCGACAACCAAAGCATTCGTCAGCAGCTCTACCAGCAGCTAAGCCAGCACAGCAATGTGCAGTGCTTGTTTGACAGCGGCATCAGCCGCATCAGTCAGGGCGACCAGAATGTCGCGCTGCAATTGGAAAGCGGTGACTTGCTGCTCTCCAATTTGCTGGTGGCGGCCGATGGCGCCAACTCTTTTGTCCGCGAGTCGCTGCAGCTGCCCCTGACGCACTGGGATTACCAGCACCATGCGTTGGTAGCGACCTTAAGTTGCAGCGAAGACCATCAAGCCACCGCCCGCCAGGTGTTCTGGCCGGATGGGCCTTTGGCGTTGTTGCCATTGCCGGACAGCCGTCAGGTATCCATCGTCTGGAGTGTGCCGCCCGAGCGGGCCCAAGCCTTGCAGGCGCTGTCGACCGAGGCGTTTGCCAAGGCGGTGACTGCCGCCAGTCAATCGGTGCTGGGGCCGCTGCAGCTTGTCAGTGACCGGCAACGGATCCCGCTTCGAATGCGCTATGCCAATCAATGGGTGCAGGGCCGGGTGCTGCTGGTGGCCGATGCCGCCCACAGCATCCACCCGCTGGCCGGTCAGGGCATGAATCTGGGGCTGATGGATGTTGCTGCATTAGCAGAACTAATCTCAGAGCAGCGGGAGCAGCAGGGCGCTATCGATTGCCCACGGCTGTTGGCCCGTTATCAGCGCTGGCGAAAATCCGAAGCGCAAAGCCTGATTTTGGCAATGGAGACCTTTAAACGCGGCTTTGCCGGCGGCGCTTTGCTGCCGAAATTGCTGCGTTCTATCGGCATGAGCCTGCTGGATAAGCAGAGCAAGCTGAAGCAACCGATGATGGCGCTGGCGCTTGGCAACCGCGGCGATTTGCCCAAAGCAGCCAGGCCAGCACAGCCGGGATCGGATGCCGCGGTTGGCTGAATGCCTAATCATTAGTAAATCTAAGGGTAAGAGGGCTGTTGGCCTTCGCAGGCTTCCGTTATAATCGATGCATTCTTAGTCGGTCGGGCTGCATAACCTTGCGGGGTACAGCCTGAACCAGCGGCGTTGCTGCCAGCTTGAGCCTAGTGGCTACCAACCAGGCAAAGCATCGCCTCAGATCACAGGAAGCAAGCGCATGTCCCAACAAACCGTGTTACACGCCAAACATCTGGAAGCCGGTGCCAAAATGGTGGATTTTTTCGGCTGGCAGATGCCCATTAACTACGGCTCTCAAATGGAAGAGCACCACGCGGTGCGCCAGGATGCCGGTATGTTTGATGTGTCGCACATGACCATCGTGGACCTGACTGGTGCCCGTACCCGTGACTTCCTGCGCTACTTGCTGGCCAACGATGTTGCCAAATTAACGGTGCCAGGCAAAGCCCTGTACACCGCCATGTTGAATGAAGCCGGTGGCGTGATCGACGACCTGATAGTTTACTTCCTGCAAGAAGACTACTTCCGCATTGTGGTGAATTCCGCCACCCGTGAAAAAGATTTGGCTTGGTTGAATCAGCATGCGCCTGCGTTTGAGGTGACCGTCACCGAACGGCCAGAGCTGGCGCTGATTGCGGTGCAAGGCCCCAATGCCAAGGCTAAAGTCGCTACCTTACTGGATGCCGCTCAACAGGCAGCGGTTGAAGGCATGAAGCAGTTCTTTGGCGTGCAAAGCGGTGATTTGTTTATCGCCACCACCGGTTACACTGGTGAAGACGGCTACGAAATTGCCATGCCAGAAGGCCTGGCCGCGGATTTCTGGCAGCAACTGCTGGCAGCAGGTGTCAAGCCTTGTGGCCTGGGTGCCCGTGATACCTTGCGCCTTGAAGCCGGCATGAATTTGTACGGCCAGGATATGGACGAAACTGTGTCGCCTCTGGCGGCAAACATGGGCTGGACCATTGCCTTTGAGCCGGCCGATCGTCACTTTATTGGCCGTGCAGCGCTGGAGCATCAGAAAGCAACCGGCACCGACAAGCTGGTGGGGCTGGTGATGGAACAAAAAGGCGTGCTGCGCCATGGTCAGCGGGTGGTGGTTGAAGGCGGCGAAGGCATCATTACCTCGGGCACCTTCTCTCCGACGCTGGGCTTTAGTATTGCGATGGCGCGGGTTCCGGCCAATGTCGGCGATAGCGCCGAGGTGGATATTCGCGGCAAGCTGGTGCCGGTGAAGGTGATCAAGCCAGCCTTTGTCCGCATGGGCAAAAAACTGATCTAAAGTTTAATGATGGCAGGCTGTTGTGCAAAAGCTGTACAACAGCCTGCCTGCTGTATCACAATAGCATGGCAACCGTCTGTGCATGCGGACTTAAAAGAACAACATCAGGTAAGGAACTAAACATGAGCTCTATCCCTACAGAATTAAAGTATGCCTCGTCCCACGAGTGGGTTCGTCACGAAGGCGATGGCATCTACAGCGTCGGTATTTCTGAGCATGCGCAAGAGCTGCTGGGCGATATGGTCTTTGTCGAGCTGCCAGAAGTTGGCGATACGGTGTCTCAGGGCGACGACTGCGCGGTGGCCGAGTCGGTTAAAGCCGCTTCGGATATCTATGCCCCTTTGTCTGGCGAAGTGGTCGAAGTGAACGAGTCGCTGACCGATGCGCCGGAGCAAGTGAACGCCAGCCCTTACCACGATGGCTGGATGTTCAAAATCAAAGCCTCCGATCTGGCGGAGCTGGATGAACTGCTGGATGCCGAAGGCTACCAGAACGTCATCGACGAAGACTAAAGGTCATCCATTTTTGCATAAGCCCCGTACAATCGGGGCTTACGTTATTTAGAAGCAAAACCCTGTACCCAAAGCAAAGTACCCAAAAAATTGTACCCAACGCCTTTGTCGTTACTGCATTAATAGGACACATCAAGCATGAGCAACCCTGCTGCTAAAACGCTGTCGCAACTTGCGAATCATCAGGAATTCATTCAACGCCATATTGGCCCGGATGCCAACGAAACCGAGGCGATGCTGGCTGAGCTGAATGTCAGCTCGGTGGAAGAGCTGATCGCCCAGACCATTCCGGCCGATATCCGTTTGCCACAGCCACTGGCCATTGGTGACAGTCGCAGCGAGGCCGAAGCCCTTGCGTACCTGAAATCCGTTGCTGCAAAAAACAAAGTGTTCAAGTCCTACATTGGTATGGGCTATCACCCAACGCTGACGCCAAACGTGATCCTGCGTAACGTGCTGGAAAACCCGGGCTGGTACACCGCTTACAC
>JAFIFR010000363.1 GCA_020831935.1 Alkalimonas sp.
TGCTAGTTACCCGTCACAGGCGGCACCTTCAGCGTGATCTTCTCGTTCAGTGACATCGCCAAATTGTTGTCGTAATAGGCTGCTTCGTTGATAAAGCTCGGATACACCGTCGTATCGCCCTGGTAGGTCAACTCTTTGCCATCAAACAGTTTGAAGATGGGCTCGCCCGGTTCGATGGCTTTAAAATCCTGGTCCTGCACATGACTGTGCACCATACCAAGACGCTCGCCCTGCTCGTTCACCGGCAAGGTGATGCTGTGCAAATAGCGGTAGGCTTCTACTTCGGCAGGCAAGTCAGGCAGCTGCTTGCGGTTGTATAAATCGGCAAAATCCAGAATGTGTTGGGTCATGCTGTGCATCTGCTCCAGCACATCCTGACGCAGCACCGATTGTGGCTGTGGCCCTACTTCGACAATCACCCCGTAGCGGCCTGTGGTGCAAAGCAGTTTGTGCTCTTCGGCCGGTAGCAGGTCTTCATCGCAGCTGATGACGGCTTCTGGCATCTTCATTTTGACGTAAGCCGCCAGTTGGTTGTAGAAATCGCCGGCCTGGGTCAGGATCAGCACCGGCCCCATGTTGCTGGTGGTGTTGTGCAGGTCGATCACCAGATCCACTTTCGGGTTGCCTTTAGGACCGAGCACCGCATCAATCACTTTGGCCCGGCTTTGCTCGTAATTGCTGAGAGCCGGGTTGTCCAGGTCTTCCCGGCGAAACTGACGATTGAGATCGGCATCCAGGTAGCGCTTGTTGGCCCGGTAGGCTTCCGGGTTGGCAAAGAGCGTCCAGGCATGAAAGCTTTGACGCTGCAATAACTCGGGCTGACGTTGGTAGTGGCGGATCAGGTAAATGCCGGAAAATTCATTGCCGTGTGTGCCACCGACCACGGCGACTTGCTGAATAGCTGCCATCGCTTGCTCCCTTAAAAAAGATGCGGTCAGTATGTCGTAAATGGGCGGGCAAAAAAACCGAAACGTTATACCGAAGAAGAATAACTAACAAGAATAGCCTGCATTCGGCCTCGCCTTAGGCAACCTGATGTGCCAGTTCAATGCCTTGCTGCGCTTGCAGCAGGCTTTCGTTGTGCAGGATCTGACTGGCCTGACAGGTGCACTGACCGCATTGGCTGCCCAAACCGGTGCAAGCACGCAGCTCACGCATCGAGCGAACGCCTTCGGCTACATGGCGTTTAATGGCTTTGTCGGTCACGGCTTTGCACAAACAGACGTACATAGGATCACCTCATCAGTTGATGGAGTGATCCTAATCTAATTAATAATTATTATCAATAGTATTTATTGATTAAAGGCGGTAAC
>JAFIFR010000089.1 GCA_020831935.1 Alkalimonas sp.
GTCGTAGTTGATCACATGGCTGATGTCGTCGATATCCAGGCCGCGGGCGGCCACATCGGTGGCCAGCAACACAGGCACCTGGCCTTGCTGAAAGCGGAAAATAGCCTGTTGGCGTTTATCCAGTGGCATTTCCCCTTGCAACCATGCATTGCGAATGCCAGCAGTTTGCAGTTGGCCAGTGAGCTGCGCCAACCGCTCGCGGGTTTTGACAAACACAATGGCTTTTTTCACTTCCTCTTGTTGCAGGATGTGGGTGAGTAGTGCCAGCTTGTGGTTTACATCATCGGCCAGATGGATCCACTGGGTGATTTTGCCGCGCTCACGCCGTGGTGGCTCGGCTTCAATTCGCTCCGGCTCGTGCAGCGAGTGGCCGGCAAAACGTTCCAGATTGGCACCTTCCAGCGTAGCCGAGAACAGCATGGTTTGTTTGCGTTGCCGTGCTTCGAGCACAATGCGGTTCATTTCACCAATAAAGCCCATATCCAGCATGCGGTCGGCTTCATCGAGGATCAGCACTTCAACCTGATCGGCCTGAAACTTTTCGTTGTCGAGGTACTCGGTTAAACGCCCTGGCGTAGCGACCAGCAGATCGTTGTTCTTGGTCAGCACCTCGGTGTGGCTGCCGTAATTAATGCCGCCGGTAATCACACCGGCGTTTAGTTCGGTAAACTGAATAAGTTTCTGAATTTCCTGATGGATTTGGTAGGCGAGCTCGCGGGTTGGCGTCATAATCAGCACCCTGGCAAAACCGGGCGAGCGGCGCGGGAAATCCAGCAGGTACTGAATGGCCGGGATCAAAAATGCCAGGGTTTTGCCGGTGCCGGTCGGGGCCGAGGCCAGAATATCGCGTGCCTCCAGCGCAAAAGGCAGCACCTGTTGCTGGATCTGGGTGGCTTGTTTAAAACCACATTTGTGCAGGGCTCGGTTCAGGGCCGGGTGCAGATCAAACTCATCAAATTGCATGCAAAACTCTCTTGGTGGTGGTCGGCCTGTGCGTTTTCTCTGGTGGTCAGGGTATACTGTGCCCCGGAGGCGTTATGGCAGCAGGTTTTCAGTGTAAACAATTTTTTATCGGTCACCAGCATTGCGCAATGAAAGTCGGCACCGATGCCTTCTTGCTGGGCGCCTGGGCGGTTCTGCCCGAGCGTGGTGCTGTGCTCGATATTGGCTGCGGCAGTGGCATTCTTAGCCTGATGCTGGCACAGCGTAGCCAGGGCCTGCGGCCCATTACTGCACTGGATCTCGATGCCGGTGCCGTGCAGCAAAGTCGTGTTAATGTGGCGGCCAGCCCCTGGCCATCAGCCATACAAGTGCGGCAACAGGATATTCTAACCCATCAGCCGGCAGAGCGTTACTCTTTGCAGATCTGCAATCCACCTTATTTTCATCAGGCACAGCCAAGTCAAGACCAGGCAAGGCAACGCGCACGCCACAGCAGCAGTTTGCCCTGGCCGGCTTTGCTGCAAAAAACAGCGCAACTGAGCGAGGAGGATGGTAGCCTGGCCCTTGTGGTGCCGACAGATAACCTGACCCTGTTGTTGGCGCTGGCGGCAGAGTCCGGTTGGCAGCTGCAGCGGCTGTGCCGGGTGAAAGCCTTGCCGGATAAAACGCCAGGCCGGGCCTTGGTGCAGCTGGTGCGCCAGCCGGTGGTGGCCGAGCTCACTGAGCTGTGCATTGCCACAGCGCCGGGCCATTACAGCCAAAACTACCGGGAGCTCTTGCAGCACTTTTATCTGAATTTTTAATTAAAGCGCTTCCAGCTCCACCAGCAACTGGTCCACCCATTGCTTTAAGCGTGCATCGGTTTGTTCGTACTGGTTTTCGTCATCCAGTGCCAGACCGAAAAACCACTGACCATCGTCCGTTAAGGCTTTGGACGCTTCAAACTCGTAGCCCTGATTGAGCCACAATCCAATGCGATCGCAACGGTTGTGGCTGATGGCATGATGCAACATGCCCAGTGCATCCTGAAACCATTCGGTGTAGCCAATTTGATCGCCCATGCCGTAAAGTGCGATCACTTTGTCATTGAGATCCAGGTCGGCGATATCGGCCCAACAGGCCTCCCAATCTTCCTGCAGTTCACCAAAATCCCAGGTGGAAATGCCCAGGATTAAAATGTCGTAATCCTGCATTTTGCCAAGCGGGGTATCTTTCAGGTTGTGCAGGGCCACCAGCTCAGGCCCCAATAGCTGCTGAATTTTTTCGGCCACCATTTCGGTGTAGCAGGTGGTGGAACCATAAAAGAGCCCTATCTGCATGGGCTGTTTCTCCAGGCGTTGTGCAAAGGCGCAGTGTAGCAAAACTGCCGTAACGGCAAAAGCTGCACGAACACTTTGTCCGCAAGCGGCATCGCGTTAAACTAAGGGCATGGAACCTAAGACGATGCTCCTTGTGCCTACCACTGAAAGCCCGCTCATTGAAGATTTTTTGCAGCAGCTCTGGCAAGAGTCGGCGGCCAGTCGCCATACGCTCAGCGCCTATGGCAGCGATTTGCGGCATTTTGCTTTATTTCTGACCAAAGAAGGAACAGGCCTTGGCTTGCTGCAAGCCCAGCCTCAGCATGTTGAAGCTTATCTTGCCGAGCGGGTCGACCACCATTACAGTGCACGCAGCACCTCGCGGCTGCTTAGCGCCTTGCGGCGCTTTTACAACTGGCTGCAACAAAGTGGTCAGCGTCAGGATCACCCGCTGGCGCAGACGTTAAACCCCAAGTTGGGACGAAGCTTGCCAAAAACCTTATCGGAAGCGGAAGTGGAAGCCTTGCTGCAGGCGCCGGATCTGAGCGAAGCCATTGGGCTCAGGGATAAAGCCATGCTGGAAGTCTTGTATGCAGCAGGGCTGCGAGTCAGTGAGCTGGTGGGCCTGACATTGCGTCAACTCAACTTGCGTCAGGGGGTGCTGCTGGTGCAGGGCAAAGGGCGCAAAGAGCGGCTGGTGCCCATTGGAGAAGAAGCGATGGACTGGCTGCAGCGCTATTTAGGCGAAGCAAGGCCGGAGCTGCTGCGTCAGCCGGGCGAGGTACTCTTTCCCAGTAGTCGGGGGCAGCAGATGACCCGTCAGACCTTCTGGCATCGGATTAAGTTTTACGCTAAGGTAGCGGGCATTCAGAGTCCGCTGTCACCGCATACCTTGCGCCATGCTTTTGCCACGCATTTATTGAATCATGGCGCCGACTTGCGGGTGGTCCAGCTGCTGCTTGGCCACAGCGATTTATCCACAACACAGATTTACACACACATTGCGCAGGCCCGCTTGCAGGACTTGCATCAACAACACCACCCTCGGGGTTAATCAGGAACCATGTCATGACAATGCTTCGACTTTCCATGCTTGTATTTGCATTTGGCTTAGCCGCCACCCAGCTCGCTGCCGAGACAGCAACCGCCTATGATGAAGCGGCCATTCAGCGTCAACTGACGCAGCTTGGTCTCAAGGTTGAGTCGGTTGGGCCCTCGCCGGTCGAAGGTCTGGCTCAGGTGTTTACCAACCGCGGTTTGTTCTTTGTCAGCAACGACGGCAACTTTTTCTTTGAAGGCAACCTGTTTGATATTCAAAACCGCGAACTGGTCAATGAGCAGCTGATTCGGCCGATGCGCCAGCAAAAGCTGGCAGAGCTGACGGACTACATTGAGTTCAAAGCCCCGAATGAGCGCTATGTCGTCAGCATTTTTACCGATCCAAGCTGCGGTTTTTGCCGCCGACTGCATCAGGAAATGGCCGATTACCACAAGGCAGGCATCACAGTGCGCTACCTGGCCTTTCCTCGCGGTGGCATGAACTCCGATACCGGTAAAGAGCTGGAGGCGATCTGGTGCTCACGGGATAAAAACAGCGCCATGGACAGAGCCAAAGCCGGTCGTTCGGTCAGTGCTGTTGAATGCCGCAACCCGGTAGAGCCGCATTACCAGCTGGGTCAGGCTTTCGGTGTGACTGGTACACCGGCCATTGTGCTGCCGAGTGGGCAGATGATCCCCGGCTATCAGCCGGCCGAGGCGCTGGCGCAGCAACTGGCCAATTAACCGATGCTGACCAAGCAGTTAAAACAACGTCCGGTGCCGGCGCAGTCGCTGGGTGCCGGTTTACACCCGGTATTGCAGCGGCTCTATTTAAGCCGTGGCATCCAGGATGTCAAAGCCTTAAGTCGTGCGGCGGCCGATCTGGCCGACTGGCAGCAATTAAAGGGCATTGATGCGGCCACCGAGCTGCTGCAAGCAGCGCTTGAGCAGCAGCAACACATTGTCATTGTCGGGGACTTTGATGCCGATGGCGCGACCAGTACAGCCGTTTTGATGGCGGGGCTGAAAGCTTTTGGTTTTAAGTACCTGGAATACCTGGTGCCGAATCGTTTCGAGTACGGCTACGGGTTAAGCCCGGAAATCGCCGAGCTGGCGGTGGCGCAAGGGGCTGAGCTTATTATCACCGTGGATAACGGTATTTCGGCCATCGAGGGCGTGGCGGTTGCCAAAGCCGCCGGGGTGAAAGTGCTGGTCACCGATCATCACCTGGCCGGCAGCGAGTTGCCTGCGGCCGACGCCATTGTCAATCCCAATCAGCCAGGCTGCGACTTCCCCAGCAAAGCGCTGGCAGGGGTTGGGGTAGCCTTTTACCTGCTGTTAGCGCTGCGGGCCCGTTTGCGTGAGCAGGGCTGGTTTCAGAGCAAGCAGCTAACAGAACCCAATCTGGCCGAGCTGCTGGATCTGGTGGCTCTGGGCACTGTAGCCGATGTGGTGCCATTGGACAGCAACAACCGCATTTTGGTGCATCAGGGCCTGCAGCGCATTCGTTCTGGTCGTTGCCGGCCCGGCATTCAGGCATTGATCGATGTGGCCAACCGCAGTGCCAGCCGTTTAACCGCCAGCGATTTTGGCTTTGCGTTGGCACCCAGGCTTAATGCGGCCGGCCGGTTGGATGACATGTCACTGGGTATCAGCTGTTTGTTGGCACCTGAGCTTGGCCTGGCCCGCGAGCTGGCGTCCAGGCTCGATGAGCTCAATGTGGAGCGGCGGGCTATTGAGCAGAGCATGCAAGCAGAGGCCCAGCAGTTTTTGCGGCAGCTGTCGTTGCAGCAAAGCGAGCTGCCGGCTTGTTTGTGCCTCTATCGGGCCGATTGGCATCAGGGCGTGATTGGCATACTGGCTGGGCGCATCAAAGAGCAATACCACCGGCCGGTGATTGTCTTTGCCGAGGGCGATGCCGGTGAGCTCAAAGGCTCGGCCCGCTCCATTCCGGGCCTGCACATCCGCGATATGCTGGAAGCCATTGCCAGCCAGTATCCCGGCTTGCTGAAAAAATTTGGTGGTCACGCGATGGCGGCCGGTTTGACCATCGATGCGGATCGGTTCGATACCTTCCAGTTGGCACTCGATTTTATCGCCAGCCGCTGGGTAAGTGAGGACATGCTGCAAGCCGAGCTATTGACCGATGGCGAACTGCCGCAGGATTGCATGGCACTGGAGTTTGCCAACTTGCTGCAACAAAGCGGCCCTTGGGGCCAGGCCTTCCCAGAGCCGGTGTTTGAAGGCGAGTTCAGGCTGGTGCAGCAAAAGGTGCTGGCTGATAAGCATTTAAAACTGATGTTGCAGCACAGCTCCGGCCAATTGCTCGATGCCATCTGGTTTAATGCCGACCGGCGCAGCTGGCCGGATGTCAATGTGCAGCAAGTCCGGCTGGCCTATCAACTGGATATTAATGAGTACCGTCAGCAGCAAAACCTGCAATTGCTGGTGCGGCACATGATGGCCGTATAAACGGCGAAAACTGCTGCCCTTGGCGTGGAAATTTGCTACAATCCACGCCAATTTTTTATGAGCGCAGCAAGGTTTTCCGTCATGTTTGAAGTCAACCCCATTCACCAGAGTATCAAAGATGTTACCGAGCGCACTGCTGTGCTTCGGGGGTATCTTTGACTTCGATACCAAGCAAGAGCGCTTAGAGGAAGTCAGCCGTGAGCTGGAAGACCCGGCCATCTGGAATGAACCGGAAAAGGCCCAGGCGCTTGGCAAAGAGCGCTCGGCGTTGGAGCAGGTGGTCAGTACCATTCAAAAGCTGGAGCAGGGCGTGGAAGACGTTGCCGGCTTGCTGGAATTGGCCGTTGAAGCGGACGACGAAGATACCTTCGAAGAAGCCAAAGCCGAACTGGCCGAGCTGTTGCAGCAGCTGGAGCTGCTGGAGTTTCGCCGGATGTTCTCTGGCAAGCACGATGCATCCGACTGCTATCTGGATATTCAGTCGGGTTCGGGCGGTACCGAAGCACAGGACTGGGCCAGCATGCTGATGCGGATGTATTTGCGCTGGGGCGAGGAAAAAGGCTTTAACCCCGAGTTGTACGAAGTCACCGATGGCGATGTTGCCGGCATCAAAGGTTGCACCATCAAGTTCAGTGGTGAGTACGCCTACGGCTGGTTGCGCACTGAGACCGGCGTGCACCGGCTGGTGCGCAAAAGCCCGTTCGACTCCGGCAATCGCCGCCATACCTCTTTTGCCTCGGTCTTTGTGGCACCGGAAGTGGACGACGACATTGAAATCGACATCAATCCGGCGGATTTGCGCATTGACACCTACCGCGCGTCCGGCGCCGGTGGTCAGCACGTCAACCGGACCGACTCAGCCATCCGGATCACCCACTTGCCAACCAATACGGTGGTGCAGTGCCAGAATGATCGCTCTCAGCACAAAAACCGCGACAACGCCTTCAAACAGCTGCGTGCCAAGTTGTACGAGCTGGAGCTGCAAAAGCAAAATGCGGAAAAGCAGGCGCTGGAAGACAGCAAGTCCGACATCGGCTGGGGCAGTCAGATCCGCTCCTACGTACTGGATGACTCCCGCATCAAGGATTTGCGCACCGGCGTTGAGACCCGTAATACGCAAGCGGTACTGGACGGCGATCTGGATAAATTTATCGAAGCCAGCTTAAAAGCCGGCTTATAAGTTCAATCACGCTATTACTTACATGACTCAGGAATCAAACATGGCCGAACAGCAGAACCAAGATAACGAAACTCAGGACGTTAACAAGCTGATTGCTGAGCGAAAGCAGAAATTGGCGGCACTGCGCGAGGACGGCTTTCTGTTCCCGAACGATTTTCGCCGTGACAGCATTTCCAGTGATGTGATTGCCAAGTACGGGCACCTTAGCAAGGAAGCGCTGGAAGAGCAGAAAGTCACCGTCAGTCTGGGTGGGCGCATTATGACCCGGCGAATCATGGGCAAAGCCAGTTTTACCACCATTGCGGATATGGGGGGGAAAATTCAACTGTATGTCGCCCGGGACAGCCTGCCAGAGGGTGTGTACAACGAGCAATTCAAAAAGTGGGACCTAGGCGATATCATTGGTGCCAGCGGTCACTTATTTAAAACCCAGACCGGTGAATTAACGGTCTGGCTGACGGACATTCGCTTGCTGACCAAAGCTTTGCGACCCCTGCCGGATAAGTTCCATGGCTTAACAGATAATGAAGCACGGTATCGCCAGCGTTATTTGGATTTAATTTCGAACGAGCAGTCTCGAAAAACCTTTTTGGTGCGCAGCAAAACCGTGGCTTACATCCGGCGTTTTTTCAATGATGAAGGCTTTTTAGAAGTCGAAACGCCAATGTTGCAAGGCATTCCAGGCGGCGCCTCGGCGCGCCCTTTTGAAACGCACCACAATGCGCTGGATATGCAGATGTTCTTGCGTATTGCGCCCGAGCTGTATTTAAAACGGCTGGTGGTAGGTGGCTTTGAAAAGGTATTTGAGCTCAATCGTAACTTCCGTAACGAAGGGGTCTCTACCCGTCATAACCCGGAATTTACCATGCTGGAGTTTTACTGGGCCTATGCCGATTACAACGACTTAATGGACTTAACGGAGAAGTTATTCCGTGGTCTGGCGCTGGAAGTGCTGGGCAGCACTGAAGTACCGTATCAGGGCGAGGTTTTTGATTTTGGCAAGCCGTTTGCCCGGATGTCGGTCACCGAGTCGATTTTGCATTACAACCCGACGGTAACCAAAGAGCAGCTGGCAACGCGTGAAGCCGTGGCTGAACTGGCGAAAAGCCTGGGGATTGAGGTCAAAGCCAACTATGGGCATGGCCGTATTCTGATGGAAGTGTTTGACGAGCTGGTAGAAACCAAGTTGCGTCATCCTACCTTTATCACCGAGTACCCAGCAGAAGTATCACCGCTGGCGCGTCGTAACGACCATAACCCGGAAATTACCGACCGCTTTGAGTTTTTTATCGGTGGCCGCGAGTTGGGGAACGGCTTTAGCGAGCTCAACGATGCCGAGGATCAAGCCGAGCGTTTTCTGGAGCAAGTGAAACAAAAAGACGCCGGCGACGATGAAGCCATGTTCTACGACGAGGACTTCGTGACTGCGCTTGAGCACGGCTTGCCGCCGACCGCAGGCCAGGGCATTGGTATCGACCGTCTGGTGATGTTGTTGGCCGATGCACCTTCCATTCGGGATGTGATCTTGTTCCCGCACATGCGGCCAGAAGCGAAGTAATATCTTCGTCTTTCAGATAAGCCCGGCTGGATTTCCAGCCGGGTTTTTTGCATCAGATGGAAGAGCTTAGCAGGAACGTCCGACTGATAAGTCAGCCAGCTGCAGCAAGGCTGCTTTGTAGGGGCTGTCGGGCAGAACCGTCAGGGCGGCTTTGGCTTTTTCTGCTTCTTGCTCGGCTTTTTGTCGGGTGTAGTCAAAGGCACCGGTCTGTTGCATTGCCGCCATAATGGCATCCAGGTGCTGCAAGCCATTCCCCTCCGTAATGGCATTTCGGATCAAGGCTTGCTGCTCACTGTTGCCATGCTTTAAGGCGTGAATTAATGGCAGTGTCGGTTTGCCCTCGGCCAAATCATCACCAATGTTCTTGCCCAACTCCGTCTGGTCTGCCTGGTAATCCAATACGTCATCAATCAGCTGGAACGCGGTGCCCAAATGCACGCCATAGGCGCGCATGGCGTTCACCACAGGTTCAGTCTGATCGGCTAAAATAGCTGCCAGTTCGGTTGCGGCTTCAAACAGTTTTGCGGTTTTGCAATAAATGACCTGCAGGTAATTGGCTTCGCTGGTGTCGGCATCGTGCACATTCATCAGCTGCAAGACTTCGCCTTCGGCAATTTTATTGGTGGCATCGGCTAAAATAGCCATCACTTCCATCCGTTGTAAAGACACCATCAGCTGAAAAGCACGGGTGTAGAGAAAGTCCCCGACCAGCACGCTGGCCTGGTTGCCAAAAACGGCATTGGCGGTTTCTTTGCCGCGGCGCAGGGTTGACTCGTCCACCACGTCGTCATGCAGCAATGTTGCTGTGTGAATAAACTCGATGATGGTGGCCAGGGTAATGTGATCCTTGCCCTGGTAGCCAACAGCACGCGCAGCCAGTGTAGCCAGCAAGGGACGCAAGCGTTTGCCGCCACTGTTGACAATGTAAATGCCCAACTGGTTAATTAACGCTACATCCGATGTCAGCTGGGAAAAAATATGATGGTTGACTGCTGTCATATCGTCCTGGGACAACTGCCGGATCTGCTCTGGTAACATCAAAAAACCGCTTCGTGAAAGTGATGAAATTGCGGCAATTCTACACCATGGTGCGAAGGGACACCAAGTGAAACGGGATCCTTTTGCCGGTGTAGGGATCTTTTTCGAAATTGCACTTGCGGGCTCAGGGGAAATTGCGTACAATTCGCGCCCTGTGAATTGAATTAACACGCCTCTTC
>JAFIFR010000364.1 GCA_020831935.1 Alkalimonas sp.
TTCAAACACGGTTTTGTCCGCCGAATAAATGTTATATGCGGAGATATCATGGTTAAGTTGCAAACACGGACATTGATTAGCAGCTTGATAGCTTTGTTGGGCATTTGGCTCTTACTACGACAAGCACCTGACTTTGCGTCTTCAATGTATATTGTGCTTACTGAGACAGAGCATGTTCCACCTAGCATTTTAAAGTTACATGCCATGCACTTGTCAGTGAACTTTCTGATTGGTGTGTTCCTCATTTTGCTGCGAGATAAACTAGCTGGTTGGTTAGCCCCAAACGAGTCAGGTGTTAAGGTATTCTTTAGGTTGTTTCTCGCAGTCGGAACCTCGCTAATGGGTGTGTATTTCATAGCACAGGGTGTTGTCTCACTTGGCGAAAGCCTCGGAAATAAGGACCTTAATTTCGGTGAAAACCCATATCTTTACTGGCGAGGTATATTTTCTTTAATCGTTGGCGTTATTTTATTTATCGGCTCAGCAAGCATAAGTAGGCTATGGGCTCTTTTTATAAGGTTGCGGCATGCTGGCGTATAACAAACGTCATCAAAACGCCGCTTTGCGGCTCGAATCGCAACAAGTTGCTCGCGTTTGTGGCGGGCGTTATGTTTCTTAACACCGCTTCCTTGCCAACCTCATGCATTAGACGTACACTTAATGGTACAACTAGGTGTACATAGGTGGTTCCCGTGCTAAGAGTTCGCGTCGATGAAGATATCCGACCCCTGTCTGAATTTCGGGCGGGTGTTGCCTCATTTGTAAAGCAGATTCATGAAACCAGGCGCCCTATGGTGCTAACGCAGAGGGGGCGTGGAGTTGCCGTACTGATAGACGTCCAGGAGTACGAGAGGATGCAAGAGCGCCTAGAGCTGCTTGAGGAGGTCTACAAAGCCGAAGAGCAGATAGCTAGTGGAGAGGGCATCTCTCATGAAGACGCAAAATCACGGGTTCTGAGCAGACTGGAAAAATGAGGATTGTTTGGTCTCCGCTTGCCTTGGAGCGTGTTGAGGATATCGCCCAATACATCGCTCAAGATAAGCCCAGCGCTGCTGTTGAGTGGGTGGAGGGCGTATTTGACACTGTGGAGCGGCTGGCGGACTTCCCTGAAAGTGGACGCGTCGTTCCTGAAGTGGGCGGACGTCGCATCAGGGAGGTGATATTCGGAACGTATCGAATTATTTACAGTGTCAGTGACCAGATCGATATTCTGACAGTAAGGCGTAGCAGTCAACTATTGCGAATGTTCGAGCTCGGTGATGAAGAAACATAACCAAGACATTAAATTCGCTCCCGAATTCGGGGTCAGA
>JAFIFR010000365.1 GCA_020831935.1 Alkalimonas sp.
GGCGTTGCCGAGAACTTCACCGGATTGGCCACCATGGGTACGGAGTAACCTTTGGGGTGTGTGACGCTGA
The DNA here is from genome assembly GCA_020831935.1 of Alkalimonas sp. GTDB lineage: Bacteria > Pseudomonadota > Gammaproteobacteria > Enterobacterales > Alteromonadaceae > Alkalimonas. The sequence goes on from JAFIFR010000365.1 coordinate 71, forward strand.
TTTGCAGCCCACGGGCTTGCACCTGCGGATCGGCAAACACCTGTGCCACATTGTGAATAGGCCCGCAAGGCACCTGCTGCTCAGACAATGCTTTGACCCAATGCGAAACCCCGTGCTGTAACAGCTGAGCTGCCAGCAAGGGGATTAAGGCATCCCGATGCTGCACCCGAAGGCTGTTGCTGATAAAGCGCGCATCCTCGGCCAGCTCCGGGCACCCCAAGACAGTACAGCAGCTGCGAAATTGCCGATCGTTGCCGACCGCCAGCATGATAAAACCATCCTGGCATTGCATGGCCTGGTACGGCACTATGTTCGGGTGGGCGGTGCCAAGCCGCTGTGGCACTTCCCCAGCAACCAGATAGTTCGAGGCTTGATTGGCCAGCCAGGCGACCTGGGTATCGAGCAAAGCTAAGTCAATGTGTTGGCCCTGGCCGGTTTGATGGCGGTGATGCAGCGCCGCTAAAATGGCCGAAACAGCATACATACCGGTCATCAAATCAGCAGCCGCAACGCCAACTTTCTGAGGGCCACCACCGGGTTTATCATCTGGCTCGCCGGTAATGCTCATCAGGCCGCCGAGGCCCTGGATCATCGCATCGTAGCCTGCCTGCTGGGCATAAGGGCCAGTTTGGCCAAAGCCGGTGATGGAGCAATAAATCAGCCGGGGATTCAGCGCCGAAAGACGTGGATAATCCAAACCGTACTTGGCCAGGCCACCCACTTTGTAGTTTTCCACCAGCACATCGGCCTTGGCAGCCAGCTGGCGTATTTGCCGCTGGCCTTGCTCCGTGGTGATATCAATGCAGACTGAGCGCTTGCCCCTGTTGGCACACAAAAAATAGGCCGACTGACCAGTATTCTTCCCGGCTTCATCGTGCAAAAACGGTGGGCCCCAGCGCCGGGTATCGTCCCCCTCGCCGGGTTTTTCCACTTTCCAGACCTCAGCGCCGTAATCGGCCAGTACCTGGGTGGCCCAGGGCCCGGCCAGGATGCGGCTTAAATCCAGTACCTTAATGCCCTTTAATGGTGACATTGATGCTCCTCGTTAGATTGACTCACCCAGCATAGCAAGCAAAGGATACCGGAAGCCACTGGCTTATTAGAAGAGCTATGCCAAGCTATTGCCTTTGCCGTGATCTGCAACCTGACTTAGATAAAAGCCTGCAGCCCGCTCTGAGCAGGCCCCAGGATCAGGCCATGCACATCATCGGCAGGCGGATGATTGTCAATTCATTTGG
>JAFIFR010000090.1 GCA_020831935.1 Alkalimonas sp.
GTTTTTTCGATTGCGCCTATTTTGGTGGTGGTGGTGGCCTTGGTTGGGTTCTTTTTGGGCCAAAGCGTGGTAGAAGGCCAGCTGTTTGAGCAGTTGGAAGGAACCCTAGGCCCTGAAGCGGCGGGCGTGGTGCAAACCGCGGTAACCAATTCGCAGATTGACCAAAGCGGCATCTGGCCGGCCTTGATAGGCATTGTAGCCACCATCATTGGTGCCACTACGGTGTTTGCGCAGATGCAGCAGTCGCTGAATCAAATTTGGGATGTGGCGCCTCGCCCGAATCGCAACAACCTCTGGGGGTACATCAAAAGCCGTTTGCTCTCCATGACCATCATTCTGGCCATTGGTTTTATTCTGATGGTGTCCTTGCTGTTGTCGGTGGCACTGCGCAGCATTATGGTGTTCGCGGAAGAGTGGATGCCGGTGCCTGGCTGGGCCATGGTGGGGATGGAGCTTGGCCTGTCGCTGCTGGTGATTACTTTGTTGTTTGCCGCTATGTTCAAGATCCTGCCCGATGTGTTGCTGTCCTGGCGCGATGTGCTGCTGGGCGCTTTTATCACCGCGATTCTGTTCATCCTGGGCCGTTCACTGATCGCTATCTATCTGGCGCACACGGCGACGGCATCGGCTTACGGTGCTGCTGGCTCTTTGGCGCTGTTGTTGCTCTGGGTCAACTACACCTCGATGATCCTGCTGTTTGGTGCTTCCTTTAACCGGGCGCATCTGGAGGGCCGAGGGCTGCCCATCCGGCCCAAAAGCATGGCGGTTTGCGTGCACCGGGAATTGATTGAAGAGGGGGCGCAAAACGACTAGCCGCTTAGTCGGTTTTTTCCTTAAACTCGCACAGGTCCTCGATGATGCAGGAGCCACACTTAGGCTTTCTGGCCACACAGGTGTAGCGGCCGTGCAAAATCAGCCAGTGGTGCACATCCAGCTTGAACTCGGCGGGCACCACTTTCAGCAGCTTTTGCTCAACGGCATCCACATTCTTCCCAGGCGCTAATTTGGTACGGTTGCTGACCCGGAAAATATGAGTATCGACTGCGATGGTCGGCCAGCGAAAGGCGGTGTTCAGCACCACATTGGCGGTTTTACGGCCGACGCCGGGCAGAGCCTCCAGCGCTTCGCGGTTCTCCGGTACGTCACCACCGTGTTGCTCGACCAGGATGCGGCAGGTTTTAATGACGTTTTCAGCCTTGGTGTTAAAGAGGCCAATGGTTTTGATGTAATGCTTGACGCCATCCACCCCTAAATCCAGCATCGCCTGTGGCGTGCGGGCGGCCGGAAACAAATGCCGGGTGGCTTTGTTGACACCGACATCGGTCGCCTGGGCTGAGAGCAGCACGGCAATCAGCAGCTCAAAGGGGGAGCTGTATTCCAACTCGGTGGTTGGCTCTGGATTGGCAGCCCGCAGCCGCGACAGTAGTTCAATGCGTTTTTGTTTATTCATGGCTGGGTGTTTACACTATGGTTCCGGTGACTCTGGCCCGGGTGATTTCGGTTTTCACCTGTTGTTTGCGTTGTCTGCGGCCATCGATGGCGTTCTTGGCAGCGATCAGCAAGCCCATGCCAATAAAGGCACCTGGCGGTAGCAATGCCAGCAGAAAGTAATGATCCAGCGCCAGCACCTCGATACGCAGCACCGAGGCCCAGGGGCCGAGCAGGGCATCCGCGCCGTCAAACAGAGTGCCCTGACCCAACAGCTCCCGCATGCCACCCAGCACCACCAGCACTGCGGCAAAACCCAGCCCCATCATCAGGGCGTCAAAGGCCGAGGGCAAGAGCGGGTTTTTGGAGGCAAAGGCCTCGGCCCGGCCAATAATGGCACAGTTGGTGACGATCAGCGGAATGAAAATCCCCAGCGCCAGGTACAGCTGGTAGGTGAAGGCATTCATCAGCAGCTGAACGGCGGTGACAAAAGAAGCAATCACCAGCACAAAGACCGGGATGCGGATTTCCCGCGGCACCCAGTTGCGAATGGACGAGACCACCAGATTGGACCCGAGCAGCACCAGCAGGGTCGCCAGGCCAAGTCCAAGGGCATTGGTCACGGTATTGGTGACGGCCAGCAAAGGGCACAGACCCAGCAGTTGCACCAGACCCGGGTTGTTGCTCCAAAGCCCTTGGGTGGCCAGTTCTTTGTAGTTGGTGTGCATGTTAGACCCCCTCGCAATTGGCTGCGGCATCGGCCAGCTCAGGATGCTGTTGAATAAAAAGTGCTGCCCGCTTGACTGCAGCGACTACGGCTCGTGGCGTGATGGTGGCGCCGGTGAACTGATCAAAGTCGCCACCATCTTTACGCACCGCCCAGGGGCGCAGGTCATCTGGCTGAACGCGCTTGTCGTTAAATCCGAGCATCCAGTCCGATTTACGCAATTCAATTTTATCGCCCAATCCCGGTGTTTCCTGGTGGGCTAAAGTGCGGGCTGCCAGCACGGTGCCATCGGGGGCAATGGCCACCATCAGATCAATGGCGCCACTGTAGCCATCCGGTGCCGTGGTTTCCACCACATAGGCACTCACCACGCCCTGTTCACGCCAGCGAAACACCGCTTGTGGCTGGGGGCTGCCCAGCCACTCAGGAGCAGTGATCAGCACACAGTCGTGCAGCAATTGCTGCTCCTGTGCTGCCGGCAGGACGTCGTGCAACAGAGCCAGCCGGTTGGCCAGCCGCTGCTCGGCAATGCGGGGCGCTGTTAATTGATTGAGCACGCTCAGCAACAGCACGCAAATAACCGCGATCAACGCCAGCAAAAGGGCATTTTTACCAATGGGGTTCATGGCCGCTCCTGTGGAGTTTTATGGCCGTAGGTCCTGGGCCTGGTGTAATAGTCAATCAAGGGTACCGTCATATTGGCCAGCAAGACGGCAAAGGCAAAGGCATCGGGGTAGCCGCCCCAGCCACGGATCACGAACACCAGCACGCCAATCAGCACGCCATAGTAGATGCGCCCCCGGGCGGTGGTGGAGGCGCTGACCGGATCGGTGGCGATAAAAAAAGCCGCCAGCATGGTGGCACCGGAGAATAGCTGGAAAACCGGCGACAACTGGGTATCGGGGTTGATGGACCAGGCCACCAGGCTGCACAGGGCCAGCGAGCCCAGCACACTGATCGGAATTCGCCACTGGATCACCCGCTGTTGCAGCAGCAGCAAGCCACCCGCCAGCCAGGCCAGGTTCAGCCAGAACCAACCGACGCCCAAATCATTTTGGAAAATGGGTTTGTCAAAGCTCTCAGGCAGGGTCAGGCCCATGGTGAGATCGGTGCGGGCGGTATCGAGTGGGGTGGCCATGGTCATGCCATCGGCATCCAGCCGCAACTGCTCCAGCGTTACGCCCTGACAGCTGGCCTGGTTAAAGACCGTGCAGACGGCATCCATCGGCCCCAGCGCATGCTGCTGCAAGGATGCCGGCGGCAGCCACTGCGTCATCTGTACCGGGAAGGCAATCAGCAACAACACATAGGCTGCCATTGCCGGGTTAAAGAGGTTAAAGCCAAGGCCACCGTACAATTGCTTCACCATAATGATGGCAAAAGCCGTGCCCAGCACCACCAGCCACCAGGGCGCATAGGCCGGGATGGATACGGCCAGCAGCACTGCTGTCACCAGGGCACTGTGATCGTTTAAACGAGGCAAAATGGTTTTGTCGCGCAGCATCAGCACCAGGGCTTCACTGGCCCAGGCGGTACTAATGGCCAGCACCAGCTGTACCAGCACCCCATAGCCGAACAGGTAGCTTTGAACAGCAATGGCGGGCACAGCGGCCACAACCACCCATAGCATCAACTGGCGGGTGGTTTTTTGATTGTGCTGATGCGGTGAGCTGGCGATGCGTAAACTCATTGCGGGTCAGTTTCCTTGCGTTTTTTTGCTTTGGCGCGGGCTACGGCAGCAGCAATAGCAGCTTTGCGCGGATCCTCTGCTGCAGCCGGTGTTTCTGCCTGTTCATTGCTGTCGCTGGCAGCGGTGTCGGCAGCCGCTTCGGCTTGCTTTTTTGCTTTGGCGCGGGCTACTGCCGCCGCAATGGCGGCTTTGCGCGGATCCTCTACTGCCGCCGGCGTTTCGACCTGTTCATTGCTGTCGCTGGCAGCGATGTCGGCAGCAGCTTCGGCTTGCTTTTTTGCTTTGGCGCGGGCTACTGCCGCCGCAATGGCGGCTTTGCGCGGATCCTCTACTGCCGCCGGCGTTTCGACCTGTTCATTGCTGTCGCTGGCTGCGGTGTTGGCTGCCGTATCGGCTTGCTTTTTTGCTTTGGCTCGAGCTACGGCAGCGGCAATGGCGGCTTTACGCGGATCTTCTGCTGGCGCGGCTGTTTCGTTGCTGTCGCTGCTGTCAACTGCTTTAGCAGCTGCATCGGTTTGCTTTTTCGCTTTGGCACGAGCCAGTGCCGCGGCGATGGCGGCTTTACGTGGGTCTTGGCTTGCTGCCTGGTTGGCCTTTGCAGGTGTTGCGCCAGTCGCAGGCTCAGCTTGAAGCTTCGGGCTTGCTTGCTGGGCTTTGGCGCGCGCGAGCGCAGCGGTGACGGCCTGATCGTCGGACTGACTTTGTTTGGCAGCGCGCTCGGCGGCCAGCTGTTCGTTGCGACGCTGCCGCTCCAGCTTTTCGGTTTCCAGCCGGACTTTTCTTGCTTCAAAACGGGCTTTGGCCTGTTCGGCTTTCAACGCTTCACGTTGCTGCTCGCGGATCTCGGCTTTGGCCACCCGGTAATACTGCACCAGCGGTATTTCGCTGGGGCAGACATAGGCACAGGCCCCACACTCAATGCAGTCGGCCAGGTTGTATTCGTCCAGTTTCTCGCTGTCTTTGGCTTTGCTAAACCAAAGCAGTTGCTGGGGCAGCAGGCTGGCCGGACAGGCTTCGGCACAAGCCGTGCAACGAATGCAGGCCATTTCCTCGCCTGCGGCAGGCAGTTCGCTGCGGCTGGGGGCCAGAATGCAGTTGCTGGTTTTAATCACCGGTGCCGTCAAGTCGGGCAGGGCAAAGCCCATCATTGGGCCGCCCATAATCACCCTTTGTTTGCGCTCGGGCTGAAAGCCGCAAAAATGCAGCAGATCGCTCACCGGCGTGCCCAGTGGCACCCAGAGGTTGCGCGGTTGTTGCAAGGTGTCACCGGCGCAGGTGACCACACGGGCAATCAGAGGAATGTCGTCCAGCACCGCCTGGGCAATGGCAAAACAAGTGCCGACATTGAACATCATGCAGCCAATATCAATTGGGCGACGGCCGTTAGGCACTTCCTGCCCGGTCAGCAGTTGAATCAGTTGCTTTTCACCACCCGAAGGGTACTTGGTGGGTACCGCGCGCAAAAACCAGTTGTCTCGGCCCTGGGTGGCGTGCTGCATCGCTTGAATCGCCCGAGGCTTGTCATCTTCAATCGCAATCAAAACAGCCTTGGGCGCCAAAATGTGTTGCAGGATCTCAATGCCCTGTACGATGGTTTCGGCTTGCTCCTGCATCAGGGCATCGTCGGCACTGATGTATGGCTCGCACTCCACGCCATTGATGATTAAAAACTCCACCGGTTGTTGCACGGCGGACTTTAAACTGGTTGGAAAGCCTGCACCGCCCATACCGGCAATGCCTGCTTGCTGGATCCGTTCAAGCAGGCTGGTTGGGGTCCACTCGGCGGGGTTGAGCGGGCTGCGCTCCCGCCACTCATCCAGGCCATCTGGTTCCAGCACGATACTAAGCTCTGGCAAGGCCGACGGGTGAGGGCTGGTGTGCTCTTGTACCGCGAGGATCAGGCCTGAAGTTGGTGCATGCACCGGCACCGACATCGAGCTGTCTATCTGCGTTAAAGGCTGACCTTTCATCACATGGTCGCCTTTTTGCACCAGGCAACTGCCGGCCACGCCAATGTGTTGGCGCAATGGAAGGTAGAGTCGGTCTGGTAACGGCAGGCTGTCGATGCCTTTTTTGCTGAGCGCGGCTTTACGGGTAGGTGGATGGATCCCGCCGGGAAAACTCCACAGCTGTCCTGCAGCAATTTTATCCAATAACGACTGCATTAATCGGCCTCAATCATTCGTACTGGGATGCTGTTAAAATCCCATTTCCAGCGCTCCGGGGTCTCAGGCAGCGGGATCATGTCGATGCAGTCCACCGGACAGGGTTCGACACACAGATCGCAACCAGTGCACTCATCGGCAATCACCGTATGCATTTGGCGGGTTGCCCCGACAATAGCATCGACCGGGCAGGCCTGAATGCACTTGGTGCAACCAATGCACTCGTCTTCCCGAATAAATGCGACTTTCTTCACCGCATTTTGTGCTTCTTCGTGCAAAGGCTTGGCTTCAACCCCCATCAAATCAGCCAGCTTGCGGACGGTGGCCTCACCGCCGGGTGGGCATTTGTTGATGTCGTCGCCGTTGGCAATTGCTTCGGCATAAGGCCGGCACCCCGGATAGCCGCATTGACCGCACTGCGTTTGCGGCAACAAGTCGTCTATTTGTTCGACCAGTGGATCACTTTCCACCCGGAAACGAATGGCGGCATAACCGAGAATTGCGCCGAAAACCAGCGCCAGCGCACCTAAAATCAGTAAAGCAGTGGTGATCATCAGCGTGTCACCAAACCGGTAAAGCCCATAAAGGCCAGCGACATCAAGCCAGCCGTTACCATGGCGATGGCGGCACCGCGAAAGGCCACCGGTACATCGGCCGCTGCCAGACGTTCACGCATGGCGGCAAAGAGGATTAGCACCAGTGAAAAGCCGGCGGCAGCGCCAAAGCCAAACACCAGTGATTGGACAAAGTTGTAGCCGGCATTGACGTTGAGCAAGGCGACACCAAGTACCGCGCAGTTGGTGGTAATCAGCGGCAGAAAGATCCCCAACAAACGGTACAGTGTTGGGCTGGTTTTGTGCACCACCATCTCGGTAAATTGCACCACCACCGCGATGACCAAAATGAAGCTTAAGGTTCGAAGGTAGAGCAAATCAAAAGGGGCCAGCAGGAAGTGATCAACCAGGTAGCTGCAAACCGAAGCCAGGGTCAGTACAAAGGTGGTTGCCAGCGACATGCCGATGGCGGTTTCCAGCTTGCCGGAAACCCCCATAAAAGGGCAAAGCCCCAAAAATTTCACCAGCACAAAGTTATTGACCAGCACGGTACTGATAAGTAGAAGTAAAAATTCGGTCATAGTGTTCAGGTTGCTGACGTAAGGGCGCTATTATGCGCTGAAGCCAGCCGGATAACAACCGACAGCCAGTAGGGTTATCCGTTGGCTGTCGGTGAAAAGCTGGCCTTACAGTGGGTTGGGTTTACCGATGTAATAGCCCTGACAACCATCCATAAACAAGGAGTCGAGCATGTGCTTTTCTTCCTGGGTTTCAACCGACTCAGCGAAGACACTGACGCCGATGCGATGCGCCAGATCGATCATTAGCCGCAAGAAATATTGGTTGTTCTTGTCGTCGTCGATATGACGGGTGTAGCTGCCGTCCATTTTTATATGGTCTGGTTTCAGTTCACGGAAGAACTTAAAGGAGGTAATGCCAATGCCAAATTTTTCTACCGTGACTCTGGCACCGGCCCGGTGCGCCATATCAATGAAGCGCTTGCTGGTTTTCAGGTTTTGCTGCATGCCAAACTCGGTCACTTCAAAAATAAGTCGGGATGCAATGGTGGCATCTTTCAGCAAACGGCGCTCCAGCCAAATGACAAACTGGTCGTCGTGCACGGAGCGGTTGGATAAATTGAGACCGAAATACTGATCCTGCAGGTTTTTGTTTTTAATGGTGGTCAGGGCCGTTTCGATGATCAAACGATCTACGGCAATAATCCGGTCCAGTTTTTCAGCCATCGCCAGAAAGGAAGCTGTTGGCAGCACCTGATTTTCCTGGGTTTTAAAGCGGACTAAAATTTCGGAGTAGGCATTGCCTGTTCGCTTGGCGGGTTGAATGCTTTGCGCCAGCAAGCTGATGCGATTGTTTGCAAGCACATCATCAATCACATTGCGCCAATTCTGGTTACCATAACCATAGCTTGCGGTTTCCAGGCCAGCCGACTCTTTTTGCAAATGCCAGGCATTGGCTTGTTTGGTTTGGGCCAGGCTGATGGAGGTATCAGCAATGGCCAGCAGCTCGCCCAAAGCGCGGCCACTTTCGTAGCTCACCAGGCCGGTGTAAGCGACGGACTCCAGCTCGGCGGTTTGTTGATACTGATTCAGCCGGCTCTGCAACTGAACGGCAAAATTCTCTGCTTCCTTGGCGGTCACTCTGGGCAGCAAGATGCCAAAGTCTGAGCTGTTGAGGCGGTACAGCTGAGCGCCGCTGTAGGAGCGCACCAACTTATCGAGAATGGCACAGACTTCCTGAATGTATTTGTCGCCTTCCTGATAGCCCCGGGTTTGGTTTAAGCTTTGCAGCTCAGTGCATCGGGTGATGGCAAAGATGCCAAAGTCGACTTTGCCATCCTGACTAAGCTGTTCTTCATAGTGCTGCACAAAGCGGTTGCGGTTGGGTAAGCCGGTGACGGTATCTTTGTAGGCATCCTCTGTGACCTGGCGGGCATTGGCTGACAGCTCACTGAATTTCTTGACGGTGCTTTGAGCCAACTGCTCCAGTTTTTCAACGGTACCTGCAAAGCCTTCGGGGCGAAGCTCAACGGGAATGGACTCTGATGGCGCCTGAGTAAGCTGCTCGATCAGCTTGTTCAGTTGATGGCTGCTGCGTTGAAAACTAAAGCGTTGCAGCCAGAATAGTACAGGCGCCAGCAGCAAGCTTATGAGGAGAATTAGAGCCAGGCTATGTTGCAATTGCCGGTTCGTGGCTGCCAGCAGATCACTGTGGTTGTATGTAAAACGAAGTTGTAAGCCGGTAGCCGGATCTTGAATGCGCAGGCTTTGCGGCTGCCAGTCTTGCCAGCTAAGCAGAGTCGCAGCCAGTCCACTGTCCCGGTTTGAGCTGTTAAACTGAAATAAGGAGGTGCCATTGGCATCACTGATAACCAGCTGCTGCAGTGCTTGAGTTTGTCGTAAGCCTGCGCCCAGCTCTTCTGCATCCTCGCTTGAGGTGCCGACCAGCAGTTGCTGCAGCAGCCTGCTGGTTTGTCGCTCTGTTTGCTCCACTTGATTGCTGAAAGCATTTAAGTGAAACATGGCTATCAGAGTACTTAGCAGCGCAGCAAAAACCAACTGGATAAAAAGAAGCTGTAACATTGTTTTCATCGGCTAACCACCTGCATCAATTTAATAGCGTTGTCGGATGCGTCCGTGTGGAAGAATGACGTATAGATATCCAAGTGAAAGCCTCATCGTTAGGACACCCTTTTTAGAGTTCACTTAGTATAGTTATAGTCCTTTGCCCTGAATTAAAGCAAAAAATTGTGCAAAAATAAATCTTTATCGAAGAATTTAAAGATGAAAGCCAAATATTGGGGGGCAGGATGTAGAGTCTTTTGTATGGCTCCCCAGGTTGGGCTCGAACCAACGACCTACGGATTAACAGTCCGCCGCTC
>JAFIFR010000091.1 GCA_020831935.1 Alkalimonas sp.
GGCTAAATCCAGCTGCAGGCCGTAGAGGCTGTCGGTCAGATCCAGCAGGTGAGGCTGCAGATCATGACGCTCCAGCAGGCTTTCATCCAATACCTTACCGAGCTTTTGCTCCCAGCCGTGGTAATGCAGTCGCAGGTAATGGCGCAAACTGCCTTGCTCCGGACTGAGCTGGCGGTGCAGTTGCTGCAGCTGTTGTTCGGCGTTGTGCAGGGCTTTGCGGCTGTGTTCCAGTTGCTGATCGGCTTGCTCACGTTGTTGTTTGGCTTGCTGGTACTGCTGTTGCAGTTGCTGCAGCTGACGGGCTTGTTGCTGGGCTTGTTGCTGCGCTTGCTCCAACCGCAGCTCGGCGGCGCGCAGCTCGTCGTGCTCGGCTGCACTGAGTGGCGAGGTCTGCAACTGGCTTTGCAGCACGGCAATGGCATTGCTGCATTCGGTCAGTTGGGCAGCAAACAGTTGTTGCTGCTGTTGCAACCGGCCCTGAAAGGCCTGCTCCAGGGCGCTAAGCTTTTGCTCCTGCTGCTCGCGGGTTTGATCTTTTTGCTGCTGCAACTGCTTGGCTTTGGCACGGTGCTGCTCGCTTAAGCGGTTAAAGGCTTCGGCCAGCTTGGCTTTGCGCTGTTCGAGTTGGCGCTCCAGATCGCCGTGTTGCTCCACCATCAGCTGGTACTGCTCGGCCAGCTCTTGCAGGCTTTCACGCCACAGCGGCAGTGCATCGGTATCGCGCTGCAGTTTTGGCATGTCTTTGCTGTCGAAATCGTCGAACTGCTGCTGCAAACGATCGAGCCTTGCCGTGGTTTCATGCAGGCTGGCTTCGATCTGCGCCAGTTGGCTGCTCAGCTCCATTTGCCGTTGACTGTAGCTTTCTTTGGCGCTGTGCAGTTGCTGGCGCAGGCTTTGCACCTGTTGCTCGGCATCGGCACGCTGTTGCTTTAACTGCTGCTCGTCTTGCTCCAGCAACGGCTGCAAGGCCGCCAGCTGCGCCTCGGCACCATCCAGTTGCACCGCCAGTTGCTGCAGCTGTTCAAAATCCTGTTTCAGCCGGCCAAGGCGCATGGACTGACGCATTTGCTGGATCCAGTCCCGTACCTTGGCGCTTTTTTGTTTGGTGGTGGGCAGGGTGACGCCATCTTCTTCAAAAATCGCCGCCAGCATGGCTTTTAGGGTATCCATTTTGCCTTCTTTGGCATGGACGGCGCTGACCAGCTTTTCGATATGGCGCAGCTTGTGGCCGCTGTCGGCCAGACTAAAGCTGGCGGCCAGTCGACGCAGCTTGATGCTGTCGGCATTGTTGCCACGCAGCGCTGCGGCATCGTTCTGAATAATGCTGCGGTACTCGCTGGTGGCACTGATTTTAGCCGAGACCTGCACCTCGGGCCGACCGCGCATGGCGCTGGCCCAATCGCTGTAGCTTAGGGCTTTGACGCCTTCATCGCTTTGTTGCAAATAAAAGTCGCTTTGATAAGGCGCGCCAATAAAGCGGTACTCAACACCGCCATCGCTTTTTTTGGTCAGCACGGCCTGGCAGACAGCACCGTTTTCGCGCTGATACTCGTACACCAGGTAGCTGTTAGAATACGGCAGGTAGAATTCATCGAATTTTTTGCGGGTTTTGGGCACCACCCGGTTTGGCTGCTCGCCATAAAACACCGGCACCAGTCGCTGCAGGGTGGTTTTGCCCGAAGCATTGGTGCCACAAATATTGGTGTGCTGGTCCAGCTGCAATTCCACCACACCAGGCAGGTGGGTGTGGATCAGCACAATACGAAGTAATTGAGACATAGCGCATCCTGTCGACAGCATCGGCTCGCTGTCATGGGGTCATTTTTGTCGTGTTATACAGTTGGATATAGCGGTTATTATCCACAGATTGGCCGTAAATGCCAAAGAGGAAATCAGCTGTTGCTGTCAATGACGGCGCTGCCGGCAGTCAGGTTGCTCAGCTGTTGGCAAAAGATGGCTTCAGCGTTTTGTGGCAGCCGGATGGTTAGGGTGACCAGCTGGTTGTAATCGCTGCTGATCAGCTCGCCCTGATGCTCGCCAAGCAGTTGTCGTACTTTGCTTTCATCGGCAAAACCGAGTTGAACACGGAGCTCTGTCTGTGGGCTTACTGTGCTCAGCTCAGCCAGATTAGCCGCTTGCGATACGGCGGCCGAATAGGCTCGTACCAGGCCGCCGGCACCGAGTTTGACGCCACCAAAGTAACGCACCACCACCGCCAGGCTGTTGCCAAGTTCGCGCTCGGTCAGCACATGCAGCATCGGCCGGCCGGCGGTACCGCTTGGTTCACCATCATCGCTAAAGGCTTGCGCCTCAGGTTGGCGGGTATGGCCAATCACAAAGGCCCAGCAGACATGGCTGGCATCGCGGTAACGGCTGCGGTACTGCTCGACCCAATGCATGGCTTCGTTACGGTTTTGCACCGGCTGCAAAAAGGTCAGGAAGTCGCTGTTTTTCTCACCGATGCGGTGTTCGACAGGAGCGGCCAAAATGGTATAGCTTTGCATGACAAGGGCAACGTTTTAGCAAAGGGGAGCAGTATAGCGAAAAAAGGTGCGACCGTCTGTCGCACCTTAAGTCTTGAAGCTGACACAGTTTACAGCACGTAACTGATGTGCTGGAAGAACCGTACCGTCAGGTTTTGGTGGTTGCCATCAAAGCCGATGCTTTTGGCGAAGCTGCGCAGTGCTTCTTCTACCTGGTTCATAAAGCGGCCATAGCCCATCTCGGTATGGTCTTCTTTGCTGGCTACCAGCACAAAATGCGCGCTTTCTACCAGATTATCGCCCTGCCAGAAGGTCAGGTACTGCGGCTCAGTGCTATCCGGATTAAAGCTGATTTTCTGCAGCTCGCGGTTTTTATCGTGCTGGTCCCATTTGCTGTTACGCACCAGCGGTGTCAGGCCATTGGCGACCATCGCCAAGCGGTCCAGCTTCTTGCCGGCACAGGCTTGCTGGAATTTGTCCTGCAGGCTTTGGTACAGCGGGCAAAAGTCCTCACTGCGCTCATGCAAAAACTGCTGTTTCAGCGCCCGGCTAAGGGGCAAAGTGACCGTCACGTAGGTGATTTCACTGTGCTCAGCTGGCAGCTCGCATTGCCTGGCCTGATAGCGCGGGTAGAGACCTCGCAGTTTGTAGCCGTAGCTTTCTTTGTGGCCTTTGCTTTTGGCAAAAAGATCGTAGGACAAATGCTGGTGGTCGCGCAGTTTGATGGCGCAGGGCTCGGCCAGCTGTTCTTTTAGCTGTTTCAGCAGCTGCACCACCTTGGCATGGAAGCTGGCGGCCTGGCTACGCAGCTCTTCGCCGGTAGCCAGAAAGAGTAAGCGAATCTTACGCGCCCGGTAATCCGGGGTGACAAAGAGGTTCTGTCCTTCGTGGTATTTGGGGTTGTAGAAGAACAGGATTTGCTTCTCGGTTTGAAAGGTGTAGGACTCGGTATGAAAACGCACCACTGGCAGTTTGTCATTGGCGATTAGATGCACATTGCGCAGCTCCAATGCATCGGCCAGCTGAAACAGCTGCTGCGCCAGCCCCTGATAGCAGTCGTCCGTGCTGGCATAGTGGCGGTAAAAGCCATCGTCCAGTTTGATTTCGGCCAACAGATACTGGTTGGAATGGGCATTGGTTGGGATGTAGACGCGATGTGGGTTGTGCGATGCCATCTAAGACTCCTTGGATGCTTCTTGATAATGTCCATCAGTCTAAAGCATGCCGATGATGGTTTTATTGTTCTGGATTAAGCTTTGAGCCGGTGCGTCGTTGCGCATTGTTCTGCAGATAATCGAGCAGTTGAGTTGCCGACATGGGCTTGGCGAAGTAATACCCTTGGTAAAGATGGCAGCCCATCTGCTCCAGCAGAGCTTGTTCCGGTTGTTGTTCCACACCTTCAGCAATGGTTGTCAACTGCATCTTCTGGCCTATGGCGATAATGCTGGCGGTCATATTGCGGCAGGTCTCATCGTGCAGCAGGCAGTCGATGAAGCTTTTATCGATTTTGAGTTCATCCACTGGCAAGGTGCGCAACATGCTTAAGGAGGAATAGCCGGTACCAAAGTCATCCATCGATATTTTGCAACCAAGTCGCTTGAAGCGCTGCAATAATTGACAGACATGGTCATGGTCTTCAATCAGAATACTTTCGGTCAGCTCCAGCGTCAGTTGCTCTGGCCGAAGTTCTGATGTTTCGAGCAGCTGGCGCAGCTGCGGGTAAAAGTCGCTGTGCAGTAACTGGCGGATGGAAATGTTTAACGACAATTGAAAAGGCTGCTGCAGCTGTTGTTGAATGGCGATAATTTCAGCAACAGCGCGCGTCATAATAAACTGACCCAGCACAGGCATTTGACCACTTTCTTCGGCAATGGGAACAAATTGATCCGGCGGGATAAAGCCATCGTTCGGGTCTTGCCAGCGAACCAGCGCTTCCACACCATGCAATTGGCCATTGCTCTGAAGCTGGGGTTGATACACCAAAAATAAGTGCCCTTGCTCCATGGCGATCCGCAGCCGTCGTTCGATGGCAAAACGCTGCTGATAATGGGCGTCCAGTTGGGCACTGTATAAGAATACATTGTTTTTGGTTTTCTTGGCTTCGTACATGGCGACATCGGCAGCACGGATCAGTTCATCCACCTGGCGGGCATGACTTGGATAGTGCGCAATGCCGACACTGGCACCGAGTACGAAGCTGAGTTGATCGACTTGGTAGGGCAGGGACAATTGGTGGATCAGAGTGCTGGCCAGCGTGAGCGCTTCGGATTCATTTTTGCGAGGCAAGAAGATTAAAAATTCATCACCACCATGGCGCACGATGGTGGCGTCGCGTTGGGTTTGTTGTTGAATACGGCAACTGACTTCCTGCAGGACTTTATCGCCCAGCTCATGCCCAAAGGAGTCGTTGATGGTCTTAAAGTTATCCAGGTCAAGAAACAACAAAGCACAGCCCTCGCTTTCTTGTCCCAGTAAATCAGCCTTTTGTTGTCGAATGTAATTGCGGTTCGGCAAAGCGGTCAGTTGATCGTGAGTCGCTTCAAACATCAAGGCGGCGCGGCGGGAGCGGTCCGCTTTTGCAATGGTCTGCACCAAGATGAACAGCAGCAGTTGACTGAGTGCGAAAATAAGCAAATAACGTCCTGAGCCCTGCCAGAAGGCCTGCAAAAGAACCTTGCTGTGCAAGGTGGAGACCGCCCACAACTGGTAGTCCGGCAAAAAGCGCAGTACGCTTTGCACCCGCCCCTCAGGCGCTTGCAGCCAGAGGCTTTGCGTTTCTTCCGATTGACGAAGCTGGCTGAAGCTGATGCCCGATTCACGCTCGAGCCTGGCTTGCAGTTGCTGCAAAATACCCTGTTCCACGGGGGTTTGATAACGCTGGCTGGCCGTCAGGTCGTCGCCGGCATGAAACTGGTAGAAGCCGTCATGCTCGCGGATCAAAGCAACGGTGTTTTTCCTGGGAAGCAACAGTGGCGCGACAAAGGCATTCAACTCCTCGTGCAAGGAAACGCCTAAGGCCAGGATGGCCACCGGCTGCCCTGCCTGCGACAGGCGCTGACGGACGGGGATGGTCCAGGCATCGATAGTCGGGATGTAATAGGTTTGCCCAAGGACCAGTCCGGAGTGCGCGATAGCCTGCTCAAAGAGTACTGGGTTGTTGTCTTTTAAATTGCCAAGCTCTGCCAAGGGACGGTTCGAGCTGGCCCAGAGAAGATCGCCATCCAGATTTGACACAGCGTAAGCTGTGGCAAAACGGTTGTTGTGGATCAGATGATCGAGCAGACGGGTGCCTTGGCTGATATCCGTTTGTTCAGCCTGCACCAGCTCCACCAATTGATCGTGGTACAAGTTTGCCAACACTTGTTGAACTGAAAGCAAAGAGCTGACCGACGAAACCAGTTGCTGCACTTGGGTGTGTTGCTGCTGAGTATGCTCCTGCACCACCAGCTGCCACCGTTGGTGCAGAAAAAAAATCAGTACGAGGCAACTGCCGGCAAAGAGCAGGGCGAACAGAAACCAGATGTTTTGTCGTAATTTAGCCAACGCACTCCCCCGTCTAGCGGATAAGGTGTCAGTGTATACCGATATTTCTGGTTCTGCCCGCCAAACCTTGCTTGCAGCAGTTATTCTTTACGGTAGCGGGCAAACCAGGCCAGAGTATGCTCGGTTTTAGCGATCATCCGACTGGGGCGGTTGGAGACCGCATGGGCCGCACCAGGCACCCGCACCATGGCGGTATCGATTTGTCGCAGCCGCAATGCCTGGTAGAACTGCTCGGTTTCTGCCATTGGGGTGCGGCGGTCCAGCTCGCCGGTAAAGAGCAAGGTCGGGGTGCTGACATTGCCCACCAGCGACAATGGCGAACGTTGCCAGTAATGGTCCAAATGCTCCCAGGGCATGCCTGGAAACTGATTCTGGATTTGCGCCATGTAACTATCGGCAGTCAGCACCTTGCTGACCCAGTTGATCACCGGGTTGGTGGCGGCGGCGGCATTGAAGCGATCAGTCAGGCCTATCGCATAGGCGGTGGCAATGCCACCAGCCGAGCCGCCGGCAATAAAAAGATTGTTCTCATCGATAAAGCCTTTGGCAATCATCGCATCGACGCCGGACATGTGATCAGCGAAGTCATCGGTCGAGGCGTATTTGTTCTGCAGCAACAGCGCAAAGCGCTCACCGTACGAAATGCTGCCCCGGTAGTTGTTGTACAGGACCACATAGCCTTCAGCGGCATAGCGTTGCAGCTCCGCAGAAAAGTGGGGGCCATACGGCAGGTGCGGGCCACCATGTATTTCCAGAATCAGCGGGTATTTTTTTTCCGGGTCAAAGCCGGGTGGGGTGATGTACCAGGCATGGATTTCTTCATCGTCCAGTTTGGAGCGGTAGGTAAATTCGTGCACCTTACCAAGCTGACGCTGACCCAGCAAATCCTCATTCAGCCGGGTAAGGTTGCGCACCTGGCCATGTTGCCAAATGGCCACATCGGCCAGCCGCTGCGAGGAGCCTCGGGTGTACGCAAGCTGGCCTTTATCCGACAGGCTGAACATGCCGCTGAGGTAAGGTCGGCCAGAATTGGCGCCAGACAAATCGCTGACCAGATCGGCCATCCGGTTGCGCAGCGTCACCCGGGCGACCTTCGTCAAGCCACGGTCTTCGTATTGGAAGACCAGCTGTTGATTGTCCTGCCAAACCGGCTGCTCGACGGAGCGATCCAGCTCTGCCAGCAGGGGCATCACTTGATTGCTGCGTAAATCCAGCACTTTCAGCTTGCTGTTGCGGTAGGCAACCGGCTCGGCCGAAGCAAAGAGGTAAGCCAGCTGCAAACCATCGGGAGAAAAAACCGGGTGGTAATGTTGGCCATCGCCCTGCACCAACGGGGTGATGCGGTTGTCTTTCAGCCTTAGTTGGTACAGATCGCGTTGACGAGGCTGGTACTCCCACTCGGTGGTGCGGTTGGCAGAGAACACCAAGTGTTGGCTGTCCGGTGCCCAGGCCAGGGGGCCCTGATGCAGGTAGGGGCCGTCGGTCAGCTGACGAGCCGTACCGCCAGTGGCAGGCACAACAAAGACCTGGTGGTAAGCGGAGTTGAGCAAGCCCCGGCCATCCTGTTGGTAGTAGGTGCGTTCAACGATCACCGGTTTTTCGGCCCACTCAGCACCTTCTGGCATGGTGGGGCGGTAGACACTTCGGGCAAAGTCGGTGGTTTCGGCTGGCACTTCCATTAAAAAAGCCAGCTGTTGACCGTCCGGAGACCAGCTGAGTTGCTCCGGCCGCTGCGTCAGGTTGCTGATGCGGGCGGTGCGGCGCTGGCTCAGCCAATGCACATGGATCTGTTCGCTGCCACTGCGGTTCGAGACAAAGGCGATGCGGTTGCTGTCAGGCGCCCAGCGAGGCTGGCTGTATTGATGCTCGTCGTCCAACAAGGGCCAATGCTGACCGGTGCTGGTGTCGAGGATCCACAGTCGTTGCAAGGTATTGTCTGCCTTTATGTTGTTGCTGTTGCGGACATAGACAATGTGCTGGCCATCCGGCGATATTTGCACATCGCTGGCAAATTCCAGTTCAAAAATGTCTTCGGCGCTAAAATGCGGTAAGCCGGCATGGACCAACGGCAGAATCAGCAATAAACAAACAGCAAGCAAGCCACGGAACAACGGAGTGTGCAACAACATGCAGAGCAGTCCTCTTTTAATTAGTTCGGATTTAATAACAGTTCGGCCAGCTCGGTGCCGAGGTGGTGCTCCATGATGCGGCGGTAACCAGCACTGTGCAGATAGCCACCCTCAGCGGCGAAAAAGGCCTGGATGAAAGTGCCCCAGTCGCTGTTTAACGGCATAATAATACCAAAAGTTTCATCGGTCTCGGCAGCCAGTGGGTGATCGCGCAATGGCATACCGGCCTGGCGGGCGCGCCAGTAGTTGTAGGCGTCGACATAGCTGTAAAAGGCACCGGATGCGACCAGCTCCAGCAAATCCGGATTGGAAGTGACGCGCTGAATGGCCAGCCCCGGCTGATGCTGGTCCCGCAACCGGCGGATCCGAACTTCGTGCAGGGTACCGGAGAATGCCAGTGGCTCAAGCTCAGCAAAATGGCTGCCAAAGTCGGCCCAGTCTTGCAGTTCCGGCACATCCTGATGGCTAATCAGGGCGGCGACATTGTTCATGTAGGGCGGAGAAAACTGCAGCTCTTGCCGGCGTGCATCGGTAATGGTGACATTGCCCAGTCCAAAGACACCGCCTTCGGCTTGCATCACACGCTGGTAAAAGCGTTGCCAGTTGGTTTCGGCCACAAAGTTTAGCTCCAGCTGCAGCCGGTGGTGTTGTTCTGCCCAGCGGGCAAAGTCGCGCATAATCTCAACACTGACGCCGGTCAGCGCACCCTGGGCATCGGTGTAGGCGAAGCCTTCGGCTGGGACATAAAGCACGGTCAAGCTGGCACCACCTTGGCGCTGAGCTTGTTGAAAAGTATCACCACTGTCTTCGCCGAGCGCTTGGGGCACGACATCGGTGGCTGGTGAGCAGGCAAAAAGAAAAAAGCTCAGCAACAAGGTGCTGGCTGTACGTCGCAGAGTAGGCCGCATAATCTGTCCTGAAAATGGCGTGATTGGTCTCTATAGTTGCAAAGCAGACTGCTGCTGTCAAAGCCGAACATCGCGCTGCAAGCCCGACTAGCCGATAAAAGCGTCGGACTGGCTGCTGCTATCATGGCGCTGCGGGCAGTAATGCATAATAAGCCGCTAAGGCCTCGATGTCGTGATCAGAGAGCCCCCGGGCTTGGGGAGACATCAATGGGTTGCTCTTGTCGCCATTGCGATAGGCCTCCAGCAGCTCGCTCATCCGCTCTGATGGTAAACCAGCAATGCTGGGGTACATGCGGTTGCGGGAAATGCCTTGAGGGCCGTGGCAAGCCGCACAGCTGCGGGCTCTGGCTTCGCCGTGGC
>JAFIFR010000092.1 GCA_020831935.1 Alkalimonas sp.
AGCATCTCCAGCAAGCGATGAAAACTGCGCACTGGCAGGCTCTGGCTCAAACCACTTTGCCAACGTACCTTCCCCAGCAAAGCTGCCAGCATTGGTACCAGCGTCAGCGCTGCAACCAGGGTCGCTAAAATGGCAAAGGAGATGGTCAGGATCATTTCCCGAAATACCAGAGCCGCCATGCCGGTGATCAACAGAAAAGGCACCACTGCCGCCAGATTGGTCATGGTACCGGCAATCACCGCGGAGGCAACTTCAGCCGAACCGTCCTTGGCCGCCCGGTTGGGCGCTTTATGCAACTGCTCGTTATGGCGAAAAATATTCTCCAGCATCACAATGGCGTTATCCAGCAATAAGCCAATGCCAAGCGCCAACCCCCCTAAACTGATGATGTTGATGGTCAGGCCGCCTTGCCCCATCAGGGCAAAGGTCGCCATCAAAGCAATCGGAATGGATAAGCCTATGACAAAGCTTTTGCGCAAACTGCCTAAAAACAGCCAGACCACCAACATCGCCAGACAGCCGCCTAAAAGGGCTGCACTGGAGACACTGGCAATGGCACCGCGAATAAAAAAGGCCGGATCATTGATAGCCTGCACCGCCATATCGGCCGGAATAAAGCCCGAGCGGTCCAGTTGCGCGATGACGCTTTGGACCTGCTCCACCACCTCGACGGTATTGGCTTCCGGCAATTTGAACACCGACAGTTGCACCGCCGGGACGCCATTTAACCGGCTGAACACCCGCTGCTCGCGAAAACTGTCGGTCACGGTGGCTACTTCGCGTAAACGAATGCGCTGATCCGAGCCCGGCAGCGCCAACAGCAGCTGCTCGATGTCTTCCACGCTGCGAAAACGACCTTCGGTTTTGGACATCACATCAAAACGATCCGAAGTGACCCAGCCACCGGCAATGTCCAGGTTCTCAGCAGCCAGTAGCTGCACCACATCCTGCATGGTCAGCTGATACGCCGCCAACCGGTGCTGGTCCAGCACCACCTGCACCTCCCGCTGCAGACCACCGGCTGCCTCCACCGAGGACACCCCTTCAATGGCAATCAGATGCGGTGTCAGCCGGTTTTCTATCCAGTCACGCACATCCACTTCGGTACGGATCGGTGAGCTAAAGCCGGCCTGCCAGATGGGCGCCTGAGACGGATCGAATTTATACAACCTGGGTGGCTCAATATCGCGCGGTAGCTGGGTGCGTGCCAGCTCCAATGCCCGAGAGGCGTTTTGCAAGGCCACATCCAGATTGGTGCCATAACTAAAATGCAAATTGACATTGGTCCGCCCTTCCGACGCCCGGCTGTCGATATGCACCAGGTTTTCGACCGAAGCCAGGTTACGCTCCAGCACCCGGGTCACCTGCTCTTCCATCACCTCCGGTGCCACCCCAGAGTAGTTCACCGTGACCCGGATTTGCGGGTATTCTATGTGCGGCAATAAATCGACCGGCAAGCGCTGAATAAAAAACAGCCCCAGCACCAGAATCACCGATGCCAGTGCCAGGGTGCCAACCGGACGATCAATGGCCCAGCTGGTGATGGCGGACGTTCGGCTGGCGGATGTTTTGCTCATCGTGCTTACCCCCGCCAACCAACGATGCGCACCCGCTGGCCTTCCACCATTTCACCAGCCAGTGCTGCTAAGACCACCTCGCCGGCAGCGACCCCTTCGGTGATTTCAAGCCATTGACCGCGCTGCACCCCGGTTTGCACCACTCGCTTTTCCAACCGCTCATTGGCGATCACCATCACAAAAGCATCGTCTTCTTGCTGTACCACCGCAGATGCCGGTACTGCCAACGCATCTTGCCTGGCATCGATCATCAGGTTGACCCGACCTAAAAAGCCTGGCCGAACGCCTTGTTGCCAGGCATCGGTTGGTAAAGCCACTTCAACCGTAATAAAGCGGCTGCTGAGCTCTGCGGTGGGGAAAATTCGCCGGATCTCCGCTGTCATGGTGCGATCAGGCATCGCATCCAGCCGTACCTCAACGTGCTGCCCCAGGGTTAAATAAGCGACATCGAGCTCAGACACGCCCAGATGCAGCACCAACTGCGATACATCGGTCAGCTCCAGCAAAGGATCCTGCTCACGAATGCTCTCGCCAAGCTCAACCCAGCGTTTACTAACCACCGCATCACGCGGCGCCAGTACAGTGCCAAAAGCCACCCGGGTTTGCCACAATTGATACTCGCTTTCAGCCACCCGTAAAGCCGCCGCCTGAGCCTGATAGTCGGAGGAGCTGGTCAGTTCACGCTGATAAAGCTCAGCCTGGCGACGATACGCCAACCGCGCTTGTTCCAGCAACGCCTCTGCCCGGGCCAGTTCAGCCCGTTGCTCCGCTTGATCCAAACTCAGCAGTAACTGGCCGGCTGTGACGCGATCGCCTTCTTCAACCAGCAATTGCCTTACAATACCGCGGGTTTGGGCTGACAGCCGCACAGTTTCTCGCGGTCGTACCGTGGCAGAAAGCAACAAGCGACGCGATAAGTCCCGGCTTTGTACTTCAGCGGCGGCCACCGCAATGGCACGGACCTCCACTGAAGCAGGGGCCGAACCGCCTTGCTCCGCAGATTCACAACCAACCAAAAACAGCAGCGACGCTGGCCATAACAGCAACAATAGCCCTTGCTTCCAACCGGTTGCTCTGTGTAGCTTCACATCTTTCCCCTTGACATCATGCTTCAATGGTCAGCTCATTACCCATGGTAGTACTGAGAAACTATACCAGTGGTTTTTTACAAAATAGACCGCTATCGGCTCTTCCCCCCCGAAAATACGATAGAACACCGCAAAATTGATTAAAAAACACTCAATAAATCTCTAATTGGGTCGATAACAAGATCTCATCCCCAGCCGGAGCCTGTTATGGAACTTATGACAGCAACGCAACAACTCCGGGCGACGGAAATCAGTGCAGTCTTTCAGGGTCGCCAGGAGCAACGCAGCCAAGCCCCCGTTCATCGGGCAGCGAATCCTGCTTTGCCTGCCCAAGCCGCCGAACGAGCACAGTTGGCACTGCAACGCAATCGCATTGAGCCTGCAGCGACGGAACTGAGCGACGATCAAGCATTGGACGAAGCGCAAACACTGGAGGAGAAAACCTTCAATGCCTATCAAACAGTGGGCATGGTCAAGCGTATTCTGGAGCAGTTGGCCAACCGCCAGATTGAGCTGTTTCAGCTTAACCCCACGGCAGCCAAGCCTCAAGCCGTACCGACAGAGCCAGCCGAAGGCAGTGATGAGCTGTTCCGCATTACCGAATGGGAGTTTGGCTATCAAGCTGTTTCCGCCAGCTTTACTGGCACAGCCCAATTGGCGAACGGTCAGCAAGTCAGTTGGGACTTTTCATTTCAAATGGAATACAGCTGGGCTTCCATCAGCAGCCAGACTCTGCTTGCCAGTGAGTTGCAGGATCCTATCGTGATCAGCCTCAATGGCATGCCGGCTCAACTGACCGGCGATAGCTACAGCTTTGATCTATTCAATACCGGGGTGCCGGTGCAACTGCCCAACCTGGCAGCACAGCAGTTTTATTTGGGCCTGGACAGAACGGGGAATGGCCGGATTGAGTCCGGTGCTGAATTGTTTGGTCCCCGCACTGGTGAAGGTTTTGCAGAACTTGCCGCTTACGACCTGGATCGCAATGGTTTTATCGATGCGCAAGATGCCATCTGGCAGGACCTCTATTTATGGCGTCCTGATGGCATGCAGCTCAGCATGGCTGATGCCGAGTTAGGAGCTATCTCGGTGCAATCGGTCCCCACCAGAATGCCGCTGTTTTTTGAGGGCAGTGACCAACTGGCTGGCATGTTGCAACGCAGCAGTGTCTTTATCGACACTCGGCAACAGGTAGGCTTGGTCCAGCAAATCGATTTGGTTGTTTAAATTAGATGCAATGTAAACAAGGTAATGGCTGGAAATATAAAAAGTTAAATCTGGCTTTTCTTTTCGAAGTGCATAGCTATTTCCTGCGATGCACTCCCCTTTTTTGTGCAATTGGTACTAATTTAGGGATACCGTAACTTAACCAATTGCTTTTTATAAATAAACAGACAGACCCCTCGCTCAATTTAAGTGCATAGACTCACTTGACACTAAGATAAACAAGCAAAAAACCACACTAAATCGAATAAATATGCAAAACATGACGTTAATAACGGCAATTTGGTGCATAAAAAAACTTGTCAACGGCATAGATTTTGCCATGCTCTTAAAAGAACCCATGCGATAAATGGAGCAAAAATGAAGACGAAAAGCGTTGACTCGTACCAAAAATCGATAATTGCAATTGCGCTATCCACCCTTTTTGCCAGCCCAATGCTACTGGCTGAACAAAACGAAGCCGCAGCCGAAGAGACCGACAATGTCGAACGGATCTTTGTCACTGGCTCACGGATTGCCCGGGATGCCAATTTGGCCTCTCCCTCCCCGGTGCAGTCCATCAGTGAAGAAGAAATCCGGATGTCGGGTGAGTTTTCCATCGCCGATGTGGTGAATGACATACCAGCGCTGTTTTCCTCCACCACCAGCTCAATGGCCAACGAAAGTGGCTTTGCTGCAGGCACCAATGTACTGAACCTGCGCAGTATGGGCGCAAACCGTACCCTGGTGTTGGTGAATGGCAAGCGTCATGTCGGCGGGACTCAAGGATCCTCAGCCGTGGATGTCGGTAGCATCCCGATGAGCCTTATCCGCCGGGTTGAAGTACTGACAGGGGGCGCCTCCGCTGTGTACGGTGCCGATGCGGTGACTGGCGTCGTGAACTTTATTCTGCGTGATGACTTTGAGGGCTTTGAGTTTGATGCCCAGGTCAGTGCGGCCGATGAGGGCGATGCCCAGCAATACACCCTGGATGGCACCTGGGGCACCAACTTTGCCGATAACCGCGGTAATTTTGCCATCAATGTCTCGTATGGCAAAGACAAAGGCTTGCGTGCCAATGAACGCCGCAACGGCGTCTTTGTCGGCTCAGGCCGTGACTGGGTGAACCCGGACCGCCGCTTCCAAATTGGTGATTTAACATCGGCTGAGACCCCACACTTTCATGCCTTTTACAATCCATCCCAGGGGCGCCCTGGCTATGGTTTGAACATTCCTGGCTCAGCTGAAGCCTTTTTGAATAACTATGAAGCAACCTTCGGCAGTCGTCCTAGCCTGACTGCCGCCGAGATGGCACTGATTGACCGGGCCGCCAATGCACCGCAGCGGGCAATATTGCCCGGACGCACCTTTCCCTTTACCTCCGGCTATGGTTTGATTGCTCCGGGTAATGGCTTTACTTTTGCTGGCTTCGATGAGTTTACCCCTATCGATTTGGATGGCAATGGTGTGCCAGACTGTCTGGATTCCTTTACCGGCTGGACCTCTTCCTTTGCGCCCGGCGCTTTCGGCGCTTTGGGTGGCTGTTGGACTATTTTACCTGACGGGACCTACCGCCCGGTTCAGGACGGTTTGGTGGCCAGCCCAACCCAGGGCTTTGGCGGCGACTCCTTTGATACCATCCAGCAAGACAGCAGCTACCTGCTGATCCCGGAAGAGCGCATTGCCATTAACCTGTTGGGCAGTTACGATCTGACGTCGGATATTGTGCTGCGCGGTGAGCTTAAGTACACCCGTCAGGAAGCCAAAAACACCAATCACCCCACCTCCTTTTGGGATTTATTGCTGGGCGCTCCGGACAACCCATTTTTACCGGAGTTTATTCGTCCCATCGCCGAGCAAACCGGTGGTGTCAGCTTAACCATCGACCCGATAGGTCTGGGCGATGCAATGATCACCAACAAGCGCGAAACCGTGCGCGGTGTGGTTAGCATTGATGGTTTTCTGGACAATGGGTGGAGCTGGGATGCCAGTGCTGTCTATGGTCAGTTTACCCGCAAAAGCGAGTCCACCCACCAGGTCATTGTGGACCGTTTCTTTTCTGCTATCGATGCAGTGACCAACCCTGCAACCGGGCAGCCGGATTGCCGGGTTAATCTGGACCCAACCACACCGCCGGGCGATACGCCTTTTAATATTCCAACCTACGATGCCGGTTACTTTACCTTTACTCCGGGTGATGGCAGCTGTGTGCCACTCAATATCTGGGCTGGCCGTACAGGAGTAACCCAAGAAGCTCTGGATTGGGTTACCCGCACCAACGACAGCAAAATCACGCTGGATCAAACGGTGTTAAGCGCCTCACTGGCCGGTGATTTTGGCGATTACTTTGAGTTGCCAGGCGGTGCCATTGCCTTCGCTGCCGGTGTCGAGTACCGACGGGAAACCTCCAAAGCCGAGTTCGATGAGTGGCGCCGCGGTATTATTCCAGCCGGCGCACCATTTCCAGCTGGCACCAATGTCGCCGATGTCTCCAGCAATGCCAGCCTGACGTTCCGGCCGGAGACCATCGTCCGTAACGAGCGCGGCAACTACCATGTGTATGAAGCTTTTGCGGAAATATCAATTCCCTTGCTGTTCGATGCGCCCCTGGCCGATGAACTGACACTGGACTTAGCGGCGCGTATTTCAGATTACTCCACCATCGGCAACACCACCACCTGGCGGGCCAACCTGTTGTGGGCGCCAGTGCAGGATCTGAGAATACGCACCAGCTACTCCGAAGCCGTGCGGGCACCGAACATTACCGAGCTATTCGGACCTGAAACCGGTACAACCTTCCGTCCGGCGGATCCCTGTGATGCCGCGCAAATCAATGCCATCCGGGCTGATGACCCAGAGCGGGCCAACAACACCCAGGCCAACTGTGTGGCTTTCTTTAGCACCATTGGCTTAGACCCCTTTGATGCCGATGGCAACTACAGCTTTGCCGATCCACTCACCGCGGCTTTTGGTGGTGTGGTCGGCGGCAACCCCGATTTGCAGGAAGAAACGGCAGAAACCCTTACGGTTGGCTTCGTCTACACACCCGATTTTTTGCCGGGCTTTAACATGAGTCTGGACTACTGGCGTATTAATTTAAAAGATGCCATCAACGCCGTCAGCGGTCAGAACATTGCCGATGGCTGCTTTACCGGCAGTGGCTTAAATGCTCAGTTCTGCGACTTGCTGACGCGAAACTCCGATCCAAACTCGCTGTTCTTCGGTGGTTTTAACTTTATGAAATCAACCGACATCAACTTCGCCAAGCGCGAAGCAGCAGGCTACGACTTCAGTGTGGGCTACGACTTTTCAGTCGGAGATCACGATTTTAATGCCCGTGTCGCCGGCACCCGGATGTCCAAACTGAATGACTTTACCAACCCGCTCAATCTGGAGGATGTGGATAACCGGCTGGAAGAAAACCGCAATCCGAAACTGGCTGGGAACTTCAGTCTGGGTTGGAGCTATCAGGATCTAAAGGTCAGCTGGCGTTCTCAGTACCATGGTCGTCAACTGCTGCGTTTTGCCCGCAAAGACACCTATCAATCCTTGTACGGCGATGTGGTCATGATGCCATCAACCCTGGTGCACAACATCAATGCCAGTTATCAGTACAGCGCTGAATTGATGTTCTATGGCGGTGTCAACAACCTGACCAATGAAGAGCCCTTTATCACCAACTACGCTTATCCGGTCAGTGCCCGCGGACGCTCTATCTTCCTCGGCATTAACTACCGTATCTAGTAAGCAATAGCAGTATGACTGAAGCCCCGGGTTTTTCCCGGGGCTTTTTTATTCAGTGCCGGATCCGGCCAGTGTCAGCCTGATAAGTTGGTATACTGCAATTTTTACACTACACCCTGGTGCCTGCAATGCTAAGTGCTGATGTTTGCCAACAAGCCCGTCTAAGCCGTGATCCACGCTTTGATGGTGCTTTTTTTACCGCGGTAAAATCCACCGGTATTTTTTGCCGTTCGATTTGCCCGGCGAAAACGCCACTGGAAAGCAATGTTGAGTACTTTGGCACAGCAGCTGCCGCCAGTGCAGCCGGTTATCGCCCCTGCCTGCGCTGTCGGCCAGACAGCGCTCCTGGTTCTCCGGCCTGGCTAGGCAGCAAAACCAGCTTGCAGCGGGCACTGCGTTTAATTGATCAAGGCGCCTTGCAGCACAGCAATCAGGCACAATTGGCAGACCGGCTTGGCATCAGCGAGCGCTACTTACGCCGCTTGTTTCAACAACATCTGGGGATTGCTCCAAAGCAATATGCGCTTAATCAGCAAGTACTGTTCGCCAAAAAACTGCTGCACGAAACCCCGCTTCCGATCCAACACATTGCGGTCATGGCTGGCTTTCAAAGTATTCGCCGCTTTAATGATGCCTTTGTCAAACAGTTGCAACTAAACCCCAGCCAGATAAGACGCAGCACTGTGCCAGCCTCAGATGGTTTATTGACGCTGGAACTCAGTTACCGCCCGCCTCTGGCCTGGCCATCTTTACTGGAGTTTTGGCAAGCCCGGGCGCTGGACAAAGTAGAATGGTGCACGGCCACAGGGTATGGCCGCAGTTTTGAGTGGCAAGGACACAGCGGCAGTTTTTATATTGAGCCCAGTACTGACAACCAGTTACGGCTTCAATTGCACTACCAGGCAGCAACCGAAATCTGGTCATTGGTTCGACATATTCGACGGGTACTGGATCTGGATGCTGACTGCCATCGGATTGAACAACAGCTACGTCAGCACCCCTGGTTTCAACAACACCTGATCAGCGGTCTGCGTATCCCTGGTGTCTGGAGCGTGTGGGAGGCCGGGATTCGGGCCATTTTAGGCCAGCAAATCAGTGTTGCTGCTGCCAGAACCCAACTAAATCGTTTGGTAGCAGCGCTAGGCGAGCCATTACCGCAGCAACCGGAAAAGCGCTTGTTTCCAACCCCAGCCACGATCGCTGACAGTGATCTGCAGATGCTGAAGTTGCCTCAGGCCCGGCGCCAAACCCTGCGTGATTTTGCCCGCCTGATGTTCAAGCAACCCGATGCCAGCCCAGAGCACTGGTTAGCCATCAAAGGCATAGGGCCCTGGACCTGCCACTACGCCAGTCTGCGCGGCTTGCAAGACAGTGATATTTGGCTTGGTGGCGATTTGGGCATCCAGAAAGCCCTGCAACAACACGATGACAGCATCAGCCACCAGCAGTTGGCTCCCTGGCGGAGTTATGCCACATTACAGCTCTGGTTTCAGGCAGCACCCGCAAAGAGAGGACAACCCCGTGACTGAATGCATCATCCAAGGCCCTTGTGGTCCAGTCTCCATTCAAGCCACCCCAGCAGGGATCAGCGCCGTCCGGCTGTTGCCGGGTGACACTGCATTGAAGGAGCCAACGACCGCCCTGCTTACCGCCGCCGCAAAGCAGTTGGAAGGCTACTTTACCGGCACTTTGCAAGCCTTTAACCTCCCATTGGTACCAGCAGGCACTGCGTTTCAGCAGCAAGTGTGGCAGGCACTACTCCAGATCCCATTTGG
>JAFIFR010000093.1 GCA_020831935.1 Alkalimonas sp.
TGATGGCGGTGCTGGGGAAAAGTTACTTTGAGCCAGAGCGCCGTTAAGCCGCTCTGGTTGATGGATATTGGTGACGCTGAGTCACTAGGAATTGGCCGGTTCGCTGTTCCGTAGTTCAATCAAGCGGTATTTATCAATCAGCGAGTAAAGGGTAGGTCTGGTAATGCCCAGCAAGTCCGCTGTTTTTGACAGATTGCCATTGCTTAGCGCATAGGCTTCACGAATGGCCTGACTTTCTGCATCTTCACGCACTTTGCGTAAGGTTCTGGGCGCACTGTGCTCGCCGGAGCTGCTCAAACCTAGATCATCGGCGGTGATTTGTTTGCTATCCGCCAAGATAACAGCAGATTTGAGCTTGTTTTGCAGCTCACGAATATTGCCCGGCCAGCGATGCTGCAACAAAGCCTGAATCGCGTCCTCAGAAAAGGCATGTACCTGGGTCTTAAACTCCTGGTTAAACTTATGCAGCAGCGCCTTGGCGATAATGAGCACATCCTGACCACGGTCCCGCAGTGGCGGAATAAAGAGCGTCATTTCGCTAACACGGTAGTACAAGTCTTCACGAAAGCTTTGCTCTGCAACCATTTCAGAAAGATTGCGGTGGGTGGCACAAATCACCCGCACATCCACTTCAATCACCTGACGGCCGCCCAATCGTTCGATGACGCGCTCTTGCAAAAAACGCAACATTTTGGCTTGCAGGCTGAGCGGCATATCGCCAATTTCATCCAGCAGCAAGGTACCGCCGTTGGCACACTCAATTTTACCCAGGGTGGTTTTATTGGCACCGGTAAAGGCACCTTTTTCATAGCCAAAGAGCTCACTTTCCAGCAAGGTTTCCGGAATAGAAGCACAGTTAATGGCCACGAAGGGTTTGTCGGCTCTGGGGCTTTGTTTGTGGATACTGCGGGCAAAAACCTCTTTGCCGGTGCCACTTTCACCTTGCAGTAAGGTGGTAATTTCGGTCGGGGCAATTTTTTCAACCATGCGACACGCTTTTAAAATCGAGTCGCTGTTGCCAATGATGTCCTGTTGGTGCAGCCCGGAGTGGCGCAGGTAACGGTTTTCCTGCTCCAATGCACTGAGTTTAAACGCTCTGGCCAGAATCACGCTCAGCACTTCTGGTTCAATCGGCTTTTGGTAGTAATCGTAAGCCCCCAGGCTGACCGCTTTAAGCGCATGCTCTTTGTCGGTATTGCCGGTGATGATAATCACTTTGCAATCGGGGTGGATGGCCAGAATGTCGGTGAGGCAGGCTAAGCCTTCAGAAGCATTGCTTGGATCCGGCGGCAAGCCAAGATCCAACGTCACCACAGCTGGCTCGTAACGACGAACCTGAGTCAGAGCAGAGCTACGGTCTTCGGCAAAGACGAGTTCGTAATCGGGTAAACTCCATTTTAGTTGTTTTTGAATACCGAGATCATCTTCTACGATTAACAGTGTCTTCATGTCACAATCCTTGTCATAACCCTGTACTAGTTTAAAGGAAGTCGCACGGTAAAGGTAGTCCCTTCACCTTCCTTGCTTTGCACCCGAAGCTGGCCGCCACATTGCTCCACAAAAATCTGGGCATCGTAAGCACCAATTCCCATTCCAGCATTGCCTTTGGTGGAGTCAAATGGCTTAAAAAGCCGGGTCGCGATAAAGTCGTCACTCATGCCGCAGCCACTGTCCTGAATGCTGAGCTCCACCCAATCCTTGTCTCGTTTGAGTATCAGCCTGATGTGGCCATCATCAGGCGTCGCGTGCTGGGCATTATCAATCAGATGAAACAGCACATTGGCAAAGCGCTCTTTATCCAGCGACAACTGGCTGTCCTGTTCAACGTGCAGCTGGGGGAGTGGCTGTTGGCCCTGACAGCGACTTTCAATCAGTTGCTCAATCAAAGGACCAAGCTGAAATCTGGATTCTTGCTCATCGTGCCGCTCTTTATCCATCAGTTGGGCCAGCATTTTATCCATTCGCCGCTTGCTGGAGGCTATGGTGTCAAAGGCATCGGCCACAAATTCAGGGTTTGATTGATGACGCTCTGCATTTTTCAGCAACAAGCCCAATTGGGCCGTAATATTTTTTAGATCATGCACCACAAAGGCCGACATTCGACTGAAGGCAGCAAACTGCGCGTTTTCCATCAGTTTGTTGCTGGCCTCCATCAGGAACAGATAACTGGCGATTTGCTCGGTGACTGCCAACAGGTAATCCCGTAACTCCCAGTTCAGTTTTAGTTGCAGGGCCGGCTCGGTATCGAGCATACAAAGCCCCCAGAGTCCGTCTTTTGCCTGGATGGGGATAATAAGCTGAGCATGGCAGGCTTGCGGCGGCAATGCCAGTTGCGCAACGAATGGATCCTTCGACTGTTTTAAATCGACAATCCAGCTCTTCAGTTGCTGCTGCGTCATATATTGCTCTGCGATGATTCGCTCAGCGTCTGTTAATTCGGGGCGGTTGATTCGAGCCAACACCCGGATCTGCGGTTGGGTTCGCAACAACACCCCCCTATGGTAGCCAATGGCTTGCAGCCAACTGGCAAGGGCTTCCTGATGCACATCGTCGTGATTGACGTCTATTTGTCGTAGCCGGTGGGTTAACTCAAGCCATTTTGCCCGGTAATCAAAGGTGTTTTCAAAAAAGTGTTTTTCAATAAAGACTTTAAATTTACGTCGCATGGTATCGGACAGCAACAATGCTGCCAGAATGGCGAAGCCAAGCACGATGAAGGTCGCTTGCAGTAACTCCGACCAGGTGCCACCACTGAAACGAATGTAGAAACCAGCCAGCGCCAACAAACTCAGATACAGGCCAGCAGCCAGTACCAGCGAGCTTTGCAGCACGATATCCCTGGAGATATAGACACGAATATTCCAGGCTTTGATGCGTCGAATGGCAATCACCAGCATCGGCAGCATCAGCAGTTGAATAAAACTACGAGCCGACCAAAGCTGGGTATCTACCCGGCGAAACAGACTGGCCTCTGCCAGCAGCACAAAATCAAACAGCACCATAATGCTCAGGGCAACGATCAAAGGTTTGAACTGCCAACGTGCTGTGTCCGAACGACGATACAGCGCTTCGATTAAGGCCAGAATAAAAATGCAGATGATCAGTTGACCGCTGAGCAACAGATGGATTGGGATCCACTGAATGGATGCCAGCAGGGTCCAGACAGAAAGGGCCAGCAGGGTGGCCCAGACTTCTTTGCGTTGAACAAACAACCAGAGTGATTGTTGCTGGCTGTGCAACGCTGCGTACAAAAACAGGATCAGTGACAGTAAGCGGCTGTTCTCCAGCAAGAGGGACCACTGGCTTTGGTAAGCGGCAGCAGGCTGCCAGGCATACAGGCAGGCCCAAATCACGGTCAGCAAGACGTAGCCCAGCAGCAAGCTTCTGGGCACGTTGCGTGCTTTTACCGTGATTAATAAGGCAAAGAAAAACAGGTAACCCACGGCCGCCAGGGCAAAACCGATTTTATCCAATGCCAACTGGTTCCAGAACGACAGCATGCGCTAAACCGGGCTTAAGGGGTTTGCAGCAACTGGTGCACATAACGAACCGGAATGGCATAGCTAATCCCGCTGGGATCGCTGAGCACTGCCTCTCGGGTACTTTTAACATGCACCATATTGATGACGCCAATGACCTGACCGCTGGCTTGATGGATCAGAGGGCTGCCACTGTTGCCAGGGTAGGCGGTTGCATCCAGTTGATAAATTAAATAAGGCTCGCGCAGTTGGCGCAATGCCTGAATGTGCAAATCTCTGGAATTATCGACCGGGATCGCAATAGGGGTGATGGCCGCAATGATTCCCTGGTGGGTTGCAGGGTACAAACCCAACACATTGGATATGGGAAAGCCGGTAAAAGCAATGCGGCTGCCTTCCGGGTAATAGTCTTTCCCCGCTAGCTGAAGCGCCGGCAATGCCTGCTCTATTTCCATGATGGCCAGGTCATACTGAGGCGCGTTTCGCCTTCCGGTCATCGGGTGAATGGTGATGTCACGGGCAGAGCCTGAAACCACGACGTACTGTTCACGCCTGGACTCATCCAAAGCACGGCCTATCACATGGTAATTGGTCACGACTTGTTTGCCGTTGCCCACCACAAAGCCCGTGCCAATGAACTGCAAGCGGGGCGAGGCTGTCGGGTTGTGAATGGCGATGCCCACGACGGAAGGCTTGACCTGAGGGATCAGTTCCACCAGCTCAGTGGCCTGTACCGAGCCGAAAAAAAACAGCAACCACGCGATTAGCAAACGCATTTTCATCATCCTTGGTCTAAACTTTGATCGAAACGCTAAGCGTTCAACACAAGTGAGTGTATCGTATTGTGTCAGCTTTGCAAAAATGATTCACTCCATTGCCGGTTGCTCAGGGCTATTTTTACAAGGATACAGCGATGTTAGTCCAACCCCTGGAACGTGAAATTGTGCCAATTTTTTCCGGCGGAGGTACCCGGCTCTGCTGTTATATTGGCATTTTGATGGCCCTAAAGGAAATGCGGCTGCATTTTAATCATCTGGTTGGCGTATCCGGGGGGAGCATTGTGGCGGCCTTGTATGCAGCTGGCTGGAGCCTGGATGCCATCAAAGTGCTGGCAATGGATACGGATTTCAAGCAATTTAAAGAAATCTCCTTTTGGTCGTTATTACGCACCGGCGGTTTGTCCGATGGCAATCGGTTCGAGCAGTGGCTGGATGACAAACTGGAAGGGAAAACCTTCGCCGATCTAGAGCTTGATTTGCATGTGCTGGCTACCGATATCAATGGCGGTGGCCCGGTGGTTTTTAATAAAGCCCTGACGCCTGCTGTAAAAGTCTCGCAAGCCATTCGCTATTCGATGTCCATTCCCTTGTTGTTCTCATTCAAGAGCTTTCGCAGTCACGTGATGGCCGATGGTGTGATTTTATCGGAGGATGCATTGCACAAAGACTGGTCTGGCCGCCATATTCCTGCGGTGTGCTTCCGGCTAAAAAGTGATTCAGAAGAGAAGCCTGTTCGTAAAAACCGGCTCTTTCCGCTGGTGTCTTACATCAATATGCTGATCCAGACCTTTATGAATGCTGTATCCAGAGAATACGTTCACGCCGAGTATTGGCACAACACCATCCTCATCAATACCGGCGATGTGTCCTCTGTGGATTTTAGTTTGTCGCTCGAAGCCAAACTGCATTTATTGCGCCTGGGTTACGAGACGTCGATGGATGTGATTCCGAAAAAATTAAACTGGCTTCGGCAGTAAACTCAAGCCATACTAGGATGAACCCTGACTTAACGCGATGCAGTAATGACGGACCATGAAAAAACTCAAAAGCCTTGCCGATAAACCCATCATTGGTGGCGTGGTAAAACGCGCGATGACCTCCTTAGCCAGCAATGACGCTAAGGTTATTTCCCGACACTTCTCACAATACTTGCGGCCGCAAATCGCCAACACCGAAGAGCTGCGGCATGAGGTCTATCACTTACGTCATCAAGTCTATTGCGAAGAGTTGAACTTTGAGGATATCAAAGAGAGTCATGAAGAGCACGACGAATTTGATAACCGGTCCATCCACTGTTTTGTCCGCCACCTGGGCTCTAAGAGCCTTGCTGGAACCGTCCGGCTGATCCAGTCCAATGCGGAGCAGGAGCTGCTGCCTCTCGAGCAGTTTTGCAGTCATGCCATTGACCATCCGGAACTGTCTCCGGCAAACTTTCCGCGCGACTCTATCTGCGAAATATCCAGGCTGGCGGTGCCGGAGAATTTTCGTAAGCGTTCCATTGATAAATTCAAAGGTGCTGCCACTGGTGCCATTAATGAGCAGGCGTTTTCAGAAACTGAGCTGCGTTGTTTCCCTTACATTGCCATTTGTCTTTATTTAGCGGCAACAGCTATGGCTATGCAGACCAAGCGCTACCATGGTTTTGTGATGATGGAACCCCGTTTGGCCCGAAGCCTGACCTTTGTCGGGATACAATTTCAGCAAATTGGCAAACTGATCGAGTTTCATGGCAAACGAGCCCCTTTTTACATTGATGCAAGGCAACTTCGTGAAAACCTGAGTCCAGGCTACTTAAAACTGCTGGAGTCGGTAGAGCGAGACCTGATCCAATCGGGTGGTTTAAAGCCAACACCGGATAAAGGCTACAGCAACGGCTTTAGCATGAACCCGCAGGCCAGCACCAACTAATTTGCCTTGGAAAAGGCCAGCCAGGCAGCTGCAAGCACCCACAGCACAGGTCAACAGGCCTTTAAGTTGCAGCGCTGTTTTTCTATCGGGCAACACCTTGCTTCGATCGGCTGGCCTGATAACCTCAGTGGACAATCACGATGAATGATAAACAGAAATCAGCGCTCAGCAAGCAGTTGTTGGCTTTGTTGCAACCAGAGCAGGTCTTGGTGAGCCCCGAGGATCTGAACCGCTATGGACAAAACTGTGAAGCTATCCGCTATCAGGCGCCTATTGTCGTTTGTGCCAGACAGGTCTCGGATATCTCAGCCTTGCTGCAGCTGGCAAATCAGCTGGCCGGAAGTGACCTGCACTTTTCAATCCATCCCATCAGTACTGGCAATAATTGGGGCTACGGTTCCAGCCGGGCACCCAGCCAGAGTGCCGTCTTGCTGGACCTGTCCGCTTTAAACCAGATCCGGGTTATCGATGCCGAGCTTGGGCTGTTCGAGGTTGAGCCAGGCGTCACGCAGCAACAGCTGTGGGATTTCTTGCAGGCCGAGCAATTGAATTTTATGGTCCCGGTGACGGGGGCCGGTCCAAGCTGCAGCATCCTCGCCAATGCGCTGGAGCGCGGCTATGGCATTACGCCTTATACCGATCACTTTGGTGCGGTTGCCAGTATCCGGGGCTTTCTTGCCGATGGCACACCATTTCGCTCGGCAATTGCAGAGCTGGATCAATCCGGCGAGGATAGAATCGATCACAGTTACAAATACGGGGTCGGCCCTTATCTGGATGGGCTATGGACCCAGAGTAACCTGGGCATTGTTACTTCCCTGTCGCTACGTTTAAAAGCCAGACCGAATGGTTTTTGCGCCTTTTATCTGCAATTTAAGCGCGATACGGATTTTGCCAAAGCGCAGCAGCTGGTGTTTACGCTGTTGCAGCGGCTGGAAGGGGTCGTAGGCTCCATCAACCTGATGGATCAACGCCGGCTGGCTGCCATGATGGCGCCAAACCCCAATGGCCCTGGCCAGCATCAGGTGATGAGCGAGGAGCAGCTGCAAAAGATTGCAACGAACTTTCAGATCCCGGCCTGGACCGTTGTCGGATCGCTGTATGGTGAGCCCCAGGTGGTTGCAGCGGCTCAGGCGGTAGTGAAACAACTGTGTAAGGGGTTGGGCTGTAAAATTATTTTATCCAATGGCCCTTTGATTCGGATGGCGAGCCGCTTGTTACCGCATTTACCGGCCTCCTGGCTGGCGAAAGAGCGGGGAATGTTGGCCTCGATGCAAGCGGGTATCGAGATTATGCTGGGCAAGCCCAATCAGGTCGCCTTGCCGTTACCCTACTGGCGAAACCCATCGCGGCAACCAGACTCCGCAAAGCCGCTAAACCCGGCGCGGGATGGTTGTGGCTTGCTGTGGTATGCGCCATTGATTCCCATGGAAACCAAAGCAATGTGGCACTTTGTCGAAACCATTCGTCGGATCTGCCCACAATACGGTATCGAGCCGATGATCACTTTTACCAATTTACGGCATGATTGCGTGGATAGCACCATCCCCATTATTTTTGATGCCAGCAATCCTGAAGCCGTTGAGCAGGCACACGCCTGTTTAGCGGCCTTGGTGGCCTATGGGTTGCAGCAGGGGTGGGTGCCGTACCGGCTCAATATCGAGCAGCAGCAAAGCTTGCTATCAACAGACAGCGCCTTTTGGCAACTGGTTGGCCGGCTGAAAAGGGCGTTGGATCCGCATCAGTTGCTTAGCCCGGGTCGCTACAATCCATAACAAACACAGCCCATCACAACCACACCCCTGAACAAAGCCACTAAACCGCCATAAAAAAACCTCCTGCATTGCAGGAGGTTTTTGTAAGCAGGGCTTTCGATTATGCTTTTTTACGGCGGGCCATGCCACCCAAGCCTAACAGGCCTAAGCCTAAGATACCCAGAGTTGCTGGCTCAGGGATGGAGTTTCCTCTGACATCCAGGGTACCCACTTGTGAGAATGGGTTGCCAGCGTTGAATTGGGCTGAACCGGTCAATTGAAGGTCTGATTCAATCACGCCATCGCCAAAATCATTGCTGAACATATTGGTGTCGAAGTTTGCAAAGGCAGCTCCACCGGTCACGCTTAAGAAAGCGTTACTGGAACCGTTGAAGAATGTTCCTTGCTGTAATTCAAAGAAATCGAAAACACCTTCCAGCCACAGAGTACCTTGCTGCGCTTCATTGTAACGATTCACATTAAAAGGTTGGGCTTCATTTGGAGAAGACCAGACACGGAACCAGCTGTTGGTGATGTCAAACTCGCCAGCGCCATCGACAGTCAGGCCACCGAACGCTACGTTCAATGAACAGGTAGCACAAACAAAGTTGGTCAAACCATTGATGCTTTTGAATTGGCCAAGACCAACCAGCTCACCAACGCCCGGGGTGGTAGGGTTTGCAATCTGAGTTGCGGTCAGTCGCTTGTAATCTGCTGAAGTATCATCAATGGTCTCAGTGCCAGCAGTTGTCCAAAACTGTTGGAAATCCAGACCTGCACCGAAATCAATTGCAAACGGCGAGTCATCATAGGTAGGATCCCAAGTCACACCACCGACAGTGATTGGGGCTGCATAAGCGGCACTGGATAAGCCCAGTAAAGCGGCGCCAACTAATAAAGTACGAATTTTCATATTGTGCTCCTTGTTTAAGCAACTTCGCATCATTTTCTGAAGTTACAAATATCAATGCCATTTCCGTGCCAGAATTTGAACTTTTTTAAGTATCTGTTTTTAGTTGATTTATTTTTTCGGTGATGGTGCTGGCTGATGGGGCTGTAAAAAAAGCAGACATCGCAACCGTTGGGTTAAAAAATAGTTTTCAATCAAGAATGGATTGAATTAGACTGGCTGAAGACACTGCCTCAGTGCAGATAACAAACAATAAATCAGAGCGATGGAATGCTCGGTAGTCACATTTGGGGTTTCAGTGATGTCCATCGCACATTTCTTCGATTACTTTGAGTTGATCGCGGCCGATAC
>JAFIFR010000094.1 GCA_020831935.1 Alkalimonas sp.
TCGGCGTTTTTTGTGGTGGTTTATCTGCACATGCTGCGCGGCATGATGTATGGCTCCTACCAAAAGCCACGGGAATTGCTGTGGATTTTCGGCATGCTGATTTACCTGGTGTTGATGGCTGAAGCCTTTATGGGCTACATGCTACCATGGGGCCAGATGTCATTCTGGGGCGCCCAGGTCATTATCTCCATCTTTGGGGTTATCCCGGTGATAGGTGATGACTTAACGCTTTGGATCCGCGGTGATTACGTTATTTCCGGTGCCACCTTAAACCGCTTCTTTGCACTGCACGTCATTGCATTGCCGCTGGTGCTGGTGATTTTGGTGTTCCTGCACATCATGGCTCTGCACGAAGTGGGCTCGAACAACCCGGATGGTATTGATACCAAACGCGATAACGACGGCACTGTACCGGAAGAAGCCGTCAGTAAGTTTGAGTTCCACGACAACTTCACCAAAGGTGGTAAGAAAGTCATTATTGACTCCATTCCATTCCACCCTTACTACACGGTGAAAGATCTGGTGGGTCTGGCAGGCTTCCTGTTTCTGTTCGCTTACGTGATCTTCTTTATGCCTGAAGGCGGCGGCTACTTCCTGGAGCCACCAAACTTTGAAGCAGCAAACCCAATGAAGACTCCGGAGCACATTGCACCAGTTTGGTACTTCACGCCTTTCTACGCCATTCTGCGCGCGGTTCCGAATCCATTGTTTGGTGCTGTGGCGATGTTCCTGGCCATCCTGGCCCTGGCATTGTTGCCATGGATCGACCGCGGCAAGGTGCGCTCTGTCCGCTACCGCTGTGGCCTGCACAAGCTGAATCTGGTGAACTTCTGTGTTAGCTTTGTTGCGCTGGGGATCCTGGGTGTACTGCCAGCAACACCGCTGTACACAATTTTGTCTCAGCTGTTCTCATTCACCTACTTCGGTTTCTTTATCCTGTTGTGGTTCTACAGCAAGAATGAAAAAACCAAGCCATTGCCTGAGAGGTTGACCTGATGTTGAAACATATTATCGCAGCAGCGGCTTTGTTGGCCTCGACAGTTGCTTTGGCGGCCGGCCCCAATATCCCACTGGAGCGCGCTCCGGTGGATATCCGGGATACTGAGTCGTTGCAGCGTGGCTTTAAGCTGTTCCAGAACTACTGCCTGGCTTGTCACCAGATGCAATACCAACGCTATGCTCGCAGCTTCCGCGATCTGGATATCCCGGAAGAGCTGGGTATGGAATACCTGATGTTCACCGGCGAGCGGGTCGGGGATCACATCACCAATGCGATGGATCCTGCCGATGCGGCCGAATGGTTTGGTGATGCCATCCCAGACTTGACCAACGTGGCCCGGGTGCGTGGTCCGAACTGGATCTACACCTTCCTGAAGTCCTTCTACAAGGATGACAGCCGTCCATTCGGGGTCGACAACGATGTTTTCCCGATGGTAGGTATGCCGCATGTGTTGCAGGAATTGCAAGGTGTGCCCTACAAGGCCTATGAGACACGTCTGGTTGATGGTCAGCCAACCGAAGTCTATGTTGGCATTCGCACCGATGGCTCAGGTGAGTTAAGCGAAGAAGAATACAACCGTGCTGTAGCCGATCTGGTGAACTATCTGGTGTATGTCGGAGAGCCCTATCGGTTGGAGTCTGAGCGCCTGGGCGTTAAGGTCTTAATCTTCCTGGCCATCTTTTTTGTACTCGCTTACCTGCTGAAGAAAGAATACTGGAAAGATGTTAAGTAAGCATCTGATTCGGATTCTATTTTGATAACAGGGGCCTGATGGCCCCTTTGCTGTTTATTGTAAACCGGAGGAATGCATGGCGATTTCAGCCAACAAACGCCCTGTGATGACACTGTTTTCTGCTGCTGATGACATGTACAGTCATCAGGTACGCATCGTACTGGCAGAGAAAGGCGTCAGTGTTGATATTCTCCAGGTCACTCAGGACAACCTGCCTGAGGAGCTGTATGAAGTGAATCCTTATGGCAGTCTGCCAACCCTGCTGGACCGGGAATTGTCGCTTTACCAGGCTCAGATCATCATTGAGTACCTGGATGAACGCTTTCCACACCCACCCTTGATGCCGGTGTACCCGGTTGCCCGTGGTCAGGCTCGCTTGATGATGTACCGGATTGAAAAAGACTGGTACGCACTGGCCGAGAAGATCCTGAACCATGCTGAGGATGCCGAACAAGCCCGTCAGGATTTGACGGAAGGTTTGCTGGCCGTTGCCCCGCTGTTTGATGAAGCCCCATTCTTTATGAGTGAAGAGTTTGGGCTGGTCGACTGCTACATGGCGGCATTGCTGTGGCGTTTGCCCAAGCTTGGCATTGAGCTATCCGGCCCTGGCAGTAAAACCTTGCTGAACTACATGGGACGGCTGTTTGATCGCGATTCGTTCCTGGCGTCTTTGACGGATGCCGAGCGCGAGTACCGGCGCGCTAAAGGAGTCTGAAATGACACCGAACCGACCCTACCTGCTGCGCGCTTTTTACGAGTGGATAGTGGACAACGACTGCACGCCTTACCTGGTCGTGGATGCTGAATACCCGGAGACCCGGGTACCACAGCAGTTTGTGCAGAATGGTCAAATCGTGCTGAATCTGGCACCGTCCGCTGTTGCGCAAATGCAAATGGGCAATGAGGTGATCAGTTGCAGCGCCCGCTTTGGCGGTCACCCCTTTGCGTTGCAGGTACCGGTGAGAGCCGTGCTGGCAATTTACGCCAAGGAAAATGGTGCTGGTACCGTCTTTACCCTGGAGGACGATGAGGGTTTTGAGCAGGAGCCTAGTTTGGAACCTGCAGCACCTGCTAAGGCTGACAGCAAGTCAGAGCCGGAAAGCAAAACTCCCGCCAAAAAGAAAGGTCATCTTACCGTTATCAAGTGATGGTCACTGCGCCAAAGCCGACAAGCGTTTTTGGGCGCGGTCGGCCAATCCCGGGTGGTCGTCATTTGCACTAAGCTGACGCAATAGCCGAATGGCTTCTTCCTGTCGTTCCAGACCAAGCAAGCAGACTGCAGTGAGATACAACACTTCAACATTGCCGCTATCGAGGCTGTGGGCACGTCGTAACAGCGGCAGTGCTGTTTCGTACTCTTGTGATTCAATCAGCGTCGACGCGTAGGTGGTCAGCCGGCCAGGATGCATTGGCGTGATGGAGACCGCTTGCTGGGCAAACACCCTTGCTTGGTCGGGTCTTTCCGCAAGTATGGCTATAGCCAGGTTATTCAGTAAGGCTGGATCCTGTTGATAATGACCCTGCTCAAGCAGTTGCTGGTACAAGCTGGCAGCGGTTGAGTGATCAGCATGATTCATTGCATGCTCGGCATAGAGACGGCGTAGCCAAAAATTATCCGCTGCTTTGTTCAGCTGTCGCTCCGCCAAGCTACTAAACTGAGCCGCCAGTGCATCATCCCGAGCAAGTTCATAGAGCTCGGCCCAGGCCCGGCGATAGTTTGGATCAAGGGTGATGGCTTGCTCTAACAACTTTGCCGCATCAATTAAAGTACCCTGGCGTTGAGCGATGCTTGCCTGCAAACGCAAAATGTCGGGGGAATGTTCAAATTGACGGGATAGCTCAGTCAGGTAGGCTTGGGCTGTATCCAGTTGGTCTTGCTGCAGCAAAACCTTGACCAGCTCCAACTGATAGAGCAGCACGTCCGGATGCGTTGCACCCAGCTGCCGGAATACCGCTTTAGCTTCTGTTGGCTGGTTCAGAGCCAGGTAGCGTTGGCCGATTTGGTACCAGATGTCGGCGGTTAAACCGGTCTGTTTCGCAAGGTTGCCAAGGGTTTGGTTGGCTCGGTTGGGCTGATTGAGCCGGGTTTGGATTTCAGCTTGCAACAACAGCCAATCTGGTGCCATAAACTCCTGGCGAAGTGCCCGCTGCACAATGGCAAGGGCTGCTTCATACTGCCGCTGGCTCAGGTAATGTTGTGACAGCAACTCTGCTGCGGGGCGAAAGTACTGACGGTTCAGTAATTCATTAAGGCGTGATTCAGCGCTATCCGCTTTACCCAATTGGAGCTCTGTGGCAGCCAAAAGAGTGGTGGTTTTTAGATGACGGGATTGTTGCTGCAGCATGGTTTGCAGCAGAGCTTCCGCTTGCTCAAAATCCTGTTGCTGGAAATACAGGTTGGCCTGAGTCAAGCGACCGGCAAAATGTTCAGGCTGTTTTCCGAAGAGTTGGTTTAGCAAGTGCTGAGTATCCTGCCACTGGCCAGACTTCAACCGGATAGCTGCCAGCAGACTTAGGTTATCGGCACTGGGCTCCACTTTCAGCAGCTCTGAGCTTAGTTCGTTGGCTGCTTCAAGATCCTGTTGCTCCAACATCAATAAGGTCTGTTGCAGCAGGACCGGAGCAGATGCTGTCGATACCATCTGCCCCAAAAAAGCGCTGGCAGAAGCCGCGCCTTGTTGCCTGGCAATACGCTGGCTCTCCAGCAGTATTAAGGCTTCATGACCAGGGTATTGACCGCGCGCTTGGGTCAGCAATTGATCGGCGGCCTCATTGCGCCCTAGCTGCTGCATGAGCTGGATCTGTAAAGCCAACAGTTGCGGTGACCGCTGCACACTGGCTGGGTGTTGCTCCAGAAAGCGTAGGGTCTGAGCCCTTGGCCGGTGGCGGCGGTAAATATCAGCAGCCATACCCAGAGCCGTTAAATCCTTGGGTGCCAGCTGCAAATAGCTTTCAAAATCACGCAGTGCTTGCTCGGTGTTGCCCAGCAGGTAGCCAGCTGAGGCACGTAGAAACAGTTGTTCCGATTGATCGTCAAAGTGCGAGGATGGCAACGCAGTAAGATCGTC
Source organism: Alkalimonas sp. (assembly GCA_020831935.1). Lineage (GTDB taxonomy): Bacteria > Pseudomonadota > Gammaproteobacteria > Enterobacterales > Alteromonadaceae > Alkalimonas. Next base: position 4,802 of record JAFIFR010000094.1, read on the forward strand.
ATGCAAGCTCTGTAAACTGGTTAGGGCTGTTGCGTCCTGACGCAACATGGCAGCCAGGAAAGCTGAAGAAAAACGAATGTAGGGATCCAGCATGCCTTGCTGCTGCATTGCGTCCAGCAGCTTTTTAGCCTCTTCCAACTGAGCCATGGCGATAAAAGCCGCACTTAAGGAGCGCATTATGACCGGGTCATCCGGTGCCAGCTGCCAGGCTTGTTGGTAAGCCTTTGTTGCAGCAGGAAAGTCATCCTGCTGTCTTAACAAGTCCCCTTTTAAACGCCAGCTATCTGCGCGCTTAGGATCCATGTCCATGGCCATTGCCAGCAGCGACTCTACTTCAGCAAAGTTTTGCTGTTGCAAGTGCAATGCGGCTTTGGCATTCAACAATTGCACCTGATCTTGCCTTGGGATTGCAGCTGCGGTTGTTAACTTTTCTGCTGCCAGATCAAAGTTACCATCCCGGCCATGGACAGCGGCAGCACTTAGCAGCCACTGAAATCGATGCTGTGGCTGCATACCACCCTGGTTTTCCAGCCGTAAAATTGCATTAAAGTGTCGGCTAACCTGATAGCTGGTTAGCAAAGATGGCAGCATCAAATTGATGTCGGCGCCTTCAGTTAACGCTTCCTCGTAGACATAAATGGCTTCAAAAAAACGGCCTTGTTGGAAAAAGATATCACCGAGTAATAGTTTGGCTGGTAAGTGATCGGGCTCTTGATGAAGGACGTGCCGTAAGTGAATAAAGGCACTGCCATAGTCTTGCTGTTGAAACAGCGATAGGGCGGTCTCAAAGTTGTATTGCTTATCGGCATGCACCAAGGTAGACAACAACAACACTACTGCGGACAAAGCAAACTTCATGGTAAGCCTCACAGACTGATAACAGATCACGGACTTGCTGAGATAAAAATAAAGGGGCCCAAGCCCCTTTATGTAGATACGAAAGCTTTTAAGATAGCTTAATTTGCCGACGGCGTCCGCGCAATAACAACAGACCAAGTGCCAGCAAGCCAAGAGAAGCAGGTGTCGCAACATCGGTGGTCGGCTGATTGAATACTGTGGTCAACGAGCTGAATTTGAATTTATCTCTGTTGTAAAATAAGTCCGAACTTTGGTTAAAGTGATGGTTGTAAGCACCAATCAGCCAGGTGGTTTTGGCAATGCCAGAAACGACAGTGTTACCACTGACCTGAACCTGAGCGGCATCGGAAAAGTCGGTACGACGCATTGCGCCGGCTTGGCTTGCATTGCCTGAAATTAACTGAGAGTTGCTGTAAGCAGATTTCACACTGGTCAGAGCCGCGACGTCGGACCAATTTTGAGTGCCAGCAAAAGGATTGCTGTCAAAGCCTGCGACTGACAACCAGGCCTGTCCGGCGCTGCCATTCCACTCATTCCAACTGGTCATCAAAGCGCCGAGCTCAACCGCGCGATCAAACTCGAGCAAAATAAATTGCGAGCCATTGAAGCTGTCAACACCGTGTCCATTGACATTGGTACCATAACTGTTCAGGTAAAAATTTGATTGCGCAACGGTGCCATTGGTGGCGGCGGAGGACCAGGCTGTCAGGGTTGCAGAGTTGCCCAGGTCCGACTGAAGAGTGACACTGGAGTTCCAGCTGCCGTTGCCGCTGAAATCCCAGGTTTCTGTGGTGGCTGCATTGAGGGAAAAAACCACAAAGGTTGCGGCAAAGGTGACTAACTTCAACATACAAAGTCCTTATCGTAAAACGGCTGTTCTAATTTAAGCAAAATTCACACCAACATATTAGCCATTGTTTACAAAAGAAATATTTATAAATGGCTGCCACTGTTGTCAAATTAACTGACAATCTGGTCCTACCTGGTGGCCACTTGCCAGAAGGCTTTGAGCAACGGCTCTTCATTGCGCTTGCGTAGCAGGCAAATCCCCAAATCAAAATCGGTGAAATTATAACATATCCGAAGCGGTTTGACACGATCTTTCACTGGACTGTGCTGCACAACCACATCGGGTACCAAAGCAATGCCGGTGCCCAGTGCCACCATACTGACCATGGCCTCATGGCCATCGACTTTCGCCACCACCCAAGGCCGAATGCCGCTCTCGGTCAGCCAGCGATCAAAACGACTGCGTGCGGGCCCTCTTTCAGGCTGAATAATCGGAATGCCCGACCAGTTCAGCGGCTGCTGTGCCAGTGCCTCTCTGACTTTACCGGGCAGGGCGGGAGCAATCAGGCTTACTGGCAGCCGACAAATGCTGTGAAAAGCCATGTTCGATGGCAATTGCTCTGGCCGGGCGGCCAGTGCAATGTCGACTTCTCCGGCGCGGACCTTTTCTACCGCTAGTGCAGCATCGCCGGTGGTGAGTGTGATATCGGCTTTCGGGCACAGCACACGGAACTTATCCAAAATGGCGGGCAGGTGACTGTAGCTTGCTGTCACGGTGCAAAATAGTTTGATTTCGCCAACCAATTCCGCGCTGCTCAGCGCAAGGTCCAATTGCAACTGATGCCATTCGTCCAGCCATAAGGTAGCAAATTGCTGCACCCGCCGGCCTTCCGGTGTCAGGCGGACCGAGCGCTTATCGCGGATAAATAGCTGGGTATGAAGCTCTTGCTCCAAGCGTTGGATCACCCGGGTCAGTGTTGGGGGGCTAACATACATTTGCTCGCTGGTTTTGGCGAAGCTTAAGCTGGATGCCAAATGCAAAAACAACTGGGTGCTGCGAATATCCATACTTTTATTTCATTTTGTGAAATACTGAATTCAGAATAAATCACTTCATGCAATAAGTACAGTCGGCTATGATGCTTTCATCAACGCAGCAGCTTTGTCTGCCAGAGCCAGAGTGGCTGGCCAGCGTACCAGAATTTTAGAGACATAGTATGAGCAACTATTTTAACAGCCTGAACTTACGGCAGCAGCTGAAACAGCTGAAACAATGCCGCTTTATGGATCGCAGTGAATTCGCCGATGGCTGCAACGCGATTAAAGACTGGAACATTGTCATTGTTGGTTGTGGTGCCCAAGGTTTAAACCAGGGACTGAACATGCGCGACTCTGGGCTGAACATTAGCTACGCACTGCGTGAAGAGGCTATCCGTGAGCAGCGTGCTTCGTATCAGAAAGCAACCAGCAATGGTTTTAAAGTGGGCACTTACCAAGAGCTGATCCCCACCGCGGATTTAGTACTGAATCTGACCCCGGATAAGCAGCACAGTGCGGTGGTTGATGCCGTCATGCCGCTGATGAAAGAAGGCGCAACTCTGGCTTACTCACACGGTTTCAACATCGTTGAGGAAGGCAAGCAAATCCGACCGGACATTACTGTTATTATGGTGGCACCAAAATGCCCGGGTACCGAAGTTCGGGAAGAATACAAGCGTGGTTTTGGGGTACCGACCTTAATTGCCGTGCATCCTGAAAATGATCCAAAAGGTCAGGGCTTGGCCATTGCCAAAGCCTATGCGGCGGCAACAGGTGGTGATCGGGCCGGTGTCTTGCACTCGTCCTTTATTGCCGAAGTAAAATCAGACCTGATGGGCGAGCAAACCATTTTGTGTGGCATGCTGCAAACCGGCTCTATTTTGGCCTTTGATCGGATGGTGGCCGATGGCATGGAGCCGGGCTACGCCGGTAAGTTGATTCAACATGGCTGGGAAGTCATCACCGAAGCACTGAAGCATGGTGGTATCACCCACATGATGGATCGGCTGTCTAACCCAGCCAAAGTCAAAGCTTACCGCCTGGCTGAGCAGTTAAAACAGCAGTTGCGTCCTTTGTTTGAACAGCACATGGACGACATCATCAGCGGTGAGTTCTCGCACACCATGATGGCCGACTGGGCCAACGATGATGCCAACTTGCTGCGCTGGCGCGAGGAAACCCGCCAAAGTGGCTTTGAGCAGGCGCCAGTATCAGATGAGCAGATTGCTGAACAAAGTTATTTCGATCGCGGTATTTTATTGGTTGCGATGGTCAAAGCCGGGGTTGAACTTGCCTTTGAAACCATGGTGGACGCAGGCATTATCGCCGAGTCAGCCTACTACGAGTCACTGCATGAAACACCTTTGATTGCCAACACCATCGCTCGCAAACGTTTGTATGAGATGAACGTGGTGATTTCGGATACGGCTGAATACGGTAACTACTTATTCGCCAATGCGGCTATCCCGCTGCTGCGTGATACCGTCAACAGCCTGCCGGCAGAGCTGGTGGGTAAGGGCCTGGCTGCCCCTCAGGCAGGGGTGGACAATCTGGAGCTGATTGCCATCAATGACGCTATCCGCACTCACCCGGTGGAGCAAGTCGGCAAAACC
>JAFIFR010000366.1 GCA_020831935.1 Alkalimonas sp.
AAAAACAGGCCGCTTAAAACGGTCAATGGTGACAACTATCTTGAAAAACGCCGCAGGACATAACCCACGGTACTGGAATCTAGTTGAAAGCATAGATGCAACGGGACGGAAGCACGAACTTCTCACTCGAGTTGTCAAGAATAACGTAGAACGTCATGGGATTCTTTACACACCCATTGAAGACCTGAAGGACTTTGAAGAAGTTGCCAACCTAATTAAAGTTTTCAACAGCAGAGTGTATTACAAACACACTCATCGCCACTTGATGCTTGAGAAAGGTCATGTCTTTGTCTGTGGATACGAAAATGAAACTGTATCAATTGTTGAATATCTTCAAAACCACGCTGCATCGGGAATTGCAGGCTATACACAAGCTGTCGAGCGCTGGCTAAATGAAGCTCCTCGCGGTATTGATGATCATGTGAAGATAGAGGCGCTCAAACAGTTATTTGCTCAGTCATGTGTAGCCCTTATTTACGGTGCCGCGGGAACAGGGAAATCAACGATGTTAGATCACATCGCGCGCTATTTTAATGACAAAGAAAAGTTATTCCTTGCACACACAAACCCTGCTATTGACAACCTACAGCGCAAAATAACCGCTCAGAATTCAGAGTTTCGTACAATTCGTAGCCAAATATCTAGGAGTGCGAACGCAAAACAATACGACCTTCTCATTATTGACGAATGCAGCACTGTTAGTAACGCTGACCTGCTAAAAGTGCTAGAGAAAACATCGTTCAAACTACTCGTACTTGTGGGTGATGTTTACCAAATCGAATCCATCCAGTTTGGCAACTGGTTTGGAATTATTCGTTCGTTTATCAAAAAAAGCTCTGTATTTGAATTGATGACCCCCTTTAGAACTCAAAATAAAGCACTATTAGGCTTTTGGAGTAAAGTTCGAGTAACTGAAGATGACATTGCTGAAGCTATAGCTCAAAACGGGTATTCGACGTTACTTAATAATACGCTGTTCGAAATGCAAGCACCGGACGAGATCATTCTATGTCTCAATTATGATGGCCTCTATGGGATAAACAACATTAACCGCTTTCTGCAAAGTAGTAATCCCGGCAAAGCGAGTACTTGGCGCGAGTCGACTTACAAAGTGGGCGACCCAATACTGTTTTCCGATACCGAGCGGTTTCGACCTGTTATTTATAATAACCTTAAAGGGTGGATTGCTGGCATCCCCCCTCTGGCAGGATAGTTGTCACTACTTAAAATTTAGCCAGTTGGGGCG
>JAFIFR010000095.1 GCA_020831935.1 Alkalimonas sp.
CACCACCTTGGGGTTGTTTTGCACCAGCCGATAGTCAATCAGTGGCAAAATACGGGCGGCACCAGAGCCGCCGCGCAGGCAGATCACGGCTTTGACCTCCGGATCAGCAAACATGGCATTAAAGTCTGCAGCCCTATCTGCATCCTGCCCGGCCAGGTGACCATGACGGCTGCGCATGTGCTGGCCGCTTTTGACCCGAAAACCCAATGCTTGCATCGATTCGATGGCAAAGTCCGCCTCTTGGCGGCTGGCGATCGCTGCCGAGGGGCTGACAATACCGACGGTATCGCCCGGCTTCAGCGCTCTGGCCAGCAATGCTGCTGGGCTGACAGGTGGGCTGGCGGCCTGGCCGGTGCTTGTCATTAGAGGCAGCAGCGCCGAGCCAAGCCCAAGTTTTAGAAAGTTGCGTTTATTCATAGCCGTTTCTGTTGGGTTGCGTGTTTTTATCAGTGTATACCCAAAGCTCCGGCCTTGTTAGCCTCAGTCCCTGTTTGGGGGGAAGGCCGTGAGGCGCGGCTAAATTGTGAAACATTGTTAACTGTATTTAGTCGGGCCCGGCCGGGTGATACACTCAAGTTGAGTGTATTCGGAGCAGTGTGGCATGAAAAAAATCTGGCTCGTTTTTGGACTCTTGCTGTCTTCGATGGCGATGGCAGGGGACAAGGTGGAAACCGATGACGGCTATGTCGAAGCATCCCGCTGGCAGTTGGCGCTGGCCTTTGGGGCAGGTCAAAGTTCCAGCCCACTGGTGGGCGGCAAGTCGATGCCTCTGTTGATCATGCCGGATGTCAGTTACTACGGCCGGTTGTTGTTCTTTGACAATGGCATCCTTGGCGCCGGGCTGGATCTATCGCCTAACTGGAGCATCAGTCTGGTGAGCCGGCTAAATCCGGAAAAGGGTTACTTTTACCGTTGGCACTTGTCCCGCTTACCCAGCTTTAATCCAGTGGTGGCAGATACCCCCACTGTGATGCAAGACTCGAGGGCAGATCGGGAATTTGTTTCGGTGCAGGAGGTGCAGCGTCGTCCTACCGCCTGGGATGGCGGTGTGCAGTTTAATGCCTGGTTTGACAACTGGATGCTGCGGCTCAATGCCTGGACCGATATCAGTGGTCAACACCATGGTCATGAGCTGCGTGCGGCCATGGATTATCATTTTCCTTCTGCGGTTGGCGACTGGCGCCTTGGTACGGCCTTGTCCTGGAAAAGTGAGCAGTTGATGCAGACTTACTATGGTCTGGGTGCCAATGAAGCCAGCTATCTGCCGCGTTATCAGGCCAGTGCCAGCTGGCAGCCCGAGGTGGAACTCCACTGGTCATTGCCTGTTCGGGCCGGTTGGCGCATCATGGCGTTTTATCGCTTTCGCTGGTTGGACTCGGCCATGACGCAAAGTCCGCTGGTGCAAGACTCCAGCCAGCACAGTTGGTTTATTGGCTGGAGTTACCGGTTTCTCTGATGAAAGGATACCTAGTGAAGTTTGCATGGATGCTGTTGCTCCCATTGGCCGCTTTGGCCGAGGAAGCTTGCCGGCAAGCCGTATGCTGGTCAGTGACACCTGTGGTCTGTATTGCCAACGACAGCAGAGGTCGCTGCCAAGGCGACTTGACGGTGCACTGGTCCAGTCCAGATGCTGTGGTCTTGTGCCTGTTTTTGGCCGAGGAGTCACTGACCTGCTGGCCGAAGCAGCAGCAAGGCAGCTGGCAAGCACCTCTGTCCTGGCCGGATGAAGCAACTTTAACCCTGCGAGCAGCAGATCAAGTGCTGCTGGAAGAAGAATTGAAAACCGTCCGGCGAACCCCGTATCGACGTCGCCGCCTGGTTGCCCCCTGGAGTGTGTTGTAATGAGCAAGGTACTGTTGGTAGAAGACGATGTCCGGCTGGCAGAGCTGGTGCAAAGTTATTTAACACAGCATGGTTTTCGGGTACAGGTCGAAGGCAATGGCCTGGAAGTATTGGCGCACTGTCAGCACTTTCAGCCAGATCTGGTGATTCTGGATTTGATGCTGCCCGGTCAGGATGGCTTTGCTGCCTGTCGCCAAATTCGACCACTCTTTGCCGGGCCTATCCTGATGCTGACGGCGCGGCAAAGTGACATTGATCAGGTGCTGGGTCTGGAGCTTGGTGCCGATGATTATGTGGTCAAGCCGGTTGAACCCCGGGTGCTACTGGCCAGGATCCATGCACTGTTGCGTCGCCACAAAAGCGCTGAGCCGGAGCAGCAGCATGAGCTGCAGTTTGGGCAGTTGATGCTCAAGCGACGGGCCAGGGAGGTTTTTTTGGCAGATGTTCGGGTGGATTTGACCAGCTACGAGTTTGATCTGCTGTGGATGCTGGCCAGTCATGCCGGGCAGACGGTGCGGCGAGAAGAAATTCATCAGCAAGTCATTGGGCGGCCTTACGATGGGTTGGATCGGACCGTCGATGTACGGGTGTCGCATTTGCGCAAGAAGCTCAATGACAATACCGAAACACCGTTTCGCATCAAAACGGTCTGGGGCAAAGGCTATCTCTTTGTCGCGGATGCCTGGTCCAGCTGATGCAGCGGCTTTTTATCCAGTTCTACTTTTTTTTGCTGGTGTTGCTGCTGGCGTTGGGCTGGGGCATGGAACAGCTGTGGCAGCGCTGGTCACAGCAAAGCTTGCCGCCTTCGGTGGCGCTCTGGCAACAGCAAATTGAGCAGTTACGGCAACAGGCTGATCCAGGCTGGCCTGAGCTGCTGGCATTGCCGGCGGAACCGCTGGCCCGTGACAGTGTCCCTTTCAGTGTCGATGAGCAGGCCGCATTGCAGGCTGGTGCCGTGATTCCTTTTTTTGGTCATGGTGACAGCCTGTATTTTTTTGCACAGCAGCACGAACAATTGTGGCAGTTTGGTCCGGTTGCGCTGGAAACGCCAGGTTCAGCCCGGCTGGTGATCACCCTGTTGTTTTTTGTGCTGCTTGGACTTGGTGTAGCGCTTTGGCTTTGGCCTTTGGCCCGTGATATCCGGCAGTTGCAGCGCGATTTAAATCAGCTTGGGCAAGGGGCTGAAACGCACATTCAGCTGCCAGCGTATTCGATGGTGGCCCCCATTGCCGAGAGCGTGCGGCAAATGCAGGCTCAGATCCAACGACTGTTATCGCTGCAAAAAGAAATGACGCATGCGGTGTCCCATGAACTAAGAACACCGCTGGCCCGACTTAGTTTTGCGCTGGAAATGGCCAGTCAGCTTTCTGAGCAAGAGCGAGGATTGATGCAGCAGGATGTGCTGGTGTTGCAGCGGCTGGTGGATGAAATGCTGGATTATGCGCGGTTGGAGGTGGCCATGCCAAAGCTGGAGCCTACGCCGGTCGATGTCGCCGAGTTGCTGCATAGCATTCAGGAGCAGTTGGCGGTTCTCCCAGGTCCGACGATTGAGTTGCAGCTGCCAGAGGTCTGTATTTGCCGGGCCGATGGTCATTATCTGGAGCGCGCCATTGTCAACTTGCTGCAAAACGCCCGTGGTTTTGCCCGGAGTCGGATCCAAGTCACGCTCGAACCCCGCACCAGTGGTTGGTTGCTGCATGTCGATGATGATGGGCCGGGGGTGCCAGAGGCACTCTATACACAGATCACCAAGCCGTTTCAACGCCTGGAAGGGACTCGGCGGGAAGGAACTGGCGGCTTTGGACTGGGGTTGGCCATTGTCAGCCGCATTATGGAGTGGCATCAGGGGCGGCTGTTCATAGCCAAAAGCCCCCTGGGAGGGGCTCGTTTTAGTTTAAGCCTACAGGCCTAGATCTCGCAGAAAATCATCGTCAACATCCGGGCTGACTTCATCGGCCACTTCATAGCTACCCTGTTTGGCGTTTTCCAGAATGTCATCCGGGTTTTCTTTGGCAGCCTTTTCAAATTCATGCAGCTGAATGAACTCGGTTTTATCCATCGCCAGTTCCAGATAAAAAATATTGTGCTCTGGCGTACTGAAGGTCACTCTTCTGGCTTGAGGCTGATCCAGCTGGGTATTGATTAGAATTTGTACCTGCTTGTTGATCGCCATCATTTTGGGCTGGCTTTGATTGATGGAGGTTTGCAAGTCCAGTCGTACCTTGTTGGTAAAGTCACCGACAATCTGATTCATCAGCTCGCCCATCACATTGCCGACCTCGTCCGAGGTATGAAATTGCGCCAGCTCGGACTCGGGCATGCCCATGCTCATCATGTACTTGCGGTAGATTTCCATCGCTGCCGGGGCGGTAAAGTTAATCACCACCAGGCCGGAAAAACCACCATCGAACAACACAAAGCAGCCGAGATCGGGGCGCAAACAGGTTTTCTGGATCTTCTGCACCATGGGTGAATAATTGACTTCACGATTGCCAGCGGCAGCCAATACCTCGGTCAGCGATTGGCACAAAGTGAGTAGAATGTCTTCGGTGGCGACGGTTTTACTTTTTTTCATGGGGAGTCCTGTCACTGCATCTATCCCATCAGTATCTGTTATAACGGCCAAAACAGCAATAAGGCAGGGATGGCCACGGCAATGACCACCAGCTCCATTGGCAAGCCCAGCCGCCAATAATCACCAAAGCGAAAACCGCCTGGCCCTAAAATCAGGGTGTTGTTCTGGTGGCCTATTGGCGTTAAGAAGGCGCAGGATGCGCCAATGGCGACGGCCATTAGAAAGGGATCGGCCCGAACTGACAGCTGCTCCGCCACACTGATGGCAATGGGACACATCATCGCAGCAGTGGCAGCATTGTTCATAAAATCGGATAAGGTCATGGTCAGCACCAAAATCAGTGCCAGTGCCAAAATGGCATGATCGCCGGCCAGATAATACAGCATGGTATGGGCCAACATATCGGCAGCACCGGTGGTGGCCATGGCGCCGGCCACCGGGATCAGGCAGGCCAGCAGCACGATCACTGGCCAGTCGATGGCGGTGTAGACTTTGCGCAGTGGCATCACTTTAAGGGCCATAATGGCCAGCATGCCAGCGGCGAACGAAATGGCCGCCGGCAGCAAGCCAAAAGCTGCCCCTGAAATGGCTCCCAGCATAATGAAACTGGCGAGCAGGGTGTTGCGCTTCTCGGGCACCCGGATTTGCCGCTCTGCCAATGGCACACAGCCAAAGTCGGTGGCAAAGACCGCCAGCGCTTCTTGTTGGCCTTGCATCAAAATCACATCGCCGGCCTGCAAGCTGGTCCGCCGTACGCGTTTGTAAGAGCGCTGGCCTTGCCGGGACAAGGCCAGCAAGTGAATGTTAAAGCGTTTGCGCAGATTCAGAGTCACGGCCGTGCGACCAATCAGATCCGAGTTGGGCAAGATAGCCAACTCTTGCAAATGCAGCTCTGAATCGCTATCGACCTTGGTTTTTTCTTTATCTTTGCTGGTCTCTGCTTCGTGCTGGTCGCTGGTCTGCTCTTTGTCTTTTTGATTGGCCGGGCTTTCTTCCAGCGACAGGCCAAGATTGGACAGCAAAGCACCCAAGCTTTCTGGATCGGCTTCAATGATCAGCACATCCTGGTCGACCAGACGGTAATAGCCGGGCGGCGAGGGAGCCCGATAATTGTTGCGGACAATGCCCACCACTTGCGCATCCAGCTCTTCCAATTTTTTTTCAAAGTCCCGCAGTGGCATATTGACCAGTTTGCTGTCGGTAGTGATCCGAACTTCAGTCAAGTACTTGCCGGTATCAAAACTGCTGGCATCCGCTCTGCTGCGAGCCGGTACCAAACGCCAGCCAATCAGTGCGACAAAGGCAACCCCGACCAGGGCCACCAGCACGCCAACAGGGCTGTAATCAAACATGGCAAAACCGCGCTCGGCGGTTTCGGCCCGAAAACCGGAGACAATCAAGTTGGGAGGGGTGCCGATTAAGGTAGTCATGCCGCCTAAAATGGAACCAAAGGCCAGCGGCATTAACACCTGACCTGGTGCGAGCTGAATGCGGGCAGCCACCTGAATGGCAATGGGCATCAGCAGTGCCAGAGCCCCAACATTGTTCATAAAGGCCGACAAAATGGCGGCCAGTGCGGTCAGGGCGCTGATGGTCACAGTGGGACCTGCTTGCTTGGGTAAGACTTTCATTGCCAAGACATCGACTGCACCGGTGGCCTGCAGTGCCTGACTAAGCACCAGCACACAGGCGACGGTGATTACCGCCGGGTGACCAAAGCCACTAAAGGCCTGATCGGTAGGTACCAGACCAACCAGCACGCAGGCTAACAAACTGGCCAGTGCTATCATGTCATGCCGCCAGCGCCCCGATAGAAAAAGGGCAACGGTTATGGCAAGAATGGCGAAAATCAGTCCTTGTTGAAATTGCACTGGCGCTGCCCTGCTGGCGACTCGGGAGACATAAGCTAACTATCCAACAGCCCGGTAGTTTTCGCAAGCTCCGCGATAAGATCGCTGCCGGAACGTAATTTGGGTATACTAGTCGTAAGATCAATCAGGCTGGCAACAGGACTTTTCTAATGCATCAACTGACCCTTCAAACCCCGGATGACTGGCACCTGCACTTTCGTGATGGTGACTTGTTGCAGGATACAGTGCCGGCGACGGCTCGTTCTTTTCAGCGCGCCATCGTCATGCCCAATCTGGTGCCACCTGTGACCACGGCAGAACTGGCTGTGGCCTACCGTGAACGGATTCTGGCGGCGCGCCCTGCCGGCAGCAATTTTGAACCCTTGATGACGCTATTTTTGACCGATAAAACCACCGCGCAGGACATTGCTGCCGCCAAAGTGGCAGGGGTGATTGCTGCCAAGCTTTATCCTGCAGGTGCTACCACCAACTCCAGCGATGCCGTCAGTGCGCTGGACAGTCTGTACCCGGTTTTTGAAGCCATGGCCAAAGAAGGCATGCTGCTGCTGGTGCATGGCGAAGTCACCAACGCCGATATTGATATTTTTGACCGGGAAAAGGTCTTTATTGATCGCTACCTGCAACACATCGTAGCGCGTCTGCCGGAGCTCAAAGTGGTGTTTGAACACATCACCACCGCCGATGCTGCCCACTTTGTGCAACAGGCTTCGGCCAATGTGGCAGCCACCATCACGCCACAGCACTTGATGCTGAACCGCAACGATTTGCTGGTGGGTGGCATTCGGCCCCACAACTATTGTTTGCCAGTGCTAAAGCGCAGCACCCATCAGCAGGCACTGCGAGCTGCTGTGGCATCGGGATCGCCAAAGTTTTTCCTCGGCACAGATTCTGCCCCCCATGTGAAGCACCGCAAAGAGTCCAGCTGCGGCTGTGCTGGTTGTTACAGCGCACCTTGCGCCATTGAACTCTATGCGGAAGTCTTCGACGATTTAGGCTGTCTGGATAAATTGGAAGGTTTTGCCAGCCATTATGGCCCGGACTTCTATGGGCTGCCACGCAACGGCGGGCAGATCGTGCTGCAACGACAGGACTGGGTGGTACCGGATGAGCTGGCACTTAAAAATGGCGACACCATAGTGCCATTTCATGCCGGCCTGCCATTGAAGTGGAAACAGCTTTAATTCTTCAGATAGCTCAGCAGCCGCTCCAGTGCGCGGTAGCTGAGCGCTTCCATCAGATGCTCTTTGCGGATCGCTGGCAGTTGCTGCAAGTCGGCAATGGTTCGAGCGACTTTGATCAACTTGTGGTAACTGCGGGCGGATAGCTTTAAATGGTGGATGGTGTCTTCCAAAAAAGATGCATCCTGCACACTGAGCGGACAATGCTGACTGATCTCTGCCGCCGTAAGCCTGGCATTGGCTTTGCCTTGGCGCCTTAGTTGAATGGTCCGTGCTGCCACTACCCGCTGACGGACGTCGCCACTGCTTTCACTGCTGGCGTCGTGTTGGCTTAGCAGCCCCTTGGGCAGCAGCGGTACATCAATTTGCAGCTCGATCCGATCGAGAAAAGGCCCGGATATCCGGTTCAAGTAACGCATCACCTGCTCAGGGCTGGCGCGGCCGTCGTCGTGATGGCCGGTCGGACTGGGGTTTAAGGCTGCAATCAACTGAAACTGCGCCGGAAACTCGGCCTGGCGAGCCGCCCTGGAAATATGGATCCAGCCGGTTTCCAAAGGCTCTCGTAAAACGTCCAATACTTTTCGCGGGAACTCGGGCAGCTCATCCAGGAATAACACCCCATGGTGTGCCAATGAAATCTCACCGGGTCTGGGCACTGGGCCGCCACCGACCAAAGCGACCGCTGAGCTGGTGTGATGCGGCTGACGAAAAGGGCGCTCTTGCCAGTCCTGCATTGAGCGGGGCATGCCGGCAATCGAATACAAGGCGGCGGTTTGTAGGGCTTCCTCTTCGGTCAGGTCCGGTAAAATGCCCGGCAACCGCTGCGCTAACATCGATTTTCCGGTACCAGCCGGCCCCAACATCAATAGGTTGTGCTCGCCAGCTGCGGCGATTTCCAACGCTCGTTTGGCCGCAGTCTGGCCTTTCACCTCGGACAGGTCTGGGACTGGTGCTTTAATGTGTTGCTGCAAAGCCGGAATAGCCGGTAAGTCCTGAGCGCCTTGCAAAAAACTATGCACTTGCAGCAAGTGCGTCGCGCCCAGTACCCGTGCTCTGGGTACTTGCTGAGCTTGCTCGGCATTGGGCATAGGCATCAGGCTGGAACGACCGGCATCGCGGCAAGCCATGGCCACCGGAATCTCGCCCACAATGGGGCGAATGTCACCGGATAAGGCCAGCTCACCGACAAATTCATAGCCCTGAATGTGCTGCTCTGCCAGTTGGCCGCTGGCAACAATAATGCCCAGAGCAATGGGCAAATCGAAGCGACCGCCCTCTTTAGGCAGATCAGCCGGGGCCAGGTTGACGGTAATTTTTCGATCCGGGAAGGCGAAACCACTGTTGATCAGGGCACTGCGGACCCTGTCTCTGGACTCTTTGACCGAGGCTTCGGGTAAGCCAACCAAATGAAAGGCTGGTAAGCCATTGGCAATATGCACTTCGACGGTAACAAGGGGGGCGGCCAATCCATGGCGCGCCCTGCTAAAAACAATGGCTAATGACATCCTGTCTCCACAATTACCGACGAATGAAATCACATC
>JAFIFR010000096.1 GCA_020831935.1 Alkalimonas sp.
GTCATCTCTTTTTTGCATAGTTTATCGAAATGACACAGAATTCTGAACACTACCGACAGCCCAAGGGAAAACTTCGTGGGAAATAAGCAGAATCCTCGGTATTACTGAGCGGACTGTAAACTTCCATCTCAGTAATAGCATGCAAAAAACGGGCAGCTGCAACAGACAGCAGCTCGTTCGTAATTGTATGAATATATTGTGATTTATATACAGTTACTTTTTAGCAATAAAAAAAACATGGTCTGCTGATGGTGATAACGGATGCTTACGGACAAAGTCTATACAGCAATGAACAGAGTTTAAAGTCGGGGTGCACGATGAACAATTACTTAAAGCCAACACAGCCAGTAACAGCTACAACAACCCTTGAGGGCTTTATTGAAGTTACGGCCTTAGATGAGCTGGATAAGATTGTTGGCGGTTTTCTTAATCCGGACGAGATTTACCTTGAGCTGGAAGAGAGTACGTCAAGTACCTCTGTGTGTTAATAATCAGTTTTTGGATGCTGCGGTATTTGACAGGTGACAACACAGCATAGGTTGCTGATCATTGGAAGCCTTATTTACATACAGGGTGGGCGAGATGTCTTATCTGAAACTCTTTCGCAAAGAGGCGCTTCGGCACCAGTTCAAATCTCAGGAATTTGGCGAGTCTGTTATCCAGCAGCCTTTGTTACTCGATAAAGCTTTGCTAATTATGGTGATTGCCGTGTGTCTTTTGATGGGGTTGGCAGCTGTTTACCCATTCGCCAGCACAGAGCGACTAAGCCTTGAGGCGCATGAGTCCAACTACTTTCCCATAGTATCTCCAACACCAATCGTAGTCGAGCGGCATTTGCATCCGGATGGAAGCCGCATTAACCGAGAGCAGGCCATCACTCAAATTCGCTCTTTTGATGTAGGCAGCCGCCGCGAGCAACTGGATCTGATGAGTAGTAATGAGTCTGGTGTTTACTTTTCAGTGGTCAATGCAGGAACTACAGCGCAAGCTTTTCAGCCCATCGCCAAAATTTTGCGCAGTAATGAGGATCATTTGTTTTTCTTTACACTAACGGGGGCAAAAGCCGAACAATTGAGACCGGGGCAATGGGTGAAATTAACCGCTGGTCATCATCAGGCCAAAGGCAAGGTTCACTCAGTTATTGGCCCTTTTCAGCAAGGCAGAATCAATATTGGCATTCAGTTGGAGTCTACCTACGATGTCGGGGTTTTGCATCCGTCAGCAGCGGTTCGGTTAGAGCTTAATGTGAAACGGAACAATTTTTTTGCTTTACTGCGTGAGGAGGGGGCGTGAACCTCACCGATTACATTCAGTTTAGAAGCCAGCAGCTACCGGTTTATTTGCAAAGTGAGGTTGCCGAATGCGGTATCACCTGCATTGCGATGGTCGCGTATTATCATGGTTTTAAAACCAATATGCTGGCAATGCGGCAGAAGTACCCGGCTGGTTTGCATGGTGTGACCGTGAAGCAAATCGTACAGATTGCCGATGATTTAGGCTTATCGGCTCGGGTACTCAAGCTGGATTTAGGCCAACTGGCGAAAGTAAAAAAACCGGCCATTTTACACTGGAACTTCAACCACTTTGTGACCTTGGCCAAGGTGAGTGGTAAGGGCATTACCATTCATGATCCGGCGAAAGGACGGCTGAGTCTGGACTGGAATCAGGTATCCGAGAGCTTTACCGGCATCGTCATTGAGCTGGTTCCTTCCGCCAGCTTTGAGCGTAAAGATGAACGAGTTCGGGTACCGTTGCGTCACTTTATCGGCAAAGTGGATGGGCTCTGGTCCTCCTTAGGGAAGATTTTTGTCATTGCTCTGTTGTTGCAGGGGCTCTTTCTGGTGTCGCCTTATTACATTCGTGTGGTGATTGATCAGGGCATCAACTCGGGCCAAGCCAGCTTGTTGTGGTCTGTTTTTATTGGTTTTTCATTGGTACTGGTCTTATCTGTTTTGGCACAAATTATTCGCTCTGCTGCTATTATGTACCTGGATAAAAACCTCAGCTTTCAAATCAAAGCCAACATTCAGCGCCATTTGTTGCATTTACCCCTTAGCTTTTTTGAGAGCCGCCATGTAGGGGATATTAAGTCACGATTTGAAGCTTTCAATGAAGTGCAGCGCCTGATTAGTCGTGGCTTTATTACGGCTGTGGTGGATGGCTTGCTCAGTATCACTACCCTTATAATCATGTTTCATTACAATAAAGCGCTGGCGCTGGTCTCTGTTGGCTTTTTAGCGGCTCTTTATTTGATACGATTTTTCCTTACCAGCAAAGAAAATGAACACCTGGAGCAGCAGCTTAGTAAGCATGCCCGGGAAAACAGCCATTTTATTGAAACCATTCGGGCCATTATGCCCATCAAAAGCTTTGCTAAGGAAAATAGCCGGTTATCTAGTTGGATGAATTATTATGCCGATACACTGAATGCCAGCATTCAACGTGAAAAGATCACCATAGCCAGCGATATAACACAAAATGCGCTTGGACGGGTTGAGTATCTGATTATCGTCTTGATTGGAGCGCACTTTATTATTGATGGGGCTCTTAGCCTTGGCATGTTTCTGGCCTACCTGGCTTATCGTCAGCAGTTTGCCGACAGCGCACAGTCCTTGGTTGATAATATTTTCCGCTTTCGGATTGCTGGCACTTATTTGCGCCGGATGTCAGATATCGTATTGCAGCAACCGGAGCAGGACCAAGCCAACATTGCGTTGCAACCATCAAAAGTCGCAGGCGCTTTGGAAGTCAGGAATTTGCACTTTCGTTACAGTGACAGCATGCCTTGGCTGTATCAAGGGCTGAGCTTTATGGTTGAAGCTGGAGAGTCGGTCGCTATTGTTGGCCGTTCCGGGCTTGGAAAGTCGACACTGCTAAAAATCATGACGGGTTTAATTCAGCCGCAGCAAGGAGACTTGTTGTTGGATGGCATGCCATTAAAGTCTTTGGGCTTCAGGCAATTCCGCAGCTATAGCGCTACAGTGATGCAAAATGATCAATTATTAAATGGCTCTTTGCTGGAAAATATTACCTTTTTTGAGCCATCCCCGAATCTTGAACTGGTAAAGGAGGCCTTGCAAGGGGCTGCCATTTGGGATGAGGTTCAGTCGATGCCGATGGGATTACACACTCAGGTTGGCGACCTTGGCAGTGCTTTATCCGGTGGGCAAAAACAGCGCATTTTGCTGGCGCGGGCATTTTACGCTCAGCCTAAAATTCTGTTTTTGGACGAAGCAACCAGTCACCTGGATAGCCTGAGTGAGCAGCGGGTTAATCAGTATCTGAAACAAAAGAAGATGACGCGAATCAGTGTTGCCCATCGTAAGGAAACCATTGAGGCGGCAGATAGGGTGATTGATCTGACTGAGTTAATCAGCAATACCCCTAATGCACAAATCGCATAAAGGCAGAATAAAGAATGAAGAAAAACATAAGTAAACTAGTCTACAGTGGGGTTGGTCTGCTATCGGTGTTGCTGCTAATCAGCGGCTGGAGCATCGGTTTTGCCGGTGGCCAGCACTACCTCAGTGCGGCCAGTGTAAGCGTTGCGACAGTGCAAAGTGGCGACTTTACCCAGCGCGTGACCGGCTATGGCAGCTTGCAATCGCAAAATCAGCGTTTGCTGACTGCCAGCAGCATGGCGACGGTGGATGAAATTAAGTTGCGCCCGGGTGCCGTGGTCGAGCCGGATACGGTGATCCTGACGTTAAAAAATCCTGCCTTAGAAATTGCCGCCCAGCAGGCGTTGGCCAATCTGCACAACAAGCGCAGCAACAGCCGCCGCCTAGCGCTGGAACAGCAACGCGAAATTCTGGAGCAAAGCTCGCGTTTGGCTGAACTGAAATCCGAATCCGAGCTGGCCGCTTTGCAGGTAGAAGCTGAAGCGCCGCTGGCTGAAGCCGGCATTATTTCGGCGATGGATGCCAGGCGCAGCCGGGCCCGGGCTGACCAGCTGGCCGAGCGCTATCAATTGGAGCAACAAAAGCTCGCCACCTTGCAGGAAGTGCATCAGCAGTATTTATTGATCCAGCAGGAAGATATCCAGCAGGCGGAAGCCGAGCTTGCCAATGCTACCAGTCAGTTGCAGCAATTGGTGGTGCGGGCCGGTCTGGCCGGTGTGCTGCAGCGCTTGCCGGTCAGTTTAGGCCAAAGTGTGAATATTGGCGATGAACTGGCGCTGGTTGGCAGCTTGTCGCCTTTGGTCGCCGAGGTCAAAGTGCCACAAATGCAGGTACGGCTGTTGCAAACAGGGGCTATTGCTGAAGTTGATACCCGCCATGGCATTGTCACCGGTCAGGTGGTGCGGATAGATCCTGTGGTGGCCGATGGCGCGGTGCAGGTGGATATTTTATTGCCTGAGCAATTATCCGCCGATATCCGGCCAATGCAGATGGTGGATGCGCGCATTCATGGCCAAAGTCGTGGCCATGTCAGCTTTGTCGACCGGCCGGCTGGGGTGGCGGAGGATGCGCGGGTCGAGCTGTTTAAACTGGATGCCAATCAAGTAGCTAGCCGGGTACCGGTACAATTTGGCAAGGCCTCTGGCCAGCAAATCGAAGTGGTATCGGGGTTAAACCCGGGCGACCGTATTATTACCAGCGATCTGCAGCTCGATAGCAGTGTGCGGCAACTGAAACTGACTCAGTAAGGATTGAATGATGAAAACCGATGTACTCAAAGTAAAACAACTCAAAAAAGTCTTTCAATCCGGTCAGCAACAGCAAGCGGTGCTCAATGGTGTCAGTTTTAGCGTGCACGAAGGTGACTACGTGGCGATTTGCGGCCCTTCTGGCTGCGGTAAATCTACCTTACTCAATATTTTGGGGCTGCTGGATACCGCTGATAGTGGTGAGTATTACATCGATGGCCTACTGGTGTCGGATATGAATGCCGAGCAGCGGGCGCAGATGCGTAGCCGCCGTATTGGCTTTGTGTTTCAGGCCTTTAATCTGATTGATGAATACAGCGTGCTGGATAATGTCGCCCTGCCGCTGAAATACCGTGGCGATAGTGTTAAACAGCGCCAGTCAAGGGCGCTGGAGTGTCTGGAAAAGGTGGGCCTGGCCGATAAAGCGGCGCTTTTCCCCAACCAGCTATCCGGTGGTCAGCAGCAGCGGGTGTCGATTGCCCGGGCCTTAGCGGCCGACTCCGGCATTATGCTGGTGGATGAGCCGACCGGTAACCTGGACTCGAAAAATGGCGATGCGGTAATGGCGTTGCTGGCCGATTTGCACCGCCAGGGCACCACCATCGTACTGGTCACCCACGACCCGCGCTACGCCACTATGGCGCACCGACAGATCCATTTGCTGGATGGTCAGGTGGTCGCCGCCGAGGCACTGCAGACTGATGCAGAGGAGCAAGTGGCATGAATGGGCGGCTAATCTGGCCAATGCTTTGGCGCAGCTTTCAGCAATCCCGGCACTACTATTTGACCGTCGTGGTCAGCCTGGTCTTTACCCTGACACTGCTATTTAGTGTGCTGAGTTTGGTCAATATTACCTTCTTTGCGCCCCTGCCTTATCAGAATGATCGCGAGCTTTATTTTGTCGGCGGTGAGCTGAATTATCAGGGGGCCCTGCATCAAGCCAGCAATGTACAGACTTTGTTTGACCTGCAGGAAAAAAGTCAGTTTCTGCAGCAGATGGTGGTGTATTTTAGCTTTCAAACGGAGTACAAGCTGCTGGATCAGCCAACACGGCCAAGAGTTCCGGTACTGTTTGGTGCGCACGATATTTTTGAGGTGATGGGGGTAGAGCCCTTATTAGGCCGGCTTTTTAACGAGCAAGAGCAAATGGGCAATAAGCAGCCCTCGGTAGTACTCAGTCAGGCCATCTGGCGGCAGCATTATGGTGGTCGCCCGGATATTGTTGGCCAAAGCATTCAGCTGAATCAGCGCCAGTTTACCGTGATAGGGGTGGTGAATCAGGCGCTGGAGTTGCCGGGCTTTACCGATGCGCATGAAGCCATCTGGCTGCCGCTGGATATGGATGAGCTTGTTGATATTCGCGGTTTTGATGGCTATTCGGGAGGTTTTTCTGCGCTAGGCAGGTTAAAGCCTGGCGTTAGCGTGCAAGAGGCCAATGCCGAAGCTTACCAGCTGTTAAAGCAAGCCTCAGCCGAGCGGCATCCTGACTTTCAGGGGGTGTTTGAGTATTACGGCAAAGTGGTACCACTGCGCCAACAAATTCAGGGCGAATCCGGCCGTTTGGTGTTGATGCTGCTGGCCGGTGTGTCGCTGCTTACCTTAATTGCCTTGGTCAACTTATCCAGCATGCAGCTGGCTCGGGCAGTCAAGCGGCTGCAGCCGCTAGCGGTCTGCTACGCCTTTGGTGCCAGCAAAAAGCAAATGTTTCTGCAGGTGTTTCGTCACAATATCACCTTGCTGGCCGGGGCCGGCTTGCTGGCGCTGCTGTTGACCTGGTTGGGTTTTGGCGTCATTGCCAGTGTCGCCACAGAGCAATTACCACGCATCAGTGCACTGCGTATTGACGGCATGATGTTGCTGCTCACTGCGCTGGTGCTGCTACTGATCGCTATGCTGTTTAGCTGGATTGAGCTTAGCGGTGTGCGCGAGCAGCAGTTGATGGCCAGTTTGCAAAGCAGTGGCAAAGGGGCTGGTAAGCAGCTCAAGCAAGGGGTGGCGCACAGTTTAATCGGGGTGCAGCTGATGTTGTCCTTGCTGGTGTTGCTGGCTACCGCTCATGTGTTTGTTGCCGCCTGGGCGGAAGCCAACCGACCTACCGGTATCGATAGCACCGATCTTTGGTCTCTGACAGTCAACTACAGCGATTTGGACAACCGCGAGCAGCGGCAAAACCAACATCGGGCCTTGCTGCAAAATTTGGTTGCTTTGCCACAGGTTCAGCAAGTTACTGCGGTATCTGAGCCGCGCGCCCCCCGGGTGCGTAATCAGGATACGGTGAGCAACGCGCAAGGGGAAGTCATCACCTCGGCCCGAATCATTCGGGTGCTGCCAGGATACTTCCAATTTTACGGTCTTGAGCTGAGTGGTCAGGATTTTACTGCGGAGCAAGTGGGGCTGGAGCATTACCCGCTGATTATTAATCAGCGACTGGCTGACCGCATCGCCCGCACTTCCGGCAAGCCTGCGCTAGGGCAAACTCTATCCATTTACCAGGACAGCACCCAGCGGCAAATCATCGGCGTGGTGGCCAATACCAACTTCCCCGGCGACCCAAGCTATGAGGTGGATGAAGTCTATTACCCGGCAGAAAACCGCGGCAGGAGCGACTACAGCTATCTGCTTAAGCTGAATCCCGATGACAGCCTAACCGATACCGCTTTGCTTGAGCTGCTACGCCAGCAGGATCCACGGCTCGATTTAATTGAACTCACTACGGTAGCGGCTGCTTTTAATCGCTTTTCACTATCGCACCGGCTGGCAGCGGCTTTGGCGGCCACCCTGGCACTGATGAGCTTACTAACGGTGCTGGCCGGTATTGCCGGTATTGTCAGTTATCTGGTGCAGGCTCGGCGGTATCAGCTGGGGGTAGAAATGGCGATGGGGGCCAGCTTAAAGCAATTGCTAAAAGACAACCTGGTTAAGCTGGCGCAGCCAATAGCGGCGGCGCTGCTGCTCGGCTTTTCCTGCTTCTTTTTCCTGGCCGGCATCAGCCGCACCCAACCCGAGCTGATGTTTCAGGCCAATTGGAGTTTGGTAGCGCTCTTGCTGGCGCTGCTGGCGTTGGCCGCCCTGCTTTGTAGCTTTGTGCCACTGCGACGGGTGCTGCTAACCGATCCGGTGAAGGCGCTGCGCAATGAGTGATAACAACATGAGTGAACCTGGCAAGAAAAATGTTAACTGGGAAAAGTACACCGCACTCAGCTCGATGCTGATCGCGGTTTGTGCTTTGGTGATTTCCATATGGCAAAGTTACAGCATGCAGCAACACAATAAGCTGTCGCTACGACCTTACCTGGAAATGGCATTTGAGTATGATCGCCGTGAGGGGCGCTGGGGGCTTTATATCTACAACCAAGGTATGGGCCCAGCCCAGGTAACAACAGTTGAATATAAAGTGGATGGGAAATCTTACCCAAACATTGTTGCTTTTTTAATGGCTCTTGGAGAGGATCCTGATTGCTATACCAGAGGAAATATTAGTCGCTTTTATAAAGTAGAGGATCGGCAAGTTGTACTAAGAACACAAAATGAGTCCTGCTTTAAAGAAGAGCAAGCCTTTAGTGCCATGTTTGATAGGCTGCAGATAATATTGAATTACCAATCCTTGTACGGTGAATCGTACCGTTTAGTTATTGGTAATCCAGACGCTGTTGGCTAGCCCACCGACAGTATCGGCGGGCCTTTCGGTAAACATACTCAGCCGGCTTTATCCACCAACACCGCAATAGCCCCATCGCCGGTGACATTACAGGCGGTGCCAAAGCTATCTTGTGCCATATAAAGCGCTATCATCAGTGCAATGGCGGCGTCGCCAAAGCCCAGCATCGAAATCAGCAAGGCAACCGCCGACATCACGGCGCCACCCGGTACGCCCGGTGCGGCCAGCATCACTAGGCCCAGCATCAGGATAAAGGGCAGCACGGTGATAAACGATGGAATGGCCAGGCCGTCCTGCATCACCATCACCGCGACCGCGCAGGCAACGATGGTAATGGTGGAGCCGGCCAAATGAGTGGTAGCGCACAGCGGCACGGTAAAGTTGGCGATGTCGTCTTTGACGCCATTGCTTTTGGTAGCCTCAAGCGATACCGGAATGGTGGCCGCGCTCGACATGGTCCCCAGCGCGGTAAAGTAAGCGGGTAGCATGTTTTTCACCAGGCCAAAAGGCGAGCGGCCAGCCTTGATGGCGGCCAGGGTAAAGAGCGCAAAGATCCAGACCCAGTGCAGGGCGATGGAAAGCAGCAACACCACACCAAAGGTTTTCAGGGTGC
>JAFIFR010000097.1 GCA_020831935.1 Alkalimonas sp.
GCTGATCAAAGTTCTGCGGCTGCCAGTCTTGCTGATTGCTGCGCAGTTGAATGGGTGCATCCAGCAAGGGCGTTGTCAGATCAAAGCGCTCTGGCTGAGCCAGAGCTTCAATGGCGATCACCGGCTTGATCAGGCTGCCAATTTGCCGCCGGGCTTCCATTACCCGGTTGTAGCCGGCAAAACGCGGATCTCGGCCGCTGATCAAAGCGGTAATAGCAGCATGTTGGTAATCGGCTACCACCACCGCCGCTTCGATGGCCGGATCCAGCCCTTCCATACTGCGCTGCATTGCCAGCTCGGCCTGCTGCTGCACCACGGGGTCGAAGTAGGTAAAAATACGCAAACCGCTTTGCTGCAAAGCCGAGTCCGGCAAGCGTTGCCGCAGCTCTTGTCGTACCTTGGCCGAATAGGCCGGAAAACGGTCGGCCTGGTGCTGGCCACGGGCGATCAGGGTTATCGGTTCATCCACCGCCTGCTGATACGCCTGCTGATCCAGCATGTGGTGCTCAAACATCAACCGCAGTACCAGATCCCGCCGCCGCTGCGCCCGCTCCGGGTTGCGCCTGGGGTCGTAAAAAGAAGGACCACGGATTAAGCCTACCAACAATGCGGTTTCGGCCTCGGTCAATTCGTTCAGGGGTTTGGCGAAATAAAAGCGACTGCCCAGACCAAAACCATGCACCGGATGGGCAAAGTTCTGGCCGATATAAACTTCATTGATGTAAGCTTCTAAGATCTCATCTTTGCTAAAACGCAATTCCAGAATAACCGCCATCAGCGCTTCATTCAGTTTGCGCCACAGGGTTCTGTCCTGGGTCAGAAACATGTTTTTCGCCAGCTGCTGCGTCAGGGTAGAGCCGCCCTGCACCGTTCGGCCTGCAGTAAGATTGACCCAAAAAGCCCGGGCTATTGCCGTGGGTACCACACCGCGGTGCCGATAAAAGTCACGGTCTTCCACCAAAAGTAAGGTATCTCTGAGCAAGGGCGAGACCTGTTCCAGCCTTAGCAGCTCCCGGTCTTCTTGCTGAGCCGACATTAAGTGCTCAATCAGCGGTGCTTCCAATCGTGCCACGCCGCGCTCGGTATCCGGCCCGGCAACCATCCAATGCAGTGCTCGGATCTGCTGCTGTCGAAACTGCACTTCGAACCGCTCTGCCGGCGCATAGCCATCGGCAAAATAAAACTCACGCCGAAACACCTCCACCGCTTGCTGCGCTAACCGAAACTGGCCGGGGCCGGTAATGGTGCTGACCCGACGGTATTGCAGCAACTCCAGCTCACGCACCAGTGCCTCGGGTGTCAGTGACTGACCCGGACTTAGCTGCAGGCTGCGGCCAAACACCTGTGCCGGCACCTGCCATTTCTGGCCTTGAAAACTCTGGGTCACCTTGCTGTCCAGGTAGATCAAATACAAGACTGCTGCGGCCAGCAATGCCAGACTCAACTTGAACAGCGTCAGCCCCAGATAACGCAGAAGCTGTTTGGGTGCCGGTAGCTTTTGTTTAAATTTGTTCATCCTTGCTCTGACCGCATGGCTTTGGTGGTTCTGGTGGTGGGCATGGCCTGAGCCGGGTCTTCCGGCCAGTAATGCTTGGGGTAACGACCTTTCATTTCTTTACGCACCTCTTTGTAGGCATTTTGCCAGAAGCTGGCCAGATCGGCCGTTCGTTGCAAGGGTCGCCGGGCCGGTGACAGCAACTCCAGCGTCAGGGGCAGACGACCCTCTGCCAGCAAGGGAGTGCTTAACTGACCAAAAACTTCCTGCATCCGCACCGCCAGCACAGGCCCGCCAGCAGCCAGGTAATCGATGGCAAGACGACTGCCGGTGGGTGCCTGCCAATGACTGGGCAAGAGTGCAGCCAGGCGCTGCTGCGCCGGATAATCCAGCCGGCTTTGCAGCGCTTGCAGCAAAGGCAGCCTTTTTAAATGTTCCAGCTGCTGGCATTCGCCAAGCCAGGGACCCAACCAATCAGCCAGCTGTGTCAGTAACGCTTCTTCCCGCCAGTCGCCGGGACATTGCTCGGGCTCCAGCTGCTGCCACCATCGCAGCCGGGCCAGCCACTGTTGGCTACCGGCATCCCAAGGCAACACCGAGAGCCCTCGCTGCTGAATGTACCCCAACCAGGCCTGACAGCGTTGCTCCGCACTGTGGGTTGAGGCAGCCGGTTTGCGGGCAAGAATGCAGGCGCCCAAGCGGCGCTGCTGCTCGCTGATAAAGCGCCCTTGCTCGCTATCAAAAGCGGTATGCAGTTGCCAGTCCAAAGCTTCGGCAAAACAGTCGGACAAGATCGCATCGGACAAGGGCTCGGCCTGACGGATCAGCAAGCCCTGACCGGTCAACTGCAGATGGGTGACCAGCAGCAAAGACTGACCGCCCAGTGGATGCCCGGCTGGCAAAATAGCACCAGCGCCATTGGCCAGCAAATAGCCTTTACCTCGTTTCACTGCCACCCGGTCCGGGTACGCCTGGCACAGCAGCCGGGGCAACAACTGCTGACACAGTGCTCCCCCTTCCTGACCACCCAGCTGACGACACCATTGCCGGGCTTGTAGGTAAGCCGGGCTGTTTTTTTGCTGCAACAAGCGCTGCAATTGCTGCCACAAGGCATTGTCGTCCTGGTGCTGCTCCAGCACCACCGCCAGCATGGCAGCCAACCAAATAGCCCCCGTCTCACCGGCTTGCTCCCATTGCTGAGCCCGGCACAAGAGCGCTGCTAAACGGGGCTCCGTGCCAAGGCGCACCATCTGCTGCCCAAAGGGTGTCAGCTTCAGCTCTGCCGATAAGGCCCCCAACTGTTGCAACAACTGCTCGGCCACCCGCAAATGCCCCTCCGGCGGTGGGTCCAGCCAGAACAGTTCATCCGGCTGAGCTCCCCAGGCGGCAAGCTCCAGCCGCAAACCGGTTAACTCGGCCTCCAGCATTTCTGCTGGTGTAAACTCAGCCCGACGCTGCCATTGACTGTCGCTGTCCAGCCGGATGCAAAGCCCCGCAGACAAGCGTCCTGCCCGACCAGCGCGCTGAGTGGCAGATGCCTTACTGATGGCAACGGTTTCCAGTTTCATCACCCCATGCTTTGGATAAAAACGCACCCGGCGATAAACCCCGCTATCCACCACCAGGCGAATGCCATCGATGGTCAGGCTGGTTTCTGCCAGGTTGGTGGCCAGCACCACCTTGCGCTGCCCGGCAGCGCAAGGGGCAATCGCCGCTTGCTGCTGCGCCAGCGATAAACTGCCAAGCAGGGGGTGAACCTGCACTGAATCCGGTAGCGGTTGTTGCAACAACCATTGCTGCGCCTGGCGAATTTCAGCCTGCCCGGGCAAAAAGGCCAGCACACTGCCATCTTCCTGCTGCAGCAACTGCCAACAGCAGCGGGCGACTTGCTGCCAGAGGGGTTGGCGATCCGGTGTTTGATAGCGGATTTCAACCGGGAAACTGCGACCTTCACTGGCAATCACCGGCGCATCCAATGCCTGCGCCAGTTGCCCGGTATCGAGCGTGGCCGACATCAGCAGCAAGGTTAAGTCATCACGCAGTTGCTGTGCTTCCAGGCTCAGAGCCAGTGCCAGATCGGCCTGCAGGGAGCGTTCATGAAACTCATCAAAAATCAGCAGATCCCAGGATGATAACTCAGGATCTTGCTGCAAAAACCGGGTTAGCAGCCCTTCGGTGACAATCAACAAGCGGGTGCTGCTGCTGGCTTTTTTTTCCAATCGAACCTGATAGCCCACCGTCTGACCAACCGGCTCATTCAGCTGGGCGGCCATAAAGTTGGCGATGCTTTTCGCAGCCAGCCGTCTGGGCTCCAGCAGCAGAATTTTCTTACCGGCAAAGGCCGGTTGCTGCAATAAAAACAGCGGCAACCAGGTTGATTTTCCAGCCCCTGGCGGAGCCGACAGTATTACCCGGGCATGCTGAGACAAAGCGCTCAGCAGTTCGTTGGCAATGGCAGCAACAGGTAAGGACATAACCGGCGGGTTCTCTGACGAGGGCGATGAGCCACGGCAGGCTCAGCTCTGCCGTGGCGCCCAACAATTAACCTTTGCCAGCTTCCTGGCGCAGGGTTTCGGCAATGGCACGGATCCCCATACCGGTTGCGCCAGCTGCCCATAAAGGGCCATTGCTGCTGTTAAAAGCAGCAGCCAAATCAAAGTGCAACCAGCCTTTGCCACCCTCCGGTACAAAGCGACTTAAGAAGCCGGCCGCATTGCTGGCACCGCCGGTTCCCCCGCCTTTGACTGGGCGACTGTTGGCGGTATCGGCGTATGGCGACGGACACTGCCCTTGATGCCAGGGCGCCAGCGGCAGGGGCCAGGTGGGTTCCTGCACCTCGGTTGCATAACCAAGGGCCCGTTGCTGCAAGGCCGTATCCAGCGCAAAGAGAGCGTTGTAATCATTCCCCAGCGCCACCATCGCCGCCCCGGTCAGGGTGGCAGCGTCGATGATCAAAGGCGCGCCGGTTTCACTGGCATACAAGAGGCCATCAGCCAGCACCAGGCGGCCTTCGGCATCGGTATTGAGGATTTCGACGCTGGTGCCGTTCTTGTAGGTAAGAATATCGCCCAGTTTGTAGGCATGACCGCTGATCAGGTTCTCCGCACAGCACAGCACCAGTTGAACCCGGCGGGACAAGCCTTTCATCACAGCCAGCCCTAAGGCTGCAGCTACGGTGGCAGCGCCACCCATGTCGCACTTCATGTAGGACATCGACTCACTGGGTTTGATGGAGTAACCGCCACTGTCAAAAGTGATGCCTTTTCCCACCAGCACCGCATCGACAGGTGCATCGGCCTTGCCGGTTGGGTTGTAGTCCAGCACCAACATCACCGGTGGCCGTTCGCTGCCACGGCCGACGCCATGAATCCCCACCCAGCCTTCGGCCAACAGGGCATCGCCGGTAATCAGCCGATGGCTGATGGCATCCGGCGCCAGCGGCGTTAAAAAGGCCACCGTTGCATTGGCCAGAGCCTCAGGTGAGAGCTGCTCAGGAGTCTGATTGGTGATTTGGCGGGCCCAACTGAAGCAATGAGCCAGCTGGCTGAGTTGGGTGGCAGCCTCACCTTGCCACTGCACACCGGCCATTTTTTTGGCGGAAGTAAAGCCCAGGTAGAAAGCCCACTGCCGCTCCAGATCCCAGCCGTCTCCGCTCAGGGTGACCTCTTCAACCCCCAGCCCATCCAACTGCCGGGCAGCTTTTTGAATGCTACGTGCTGGAAAAGCGCTGTCCAGGTGGATCTGAAAACCGCTGTCGGTCGGTGTCAGGCTGGCTTTTTTGCCCCATTTGGCTTCAGCGGCCTTGGGTTGTAGGGTAATGTGAATGCTGTCCGTCATAGCGAGGGTCCTGTTTCGGCTTTGTGTTCGAATCCGTCGATTGTACCATGACCGTCAAAAAAAGGAGATCGCTGAACATCGGTCCAGTTTCCGCAACGAAAACAGATGACGCGCCGCTGTTCACTCTGTATACTTCCGCGTCTTTTATTTGCGATGTGCTTGATATTCTGCTATGAATATCCGCCATTTTTGCTTGGCTGTATTGTACAGGAGATGACTATGCCAGAAGGCAAAGCAAACAAAACGCTGGGGCTGCTGGCTCTGGCCGGAGTCGAGCCTTATCAGGAGGCTGTGGGCGAAGAGTACATGAACTCCAAGCAGCGGGAGCACTTCCGTAAGATCCTGGACGCCTGGCGTCAGCAACTGCGGGAAGAAGTGGATCGCACCAAGACCCACATGGCCGATGAAGCCGCTAACTTTCCGGATCCGGTGGACCGTGCTGCTCAGGAAGAAGAGTTCAGTCTGGAGCTACGCGCCCGGGATCGTGAGCGCAAGCTGCTGAAGAAGATTGAAAAGACGCTGCAAAAAATTGAAGACGATGATTTCGGCTACTGCGATACCTGCGGCATCGAAATTGGCATCAAGCGGTTGGAAGCCCGTCCGACTGCTGACATGTGCATCGACTGCAAAACCCTGGCAGAAATCAAGGAAAAGCAATACGGCGGCTAAGATGCCAGCCCTTGCTTCCCCCCCTATTGGCCGGTTTGCGCCCTCGCCTTCCGGCCCACTCCACTTCGGCTCTTTAGTGGCCGCTGTCGCCAGCTATTTGCAAGCAAAATCCCAGGCAGGCAGTTGGTTGGTGCGGATGGAAGACATCGACGAACCCCGCACTCAGGCAGGTGCTGCCGATGCGATCTTGTCCGCACTGGAGCAGTTTGGGCTGGAGTGGGATGGCCCAGTCTGGTACCAAAGCCAGCGCAAAGAACGCTATCAGCATATTTTCGACCAGTTGCAGCAACAAGGGCTGCTCTATGGCTGCGACTGCCCTCGCAAAGCGGTTGCTGCCATGGGAGGGGTTTACCATGGTCACTGCCGGCAGCGCCAACTCAGCCCAAAGCCCTCAAAGCCACTGGCTTGGCGCTTGCGCGTCGATACCATCCACAACCAGTTTGATGATCGTTACCTCGGGCGCCAAAGCCTGGATGCCAGCTTTTGTCAGGAAGATTATGTCATTAAACGGCGTGATGGCCTTTTTGCCTACCAGCTGGTGGTGGTGGTGGATGATTGGGACCAGGGCATTACCGAAGTGATTCGTGGTGCCGACTTGCTGACCATGACCTGCCGCCAGCAGCAACTGTTTCAGCTATTGGGCGCAACCCCGCCCCAGTATGGCCATATCCCTCTGGCCAGCACGGCTCCAGGGCTGAAGCTTAGCAAACAAAATCATGCGCCGGCTCTGGATCCAGCCAGGGCCGTGCCGTTACTGTTGCAAGCCCTATCCTACCTGGGACAAGAAACACCCACTGAACTGGCCGATGCCCAGGTTAATGAGCTTATCGCCTATGCGACCCGGCACTGGCAACCAGCCCGGATCCCACGACAAACTGAAATTTTGCTCTAAAAGTTTTTTGTGCACGGTTTGGTCAAAAGTGCGGTAAAATAGCGCATGCATTGTTTTCACGCTGCCATTGCAGCCAACCAGATGTTCAGGAGCTAGCCATTATTTCCCGTGTGCTCGATTTTTGCCGACGCAATTTGCGCAAAGGCAACAACGCTGATAAACAAGCCGCTTTGGTAAAACACAGTGTGTTACCCCCCCTGCAACGGCTCAGTCGTGATCAGCATCCAATTTCCCGCAAGCAGATCAGCCCCAATGCGTTGAAGGTGCTTTATCGACTGAAAGACGCCGGTTTTGAAGCCTATTTGGTCGGCGGATGCATCCGCGATCTGATGCTGGGCCTGGAGCCGAAAGACTTTGATGTCGCCACCAACGCCAAACCGGAAGAAGTGCGGCAGGTCTTTCGCAACTGCCGTCTGATTGGCCGTCGCTTTCGGCTGGCGCATGTGCTCTTTGGTCGCGAGGTGATTGAAGTCGCCACCTTCCGCGGCCATCACAGCCAACCGGATGAAAGTGACGAAGGTGAGCATCACCTCTCCAAAGCCAGTGAAGAAGGCTTGATCCTGCGTGATAACGTGTACGGCACCATCGAAGAAGATGCTGAGCGCCGCGACTTTACCATCAATGCGCTGTACTACTCGATCAACCACTTTGAAGTGCTGGACTTTGCCAACGGCGTCCAAGCCATTGCCGAGCGTAAAATTGAGCTGATTGGCGATCCTGAAACCCGCTACCGCGAAGATCCGGTACGGATGCTGCGCGCCATTCGTTTTGCCACCAAACTCAATATGCAGATAGCACCGGCAACTGCCGAGCCTATCCCTCAGTTGGCGTCTTTGCTCAAAAGTATTCCGCCTGCCCGCTTGTTTGAAGAGTTCCTGAAGCTGTTCATGGCCGGCAAAGCCTTCGATAACTTTATGCTAATGAAGCAATACGGCATCCTCAAGCAACTGCTGCCGTCCTTGCACAAGGCCATTGCTCAGGAGCCTGAAGGCAAGGTCTTTCAGCTGGTTAGTCAGGCACTGCAGGATACCGATCAGCGTGTCGCCGACGGCAAGCCGGTCACGCCTGCTTTCTTGTTTGCCGCCTTTTTGTGGTATCCGGTCGAGATCCGCAGTCAGACCCTGCAATTGGAAAGCGGCCTGCCACCGGTCGATGCACTGAACATTGCCATGACCGAAGTGCTGAGTGAGCTGCAGCAACGCATTGCCCTGCCCAAACGCTTTAGCCTGGTGACCCGGGATATCTGGTCACTGCAAAACCGGCTGGCGCGCAGCCGTGGCAAGCGGGCCTTGTCGCTGTTGCAATTGCCCAAATTCCGCGCTGGTTATGACTTTTTGCTGCTGCGTGCCAAAGCCGAAGGCGGCGATCTGCAGCAGTTGGCCGACTGGTGGCTGCGTTTTCAGCAGGAAAACGAAACAGGCCAGCAGCAGATGCTGCAACAGCCAGGTCCCGCCGGTGGCGAGCACAAGCCGCGCCGTCGCCGCAATTACAAACGCAAGCGCAGCTCGCAGCCAAAACCCTGACGGACACTGCAGATGTCAGCGAAACCAACAGAATCATCAAAGCAGTCAGCAATGCAGCGCTGCTTTATTGGTTTGGGTGCCAACCTCGACAACCCAATGGGCCAGATGCGAGCGGCCATCACTGCCCTGACGACGCTGCCAAATAGCGCACTTGGCCGGGTCTCCTCGCTCTATGGCTCCAAGCCGATGGGGCCACAAGACCAGCCGGATTACGTAAACGCGGTGGCTGAAGTCTATACGGTGCTGTCGCCACTGCAGCTGCTGGATGCCTTGCAGCAGATTGAACAGCAGCAAGGCCGGGTGCGTAAAGACGAGCGCTGGGGGCCGCGTACGCTGGACCTGGATCTACTGCTCTATAGCAACGAACAATGGCAATGTCAGCGCCTGACAGTACCCCATTACGGCCTGGCCGAACGCGAGTTTGTGCTCTACCCTTTGCA
>JAFIFR010000098.1 GCA_020831935.1 Alkalimonas sp.
ACCCGTGGAAAACACCGCCACTTTCAGCCGGCGCAACACTGCAATTTCCGCCAGGCCAATCGAGGCCAACAAGCCAATGTCCACCGCGCTCAGTCGATGCCCTTTTGCCAACAACAGCTGGCCTGGGGCAATGTCTTCACCGGCCCGCCGCACATGCTCACCCGCTTTAGGAGCATGCTGCAACCGAATGCCGGCTTCGGTTTGCTCCACCTGTTCTTGCATCACCACGGTGTCCAGTCCCTCAGGCAGGACGGCGCCGGTGGTAATGCGCACACAATGGCCGGCAGGAATAACCCCCTCAAAGGCGTGACCAGCTAAAGCGGTGCCCGCCAATGGCAGCAGGCAGCCAGCTGTGGCCTCTGCTGAGCGCAAGGCATAACCATCCATTGCTGAATTATCAAAGGCTGGCACCGTGATCTCAGCCCGAACATCCTGCGCCAGTACCCTATCCAGGGCCTGGGTTAAGCCCACCGCTTCAGTGGCATGCAGCGGCATCACCTGGCTTAGCATGGCATCAATCGCATCCTGCACCGGCATCATGCTCATGCTTTGGCTCCTTGCTGATTGACCATCCAGACTGCTGCTTCCACCCGCGAGCGCAACCCTAACTTTTTCAGCAGATGCTTGACATGCACCTTGACGGTGCCATCGGAGATATCCAGTTCACGGGCAATCACTTTATTGCTCATGCCTTTGGCTATCAAACTGAGAATTTCGTACTCGCGGTTGGTCAGGCTGTTGAGCTCGGCATTGGGTTTGGGGCCGGGTTTTCGCAGTGCCGTCGCCAGCACCGCAGCAACCGATTCACTCAATACCATTTTACCGGTCACAGCCCGGCGAATTTGCTCTAACAATTGCTCCGGCTCCATGTCTTTTAACAGGTAACCATCAGCCCCCAGCGTAATGGCCTGCACCACATCTTCATCGGCATCCGATACCGTCAGCATCACAATACGCGAGGTCACCCCTTCTTTACGCAGTGCCTGCAAAGTAGCCAGGCCATCCATGCCCTGCATGTTCAGATCCAGGATGATTAAGTCCGGGTCCAGCTCTACCGCTACCGGGATGGCTTCTTTACCACTGCTGGCTTCAGCCACCACGGCTAAATCATCCTCAAAGGACAACAATTGCTTTAAGCCTTTGCGCAATAAAGGATGGTCGTCAATCAGCATCACGCTGGCTGCTTCAACACTCATAAGGAACTCCGTAGCTCGCTGGTTTCCGGCTATTAGCCGCGATCCCTGGCTGTGATTCTTTGATTCAGGTCATAGTTTGGTGCATTCACGTAAAAGTAACAAGGCCATAGCTGCAACAACAGGCTCAATACCGCCATATCTAAATAAATGATTTTAGACATTAAATTTATATGGCGCAGCAGCAGCTACCCCTTTGTAGGTACCCATGGATAGTTGATGGCTCAAAGGAGCTAACCCCTGAGTTGCATTGTCGTGCGAGCCAGCTGCACGCATAGTTAGCGCATCAGCAAACAGGAGTCTGACTATGTCTGATCTAAAACGATGGGAGCCGGAAAACGATACCTTCTGGCAGCAAGAAGGCAACCGCATTGCCACCCGCAACCTTTGGATTTCGGTCCCAAGCTTGTTGTGTGGCTTTGCGGTCTGGATGATGTGGAGCATTATCAGTGTGCAGATGCTCAATTTAGGGTTTCCCTATTCGGCACCAGAGCTCTTTACCCTGGCCGCCATTGCTGGCCTGAGTGGCGCAACCCTGCGTATTCCGGCCAGTTTCTTTGTCCGGCTTTGCGGTGGCCGCTACACCATTTTCTTAACCACCAGTTTGCTGATGATCCCGGCATTTGGCACCGGAATCGCTCTGCAAGATCCCAATACGCCGTTTTGGGTGTTCCAACTGATGGCCTTACTATCAGGTATTGGTGGTGGTAACTTTGCCGCTTCGATGTCCAACATCAGTTTTTTCTATCCGAAGAAAAAACAAGGCCTGGCTCTGGGCATCAATGCCGGTCTTGGCAACTTCGGCGTCACCACCATGCAGATCCTGATCCCGCTGTTTATGACCTTCGGCGCTTTTACCCTGGTAGGCGGTGGCGATTCAATGACACTGCAACAATCCAGCGGCACCTTAATCGGCAGCATCCCCGCAGGCAGTGAAACCTGGATCCAAAACGCTGGTTTCCTGTGGCTGTTACTACTGCTGCCATTGTCCTTTGCCATCTGGTTTGGCATGAACAACATCAATACCGAGGAGGTCACACCTCAATTACCGAGCGCTGCGGGCTCTTTCTCCATTCAGCTGGCGATGTATGGGATTGGTTTTATCACATCAATTCTTGGTTTGTGGTTGATTTTGCCTGCCTCAGCCAACGGCGCTGGCTTTAACATTCCGAATGAACTGGTGTTAGTGCTGGTGCCGCTGGCAACGGTGCTGGCGCTGAAGTTCTTACCCGGTGCCATTCGCACCAGCCTGGAGCGCCAGTACAAAATTTTCAACAACAAACACACCTGGGTGATGACCATACTGTACATCATGACTTTTGGCTCTTTTATTGGCTTTGCTGCTGCCCTGCCGTTGTCGATTCAGGTCATTTTTGGCTACAGCCACATTATGGTGGATGGCGTAATGACACATGACACCCCCAACCCGAATGGCCCGAGTGCCCTGACCTATGCCTGGATCGCCCCCTTTATTGGCGCCTTGATTCGCCCGGTTGGTGGCTGGATTTCTGATCGCTTGGGCGGTGCCCTGGTGACCCAGGTCTGTGCCGTGGTGATGGTGATTGCTGCGCTGGGTGCTGCCTACTTTATGCAGCAAGCCTATCAATCGGCCAGTCCAGAGCAGTACTTTATGCCGTTTTTCCTGCTGTTCTTACTGCTGTTTGCAGCCAGCGGCATTGGCAATGCCTCCACCTTTAAAACCATCGCGGTGGTGTTTCCGAAGGAGCAGGCAGGCCCGGTGCTGGGCTGGACCTCGGCCATGGCTGCCTATGGCGCCTTCTACATTCCGCAGGTGTTTGGTGAGCAAATCCGTGCTGCAACCCCTGAGCACGCTATGATTGGCTTTGCCATTTTCTACGCGCTTTGCCTGGTGTTGAACTGGTTCTACTACCTGCGCAAGTCCGGCGAGTTTTACAATCCCTGATGCCAAGTTGGCAGCAGCTGCACCGGCTGCTGCCTATGCGACTTTGGTCGTAATTCCGCTGTTTTTAGGAACAGCATTGCGCAGGATCAAATGTTAACCACAAAGCAACTCTTATACTGCCGGCTGTTTTTTACTCAGCCAAGGTGATTTGTGGTAGCTCATCTGACCGAATTGTTTGTCAACGCCCAGGAACCAGAGCCCTGTGTCGCTAAACTAATCAGCAAGCAGTTGATTAGCTGCTCGCCCGAAACGCCGGTGCAGCAAGCCGCTCGTCTGATGCATCAGCATCAGGTCAGCTGCATTCTGGTGACCGAGCACAACAAAGTACTGGGGATATGGACTGAAGCCGATGCCAAGCGGCTGAATTGCCAACAAATCGATGCTTACAAACAGCCGATTCGCCAGTTAATGACCAGCCCGGTGATTCATGTCAGTGCAGATACACCTTTGAATCAGGCGGCCAGCCTGATGCTGCAAAAGCGTATCCGCCGCTTGCTGGTACTTGATAAAGAACAACGCCCGCTTGGCATGCTCACCCAAAGCGATATCATTCGTCAGCAGCGCATTGAACATTATCTGCGATTGCGCGATGTCGGCTCCAGCATTTCCAAGCCGCCGCTCTGTTTAGCCAGCAGTATGCCGCTCAGTCAGGCGGTGAAAATGATGCATCAGCACAACGCCGAAGCGGCCATCGTCGAGTACCCGGATGGTATGAGTGGCATTATTACCGAGCGCGATTTAATCCGGCTGATTGCCGATGGCAACTGCCATGCCGAGCTCTGGCAGCTGGCACAGCGCCCGGTGCTGACCGTCAGCGCGGATTGCAGTTTGCTGCAAGCGGTCGACTTACTGAAAGAAAAAAACTTCCGTCATATTGCTGTCTGCAACACCGAGGAGCAAATTTGTGGCTTGCTGTCGTTCAGCGATATTTTGATCAATGTCGAATACGCCTACGTCGAACAACTGAAGCAGGCACTGCAATTACGCGATCAGGCACTGCGCACCTCGGCCGATTACCTGCGACTGGCACAAAAGGTCATTGATGCCTCACTGGATGGCATCATGATCACCAATGTCAATGGCATCATTGAATCGGTCAACCCCAGCTTTAGCCAGCTCACCGGTTACAGCGCCGAAGAAGCCATCGGCCAGACTCCGGCTTTACTCAGCTCTGGCCTGCACAACAAAGACTTTTATCGCACGCTCTGGGCAACCCTGCTGGAGCAAGGCCACTGGCAAGGCGAGATCTGGAACAAGCGCAAAAATGGTGAGATTTACCCGGAATGGCTATCCATCACCGCCATTCGCGGCGAAGATGGGAACATCTGCCAGTTTGCAGCCATTTTCAGCGACATCAGTGAGCGTAAGTATCAGGAAACTAAAATTCATCAGCTGGCCTACCTGGATGAATTGACCGGCCTGGCCAATCGCCGGATGTTTCTGGATCGGCTGAAATTGGCACTGGCCAATGCTCATCGCCACCAGCACCAGATGGCGGTATTGTTTCTGGATTTGGATCTGTTCAAACGCATCAATGATACCTTAGGGCATCAGGCTGGCGATGACGCCTTGAAAGAGGTTGCCAAACGTCTGCAAGCCACGGTGCGCGAAGGCGAGTCGGTGGCCCGGCTTGGCGGTGATGAATTTACCATTTTACTGCCGGAAATCACCGATACCACCTCGCTGGAGAACCTGGCCAAACGTCTGGTTAGTCAGTTCGATTTGCCGTTTCGCTTGCTGGAGCAGGATTTTTTCCTTACCACCAGCATTGGCATCAGTGTCTACCCCAGAGATGCACAAAGCGCCGATCAGTTGATCAAGCATGCCGATGTGGCCATGTATCAGGCAAAAAATGCCGGTCGCAATCAATACTGTTTTTATCAGGAAAGCGTTGGTCAGCAAACCCAGAATGAACTCAAGCTGGAGCAAGCGCTGCGTCAAGCCTTGCAGCAACAACATTTGCAGGTGTTTTACCAACCCAAAGTCTGCCTGAAAACACAACAGCTAACCGGGCTGGAAGCACTGGTTCGCTGGCAGCACCATGAGCATGGCTTTATTTCGCCGGCCAGCTTTATTCCACTGGCGGAAAAGCTGGGTCTGATTTCATTGCTCAGCGATCAGGTATTGGCGCAAGTCTGCCGCGATATCCGCGATTACCAGCTGGCGGTACCGGTTGCCGTGAACATTTCCGCCATGCAATTGCTGGAGCCAACCTTCAGCCAGCGACTGCAACACCAGCTGCAGCAATACCAGATTGCTCCCAAATGCATAGAACTGGAGCTGACTGAAAGCTGCTTAATTCCAGAGCACGCCGACAACACCCTGGCGCTACTCACAAACCTGCGACAGCAAGGCTTTCGGCTGTCAATTGATGACTTTGGTACTGGTTATTCGTCGCTTTCCTACCTAAGACGCTTGCCGATCGATTGTTTAAAAATCGACCGCAGTTTTGTCGATGAATTGCCGGATAACAGTGAAGATGCCCAAATTGCTCAGGCCATTATCGCCATGGCCAAGGCACTGGGCCTGGATGTGATTGCTGAGGGTGTCGAGCACCCACAGCAACAAGCATTCTTACTAAAAGCGGGCTGCAGCATGGCGCAAGGCTATTTGTATGCACCGGCTTTGCCCATTACCGAGTTAAACAGCCAGCTCGCCAAGGCAAGCACCCACCAAGGCATGAGCACGAACTAAGCGCTGGCCAGCTGCGCCATGCACTCCGGCATAAAACGGAAATAAATCCCGGTGCCGCCATCCGCACGGTTCTGGATAGCAAGCTCACCACCCAGTTGCCGACTGCGCTCCTGCATAATAGCCAGACCATAGTGGTTGAGCTTTTCCGGTTGTGCTGGCAAACCGATGCCATTGTCTTCAAGACGCAATACGATGGCTTTGTCCTGGCTTTGACTTAGCTCTATCAATAGCTCGGAGCCCTGGCTGTGATGCACGGCATTTTGGCTGGCTTCACGAATGATCTGCAGCAAATGAATTTCTTCGGTCGGCGTCAGTGGCAAGTGCTCCAGCTGATAATCCAGGCGGATCCGCAGGCTGGATTGCTCAGTCAGTTGCTTCACGGTGGTCTGTAAGGCCTGATGCAACCCAGCGCCATCCACCTTGAGCCGGAAAGTGGTGAGCAGTTCGCGCAGCTGCCGGTAGGCTGAGCTTAAGCCTTCTTTCAGCTCATCGGCCACATCCTGCAGCATGGCTTTGTTGTCACTGGCCAGGCCTTTGTTCAGCCGGGTGACCTGGATTTTTAAGTAGGATAACGACTGAGCCAGAGAATCATGCAGCTCGCGGGCAATCACCGAGCGCTCTTGCATCAGGGCCAAACGCCGCACCTGCTCCTCCTCGCCTTTTAAACTCAGCGCCAGTGCCAGCAAATCGGCCACCGACTGCAGCAACTGCTGCTGCCAGTCCTGCAAAGCTTTGTCTTTGGCCTGACGGACCACCAGCACGCCAAAATGGTGTTGTTCCCGATCGAGCGGATAACGGTACACCAATTGATCCTGCTCAGTGCGAATATCCTGCCCCTGCGATACACAATCCTGGCAGTTGCTTTTGACGCAGTGCATATGCGGATTCTGTTCCGGTTGCACTTGCAAATAAGGGCTACCTCCTTGCTCGGTTAACAGGCACAACTCCAATTCGTCGGTATTAAGAATATCCTGCAACTCATTCACCAACTCGGTGAAATCGGCCGAGTGCAGACTGTGCTCGCTGATGCTACGGGCGATATCAAACAAAAACTGCAAACGGGTGTTGCTGTGCTGCAGCGCTTCGGTTTGTTGCTGCACCCGCTTTTCCAGATTGCCGTACATGTAACCGATGGCACTGTTCATTTTATTAAAGCTATGCGCCAAAGTGCCCAGTTCATCTTGCTGCTGCACCGTAATGCGGTGAGTAAAGTCGCCCTGCGCAATGCGTCGGGCACCTTTGATCAAATCCTGCAATGGCTCCTGCACCATCACTCGCAGCCAATACATCACAACAATGGACAGCAAAATGGTCGCCAACACCGCCACCACCTGCACGGTGCGAAAGGCCCGAACTTTTTGCTCGGCATCCTGCTGGATGGACAGCACCAGTTCATCCAACAAACTGACTTGTTCAATCAAGGCCATTTCAAGCGTTTGTATATCTGCCGGTTTTCCGTCGTTAGAGTTTAACAAAGGCGCAAGCTGCTGCCAGTGCGCGTAGGCGACATCGTATTTGTGCTGAATATCCTGCTGATGCAAAAAACGTTTAAACACCGGATGCTGCCAGCTGCTACCAAGCTGTGCTTTGGCGCTGGCCAGTTTATCCGGCTCGGCTTGCAGGGTCAGCCAGGCCAGCCGGTAACTTTGCATCCGCAAGGAGCCCGCCACATTGACCGCATGGGCATCGCTGTCGGCTTTATCCGACAACCAGTACGACACCATCATGGTGGTCAGCGCCAGCGTCACGATGCAAGCCAGCGCAATGTTGATACGGGTAACGACGGAAAAAGGGCGCATAGTATCTCCAATGCGAATTCATCTAAGCATAACCTGAAAAGCAGCAGCGTGCAGCCGCGATTGTTCCTGCAGCCGGCACAATCGAGCTACCCCCTTTGCCCCGCCCAGGTTAGCGCGCCACACCAAAGGGGTAGTTCCATGATTTCAGCCCCAGCATTTTCAGGCATTTAGCCCCAAAACACACTACCACTTAGTAGGTATTACCCTTCTTAATCAGTAAGTTAGATCTGTGGCAGCCTTGATCCAAATCAAGCATCATTAAGCGGTTCTTTCTATGATGTGCCTACTGAATAAGTAAAAACCGTCTGTTCATGCAGGACAAGACCAGGAGTGTACGATGAGTCACCTACTCGACAAACTGCGCTATTTTACCGCGCGCAAAGAGCCCTTCTCCGACGGGCATGGCGTTACCACTGATCAGGACCGCAGCTGGGAGCACGGCTACCGCCAGCGCTGGCAGCACGACAAAGTGGTGCGCTCGACCCATGGCGTCAATTGTACCGGCTCGTGCAGCTGGAAAATCTACGTCAAAGATGGCCTGGTCACCTGGGAAACCCAGCAGACCGATTACCCACGCACCCGGCCGGATTTACCGAACCATGAACCACGCGGCTGTCCGCGGGGTGCCAGTTACTCCTGGTACATCTACAGCGCCAATCGCTTAAAGTACCCCAAGATGCGCGGCCAGCTGATGAAGCTATGGCGCGAAGCCAAAGCGCAGCACAGCGATCCGGTCAAAGCCTGGGAGTCCATCGTCAGCGATCCGGTCAAAGCCAAAAGCTACAAAGAGCGCCGCGGCCTGGGTGGTTTTGTCCGTGCCAGCTGGGATGAAGTGAACGAGCTGATTGCCGCCTCCAACACCTACACCGCCAAAACCTATGGCCCGGATCGCATCACCGGCTTCTCGCCCATTCCGGCGATGTCGATGGTGTCCTACGCCGCCGGTGCCCGTTACTTATCCTTGATTGGCGGCAACTGCTTAAGCTTCTACGACTGGTACTGCGATCTGCCACCGGCTTCGCCACAAATCTGGGGCGAGCAAACCGACGTGCCGGAGTCGGCCGACTGGTACAACTCCAACTACATCATTGTCTGGGGCTCGAACGTGCCGCAAACCCGCACCCCGGATGCGCACTTTTTAACCGAAGTTCGCTACAAAGGCACCAAAACCTGCGTCATTA
>JAFIFR010000099.1 GCA_020831935.1 Alkalimonas sp.
ATCGCGGTTATTAAACCAGAGACCTCCGAACCGACCTCGACGGTGACCACAGCCCTGGTGGTGCCTGCGGTGTTGACCACGCTTTCAATGTCGCCGCGACTCAGCGACTGTGTTTGGTACAGCACACGTTCGCTGGAGGACGATGGCCACCATAAAAACGCAATGACAGCGACTGCAACGACTGCTCCAATCCAATATCGCACAGACTTCTCCTTTTCCAGCTATGTGGTTTGTACCCAGACTATAGAAAGCTTTGCCTTTTGCGCCAATACCATACAGCGTAAAGGTTGTGTAAAGCTGCAGTCTTTACCCTCAAAAATGATCGTTTTGTCGCATGCTTTGGTACTATGCTTAGACTATTGCTGTTCGTTTGAGGTGCATGATGAGGGTTACAACAAAGTGGGCGCTTGCCATCATGGGACTCTTGACCGGGTTCTTGCCGGTACTGGCTGAGCCGGTGCATCACCCGGATCGGCTCATCGTGACCTTGCAGGCTACTGAGCAGAGCCAGCAATTGCAATCGCTGCAGCGCCTGAGCAACTTGCAGCCCGCGGCGCAGCAAGTGAGGCATTTCAGTCAGTTGCGCGATAAGGCTGTGGTGCACCGGCGGCCGGAGCAAAGTCTGGTGCAGCTGAAATCCCAGTTGTTGGCGCTTCCCTCGGTTCGCGCTGT
Source organism: Alkalimonas sp. (assembly GCA_020831935.1). Lineage (GTDB taxonomy): Bacteria > Pseudomonadota > Gammaproteobacteria > Enterobacterales > Alteromonadaceae > Alkalimonas. Next base: position 673 of record JAFIFR010000099.1, read on the forward strand.
TGAACTGGATTACAAAGTCCGTAAAACCCAGCAGCCCAATGATTCCCTCTATCCGCAGCAGTGGCACCTGCAAGCCTTGCCGGGTATCCAGGCAGAGCAAGCCTGGGCAAGCACCACCGGCAGCGCCGATTTGGTAGTCGCCGTTATCGACAGTGGTGTTGATTACAACCACCCGGATCTGGTGGCCAATATCTGGCAAAACCCGCTGGAACAGGAAAATGGCCAGGACGATATTGGTAATGGCTACATTGATGATGTGCGCGGCATTGATACCGCCAACAATACTTCGGACCCGATGGACGTTGACGGCCATGGTACCCTGGTCGCCGGTATTATTGCCGCCGCCGGCAACAACGGTCAGGGCGTTGCCGGCGTCAATTGGCAGTTGCAAATTTTGCCCTGTAAATTTTTGGATGAACTGGGGGAAGGTTTTACCAGCGACGCCATCGAGTGCCTGGATTACATTCTGGATTTAAAAGTGAATCATGGCATCCCTATTGTTGCGACCAACAACTCCTGGGGCTCGCCAACCTTTTCACAGGCGCTTTACCTGGCGGTACAAAAGCACCATGAGGCCGGTATTTTATTTGTCGCCAGTGCCGGCAATAGTGGCAGCAACCTCCCTTTTTATCCGGCTGCTTTTGATTTGCCCAATGTGATCAGTGTGGCTGCTCATGATGATGAGGGGCAACTGGCCAGCTTCAGCAACTTTGGGCGGGGCCATGTTAGCTTGTCTGCCCCCGGCGTCGGTATCCTCAGCACCTACATTCAGGAAGATGCCGCCAGTGAGGAGGCGGCCTATGCGTTTTCATCCGGTACCTCGATGGCGGCTCCGGTTGTCACTGGCCTGGCAGCACTGCTTAAAGCGGCCCGGCCCGAGCTGGATGCCCAGGGACTGAAGCACCATCTGCTTGTCGGTGGCGCCAGTGCCATCGACGACAAAGTTGAGCGGTATACCATGACCGGCCGGATGGCGCTGGCATCCGATGGTCAGCAGGGAGCCTTTGAGTGCCGTTCGCAGCAACTGCTGCGACGGCTCGCCCCCTCCAACGACATTGTCTACCTGACCGCGGACAGCTGGCTCGATATCCGAGTATTGGCCATCAATTGCCTTGGGCCGGAGTCGTTGGCTGCAATTCAAATTGCAGAGCGCGAAGACGCAATTGTGCTCAATGATGCGGGTTTGGCTGAGGATGCCTTTGCTGGTGATGGCATTCACAGTGGTCGTTGGCACTTTGATGGCAGCCCCGCTACCTTGCTGTTTCCCGATGGCGCGGTTCAGGTGGAGGTTCAGCAAGTGGATTTTTGCTCTGAACAAGCCGTGACCGGGATCCCTCGTCGCAGCTGCGACGCTCTGGTGGCCTTGTTTTATCAGACCGAAGGTCCCGGTTGGTTTGACCGCAGCGGTTGGTTGCAGCACGCCAATGTTTGCGACTGGCAAGGCCTGACCTGCCGTCAGGGCGAACTGGTGGCCCTGGAGCTTCCCAGCAACAATCTGACCGGTGAGTTGGTGTTGGACTATGCTGCTTTCCCAGCACTTGAAAGGCTGGACTTAACCGGCAACAGCCTGACTGGAGCACTGCACAGCAGCATTGAAGCTGCTAGTCGATTGCAGCAGCTGGAGCTAGCTGGCAATGGTTTGACCGGCCCCATTCCGGCCAGTCTTGGCCAGCTGAGCGATTTGCAACAGCTGGTGCTGGCAGACAACAGCTTTGGCGGCAGCTTGCCTTCGGCGCTTAGCCAATTGAGCCAGTTGCGCTGGCTGGATCTGTCGCAGACCAATGTGCAGGGCACTTTACCCAGCAGTCTGACTCAATTGACGCAATTAGTGAGTTTCAATTACAGCGACACCCGTTTATGTGAGCCGCGAAACAGCGCTTATTATCAGTGGCTGCAGGCCATCGACTTTTTAGCAGTGAATCAGGATTGTCCGAATCAAGCGCCGGTTGTCAGTGCCGGAGCCAATCGCAGTGTGGCTTCAGCCAGCCAGGTACAGTTGCAGGGGACAGCCAGTGACGCCGATGGTGAAATACTGCAGTACCAATGGGAGCAAATTGGCGGGCCTGCGGTGCAGTTAAGCAGCGCTACCAGCTTGCAAACCAGCTTTACCAGTCCGACGCTCATGCAAAGCCGGACCTTAACCTTTCGACTGACTGCCAGTGATTTGCGTACCAGCAGCAGCGATACCGTCACCATTACTGTACAGCCTCAGGCAACACCGAGTTCGAGCTCATCCGGTGGCGCCCTGGTCTGGTTATTGCCACTTTGCTTGCTGCTGTTGATTGGCCGCTGGTGGCGCGATGGGGTATACTTCGCCGCCATCCACTATCAGGCTCCCTCTCAGGGTAAGGAACTGCAGTTATGACGACCCGAACCAAAGGTCCGCTCTATATTCCCTATGCCGGCCCGGCTCTGCTGGAAACGCCGCTGCTCAATAAAGGCAGTGCCTTCAGTAAAGTAGAGCGTGAGGCCTTTAACCTGACCGGTTTGCTGCCGCCTCGCTACGAAAGCATTGAAGAGCAAGTCAAACGTGCTTACATGCAATACGCCAGTTTTGAAAATACCATCAACAAGCACATTTACCTGCGGGCGATTCAGGATAAAAATGAAACCTTATTCTTCCGGTTGGTGCAAGAGCATTTGCCGGAAATGTTGCCGATTATCTACACCCCCACGGTCGGTGATGCCTGTGAAAAATTTTCCGATATTTACCGCAGCAAGCGCGGCTTGTTCGTCTCGTACGAAGAGCGTGATCAGCTGGATGCCATCTTACGCAATGCCACCAAACCCAAGGTGAAAGTCATTGTCGTCACCGATGGGGAGCGGGTGCTTGGCTTGGGCGATCAGGGCATTGGTGGCATGGGCATTTCCATCGGCAAGCTGTCGCTGTATACCGCTTGTGGTGGCATCAGCCCGGCTTATACCTTGCCCGTGGTGCTGGATGTTGGCACCAACAATGAAAAGTTACTGCAGGATCCGATGTACATGGGGGCCCGCCACAAGCGCATCGGCCAGGCCGAGTACGACGCCTTTGTCGAACAGTTTATGCAGGCGGTGTACAAACGCTGGCCCGATGTGATGGTGCAGTTTGAAGATTTTGCCCAGCCGAACGCCATGCCCATTTTGCAGCGTTACCGCGAGCGCTACTGCTGCTTTAACGACGATATTCAGGGCACAGCGGCTGTCACGGTTGGCTCCTTGTTGGCGGCTTGCCGGGCCAAAGGGCAGCAGCTCTGCGAGCAAAAAGTGGTCTTTGTTGGAGCCGGTTCAGCCGGCTGTGGTATCGCCGAGCAAGTCATTACCCAGATGATGGCAGAAGGGTTAAGCGATGCCGAAGCGCGCCGCCGCATTTACATGGTGGATCGTTTTGGTTTGCTGAGCGAAGGCATGGCCGATTTGCGTGACTTTCAACAAAAACTGGTGCAATCCAAAGCCGCATTAAGCAGCTGGAATTACAGCGGTGACTTTGCCTCCTTACTGGATGTGATGCACTGCGCCGAGCCCACGGTGCTGATTGGCGTTTCTGGCCAGCCCGGCCTGTTCAGCGAACAGGTGGTGCGGGCCATGCACAAGGGGTGCAAAACGCCGGTCATTTTCCCGTTAAGCAATCCTTCGCGCCAGGTGGAGGCCACACCGGAGCAGGTGATAGCCTGGACTGAAGGCGATGTGATTATTGCCACTGGCAGTCCCTTTAAACCGGTGCAGTATCAGGGCAACAGCTACCCCATTGCGCAGTGCAACAACAGCTATATTTTCCCGGGCATTGGGCTGGGGGTGATTGCGGTTAAAGCCAAACGGATTAGCGATGAAATGCTGATGGCGGCCAGCGAAACTCTGGCCGCGGCCTCGCCACTTGCCAATACCGGCCAGGGCGAGTTGTTGCCATCGCTCACGGCGTTGTCGGAGCTGAGCAAGCGCATTGCCTTTGCCGTTGGCAAGGTAGCCCAACAGCAAGGGCTGGCACTTGAAATCAGCGACAATCAATTGCAGGATAACATCGAAGCCAACTTCTGGCGGCCAGAATACCGCCAGTATAAGCGCATCAGCTTTTAATCCGAGACTGAAACCGAAGGAGGTTCTGATGAAAGCATTGTGGTATCCGATAGCCCTGATTGGCTTATTGGGCCTGAGCCCGCTGCACAGTGCGGAGTTGCCAGCCAGCAACCAGTGGTTGCTTGAAGCCGACTCGGATGAAGAACGTTTTGCCCGGATCGAAAAGATGTTCGCCGGTTTTTCCGGGGCCATGGCCGAAGTTGGGGCGCGTTATCAGCATAGTTTTGATGCCATTGTCGATGGCAACTACGCTTTGGCGTCTTACCACTGGGACAAACTGGGAGCGGCCATGGAGCTGGGCTATTTCCGTCGTCCGGGCCGTGCGGCGAATTCACAGGCGATGTTTTTGCAAACGGCCTGGCCGGAGCTGACCAAGGCTTTGGCTGCAGGCGATGCCAAAGCCATAGAGCGCAGCTTTTTGCAGGCGCGCGGTGCCTGCATGGCATGTCATGCCGCCGAGCAAGTGCCCTTTATGAATGACCAGCCGCTGTTTCGCGCGACGGCAGAGTTTCCCTAAACCATGGTTCACAGGCTAAGACTCCTGATCGCAAGCCTGGGCTTAGCACTGCTGAGCCCGATGCTGTTGGCCGCTCCTGTAACAGACGTTGCGGACTATTTTGATCGCCATTTTGAGCAGCAGCTGGCGGAGCATCAGATCCCGGGTGGGGTTTACGCCATTGTTGAGGGCGATCAAATCGTCAGAATTCGCGGGGTGGGAGTGCGTGCCCGTGGCTCCAGCGATCCGGTCGACCCCTTTACTCTGTTTCGTATCGCTTCGGTTTCTAAAACCTTTGCCGCTGGTTTGGCGGCTGTGCTGGCGGAGCAAGGCTACTTCAACTGGGATGATCCGGTGATCCATTATGTGCCGGACTTTTCGTTTCGTTCAGCCCGTTACAGCAAAGCCTTGCAGGTCGAGCATTTGTTGGCTCAAACCACCGGTGTCATGCCCAATGCCTACGACAACATGATTGAAGCCAATGTGCTGCCTGAGCGTATTTTGCCGCACTTTCGCCAGCTCGACCCAATGTGTACCCCAGGCCAGTGCTATGGCTATCAAAATGTGCTGTTTAGTTTGATTGAACCCATCGTGCAGCAAACCACGCAAAAGGATTACGCTACCCTGATGCAGGAGCTTATTTTTGAGCCCTTGCAGATGCCAACGGCTTCGGTCGGCATGGAGCCTTTTATGGCCACCGAAAACAAAGCCATGCCGCATGTAAGGGCGCGAGGTGGCTGGTATCAGAGCACGGTACTTCCCACCTATTATCGGTTTGCGCCGGCGGCCGGTATTAATGCCAGTGCGATGGATTTAAGCCATTGGGTGATGGCTCAGCTGGGCCATTATCCGGATGTGATGCCAGAGCACGTGCTGGCCACCATCACCGACAAGCGGGTGCGGACTGTGCGGGATCTAAGACGAGGTCACTGGCGGCAGTTTATCCGTGATGCGCACTATGCACTGGGCTGGCGGGTGTATCAGTTCGGTGACGAGGAGCTGGTTTACCACGGTGGCTGGGTGCGGGGGTTTCGGGCCGATGTGGCCTATTCGCGTGATCGTCAGGTGGGGCTGGTGATTTTGCTGAACGCTGAAAGCAACATTGTCAGCGAGCTTAGTACCTTCTTTTGGTCAAGAGTTTTTGATGCCATCCAGTTGGCAGAAGCCGAGCAGCTGAGTGAGCTGCTCAACTCCGAGGATTAACCGCTAAAAATAGCGCCAATAATCAGTGCCGGCAAGATGGCGGCGGTCAGGACGCCGCGCAGCTGCCGGTACCAGGCCGGCATCAAGCTAGGTGGTTTTTGGTATTCGCGCAACCAGACCCAGCCAAAGCCAGCGGCCAGCACAATCAGCGCCGGTTGGTAGGGCGAGATAAAGGCCAGCCAGCCCAGCAGCGCCGGTACCACACTGAAGACATAACTGCGACCGGCCTGGGTCTGATCCGGCTCTTGCATCGCCATGCCCCAATGCACGGCTCCCAGAAAGCTCAGAATCACAGCGCCATAGCCAATCAGCGATACCAACGCCAGCTGACTTTGCGGCCACATCAATACCGCAGCCAGGCTCAGGTAAAAAGGTAAGATTCCGGCAAAGCCTAAAAGACGAGGGGTGCTCACATCTTGCTCCTGTTTCGTTGCATGGTACTGACTACGATGGCGATGACCATTAGGATCCATGCTGGTAGCTATCAATATAGAAATCGACCTGCAGTTGCGTCAAGCTCTGACAAAGTTGTTGCTTGTGCTTGTCATTCAGTTTCCAGCCCAAGGGAGTCATCTCCAGTAAGCTGAGCCAGCTTGGTGCGCCCAGCTGCTCCAGCATAAAAGAACAACGCTGACGATGTTGATGCTGCATGCCATTCAGCTCGGGGATACGGTCGCTGTGCAGTCGGACGCTATCATAGATCGCTTGTTTAAATTGCAGCAAGTGGTTTGGGGCGGCGGTCACCAACAGCAGCTGGCCACCAGAGCGCAGGCAGCGTTTGACTTCATCCAGCTCAAAGGGCGCGCACAACACCAGCATGGCATCAAAGCGGGCATCCTGGTAGGGCAGAGCTTTGGCGCTGGCGACGCTAAAGGCAATCTCTGGGTAGCGTTTGGCGGCCAGTTGAATGGCGCTTTTGGAAATATCCATGCCGGCGATCGCTGTCTCGGGCAGCGCTTGCTTCAGGCAACCGCTGTAATAGCCCTCGCCACAGCCGGAGTCCAGCAGTGAGCTGGGCTTTAAATGCTGCAGCTGTTCAACCAGACACTGCACCAGCGGTTGATAGGCGCCGGATTGCAAAAACTGCCGTCGCTGCTGCAACATGGCTTTGCTGTCGCCCGGCTGTTTCGAGTTTTTATGCTGCACCGGCAACAGATTAAGGTAGCCTTCTTTGGCCACATCAAAGTGATGCCGGTTCACACAACGATAAGAACTTTGTCTTGGCTCACTTGGTTCAGGGGTAAGCGGCTCAGTGCAAAGTGGGCAGCGGTACAAAGAGCTGGCGTCAGGCTGAGTGCAGGTCATCGGGTTTATCGAAGCAATAACAATGCGCCTATAGTATCAGGCTGTGTCTTGGTGGGAAACTTGCTATCATAGCGTTAGCGTAATTCTTTGGAACATCATCATGTCAGATAACACACAGTGGTCGCTGGATGAGCTGTGCGACCATGCCTTTGATATCTTTGAAGAGCTGGCCTCCGACAACCTGAGCGCGGCCGATTATACCGAGTACCAACAGCAGCATCTGAGCCGCGGTTTTGTTGATTTAAAAACACCCGACGACAGCTGGGAAGAGCTGTACCCGTTGGCACTTGCCGATGGCGATTACGTTGAAGCCTGGATTGGTTTATCCGCTGAAGCCGGTGAAGCTGATAAGGTACTGGCCCGCTTGCTGCTGAATAAAGACAAAGACGAGTCCGAGTGTTTTGCTCAGTGGCGTGGACAGAGTTAAAACCCAAAAATTTACTTAGACCAAGGTCTGCTGGCAAAAAGCGGCTCACTTTGTCAGGATAAACGCCTTGCTGCAAGGAGAACGCTATGCTGATAGACCGCGATCAAAGTCTGGTACTGCTGATTGATATTCAGCAGCGGCTGGCACCGGCCATTGCCGATGGCCGTGAGGTGGAAAATGCGGCGGCTTGGGTGCTGCAGGTTGCGCTGCAGCTTGAAGTGCCGATTGTAGCGACCGAGCAATACCCGGCCGGTTTAGGCCATACGGTGCCGGTCCTGGCGGAGCTGTTGCCAGCGGATGCCGTACTGGAAAAAATGCATTTCAGTGCCTACAAAGAAACGGCTGTCCGCCAACGGCTGGCTGAACTGGAGCGCCAACAGCTGATTCTGCTGGGGACTGAGGCCCATGTGTGTGTGCTGCAAACGGCTTTGGATTGCATTGCAGCCGGTTATCAGGTTTATCTGGTTGACGATGCGGTGGGCTCACGCGATCCCATTCATAAACAACAAGCCCTTAACCGGCTGCAGCAAGCTGGCGCTGTTATCATTAATCGTGAAATGTTGGCTTTTGAGTGGTTGGAATGCGCCGGAACCGATACCTTCAAACGCATTCATCAGGGCTGGATCCG
>JAFIFR010000100.1 GCA_020831935.1 Alkalimonas sp.
CACTAACTTATAAAAAAGCTTCGGTTAACAGGCAAGGCTTGGCAAAGTAGTGCCCCTGGAAATAGCGAACCCCATAGTCACGCATAAGCTGATAGCTTTGTTCATCTTCAATGTGTGGTGCTATGGGCTCGACTTTGCTGCTTTTTGCAATGTCGATAATGCTTCGGGCAATGGCATGCTTTAACGGATCAGACGCTGCATTGTGAATTACTGCCGGATCCAACTTTAGAAAGTCCAGCGGTAATTGTCGCAACAGGTTAAAGGTCGAAAAACCGCAACCAAAGTTGTCCAGACAAACTTTACATCCTAGTTGATGTGCCTGCCGAATGAAATTCACTGTTGCAGATAAGTACTCAACAGCAATGTACTCATTAATTTCAAAACAAAGATGTGAGCCATCTATGTTGTATTGCTTCAACTTTAGAGCAACAAACTCGATGAAATCAGCATCGGTAATTGAATCTGCGGTAAGGTTAATGTGGCTTTGCAGTTTTTCTGTGTGGGGAGATTGGTGTTGATTCAACCAGGTAAAATAGTTTTCGATGACCCAACGATCAAGTAAGCCTGATAACTGTGCCTGCTTGGCAGCCCCGATAAAATTTTCTGCTGGTATAAGGTGGCCGGCATCTGCTTTATACCGCAATAAAACTTCGCAGTGGCTATGTTGATCTGCGTCTGGATGCTGAATGCTTTGCACATTCAGCACCAGTTGGTTGTTGGCTAAGGCTTGGCGTAGCTTATGTGGCCACAGAGTTTGCTCAATATCGTCAGCTTCCACCGGTAGCTCCTCTGGACTGTACAGGTGGATGCGGTTGTAGCCCTTTGACTTTGCCTGGCTGCATGCCTGAGCGACCATTTTTAGTGCTTCATTGGCGTCACCATCTGCTTGCTGGATATTGAGCATACCCATGCTGCTGTGCAGACGGAAAATATGTTCATTCCAGATAAATCGATAGCCTCGCAGTTGGTCCAGCAGTCGGTAGGCTTGCACAAATGCCTCTTGCGATCCTTTGTTTGGTAACAAAGCGACAAAGGTATCTGCAGTTAGCCTGGCAACGGGAAGATCGTTCAGCTCTGATTGCAGCTTGCTGGCAATTTGCCGTAACAACGCATCGCCAGCCGCTTGCTCAGCTTGTTTATTTACACGCTGAAAATCAAGCACATTAATCTGCAGTAGCGTTCCAACGGCGTTTGTTTGCAAAAACTGTTGAAGCTTCTCAGTAAAGGCTGCTTTATTCAATAGTCCTGTCAGGGTATCCAGTTGATTCAACTTTTGCTGCTCTAGTCGTGAAGTTTCTTCGGCAGAAAGTGGTGCTAATGAAACACAAAGGACTTTACCCAATTCGCTGACTTCAGCACTCTCGATATGGATGGCTACGGCTTCTTCTTTCCCTGAGGGGTAATTCAGTGTGGCAGCCGATGGAGCGGTTCCTTCGAGCATGTCTTGATAGAGCTGTTCCCAGTTCGGAAAAAGCTCTTGTACTAGTTGTGTCTTAACAACTTGATGGGGGCTAAGTCCGATAAATTTATAAAAGCGATGATTTGCTTGTAAAAAATCACCGTGATCAGAAGTGATAAAGATGGCTTTGTTTGACTGCTGGAAAAAAGCTTGGGCATAAGCGTGCTCTATCGCAAAGGCGTCGTTTTGATAGGCAGAACCGGTTGCATCTTGCTGGCTGTGATAATGAAAGCTTATCAAACTCAGGCTGACGATTAAGGCGATAAGCAATCCATCCTTCCACAGAAAAGGCAGTGGCAATAATCCGAACTCGTTAAGCATCAGCAAGCCACCGCAAAGCAATAAACAGAGCCAGACCAGTGCAAAAAATCGGGCAGCGAGGTGCCCCTGCAAAAAATGGATAAAGGATATAAATGAGTTGCTGATTAAAACCACCAGCGAGCAGATCAGCAGCAGCTGTACCCTGAGTGATCCATCTGCGAACAAAGGGCTGAAAAGTAGCAACAAGCTCAGTAGTTGGTTCAGCATAAACAACCATCGCCATGGGCGTTGTTGATACGATGAAAGCGCCTGATAAGTGAACTGGTTTAGAAAAACCAGGGTGAGGCCTGATAGTACATACAAAATGGCTGAATTAATTTCAGGTTGCTTTGACCATAGGTAAGCAAATGCCTGACCATTCAGCGTGGCCAGTACCAGCAGCAGGCTGCCATAAAACCCCGCTTGCATCAGATACAATAGCTTGCGGCGACGCAGGGCAAGATAGCTGTTAAAGAGTACAAGTGCCAGCAAAAGACCAAATAGAATGCCTTCCAGTATGTTTTTCTTGCTGTGTTCAGCGAGGAAGATCTCTTGCTGCCATAGGTGCAATTGCAGTGGCACCAGACCAGCATCCTGCACTTTCAGAAACACATCTACTTTCTGGCCAGGCTCAAGCTGTAGCGGAAAAGCAAAGCCTGGATAAGGGAGAGCCCGCTCAGAAAAAGGATAATCACTGCCTGTATGCAGCTGCTGAATAACGCGCTGTTGTCCTCGATCGAACAGAGTCAGAGTGACCTGGTCCGCCAACGGGAAATCGTAATAAAGAATGGTTGTCAGTGGCTGGTTACCCTGATAATGCAAGCGCGCAAATAGCCAAACAGCTTCCTGCGCATTTATTTGAGCTTTTTGTCGTTCCTGCAACGGGGTGAAAGCGTGATGGTGTGCAGGGTTGAGCAAGAAGTCTTCAACGTCCAGTGCATGGTCTGTGATTTGGACATGGAGAACATCTCGCAGTGAGCGCTGCTCAAAAAGCTGATCGAGCTCCAGGCTTCTGGCGTAATGCGCCTGACTGCACCAGGAGAGCAGTAAGCCGAGCAGCATAATAAAACAACGAGCGTTCAATCCTTTGCCTCACTTACATTGAGTATCGACACTCCATCTTAAGTCGATATTCTTCGTAGATCTATCCTTGCAGCGGCATATCATCTATTTATCATGACATCAGCTTGCCAGGCGCTGCCTCAGTTGCCAGATAATCATTGATCTCCTGCAAAAATGCATCGCCATAGCGACGCAGCTTGGTCAAGCCGACGCCGCTCACTTGCAGCAAGCTGTGCTCACTATCAGGCAGACGTTGGCACATGTCGATCAGCGTTGCATCGCTAAAGACCATGAAAGGCGCGATGTCCTCTTGTTCTGCCAATTTCTTGCGTAACCGCTTGAGGCGGGCAAACAAGGCTTTGTCGTAATTTTGTGGTCTGCGCTTGTCTTTGCTGCTGGTGGCATGCAGCCGAGGCACCGCTAGCTGCAATGGCTGCTCGCCGCGAAGCACCGGCCGCGCTGCGGGTTGCAACTTTAAGGCGGCATGCTGGGTGATGTCTTGTTGTAAAAAACCGAAGTGCACCAATTGCCGCAAAATGCTGAGCCAGAAATCGTGGCTGTAATCCTGCCCCAGACCCCAGGTGGATAATTGGTGATGGCCGTATTGCTGCACTTTTTGGCTGTTGCTGCCACGCAAAACTTCAATCACATGGCCCATGCCAAAGCGTTGCCCGACCCGATAAACACAGGACAAGGCTTTTTGTGCCAGTTCGGTGCCATCAAACTGCTTGGGCGGTGACAAGCAGATATCGCAGTTGCCGCAAGGCGTTTGCTGTGCTTCGCCGAAGTAATTCAGCAACACCAGGCGGCGACAGGTTTGGGCCTCTGCGAAAGAGGCCATGGCGGAAAAGCGCTGGCGGGCAACCCGGGCCCGTTGCTCGTTCTCTTCTTGATCAATCCAGTGATGGATGCGACCGATATCGGCTGGGTCGAACAGCATCAGTGCTTCTGCCGCAACACCATCGCGACCGGCCCGGCCGGTTTCCTGATAGTAGGCCTCAATGGTGCGTGACAGCTCGTAATGCACCACAAATCGGATATTGGACTTGTTGATGCCCATGCCAAAAGCGACCGTCGCCACAATCACTTGCACATCATCGCGCTGAAAAGCTTCTTGCACCCGATTCCGGCTGTCGGAGTCCATGCCGGCATGGTAGGCGGCACTGACAAAGCCGCGCTCTTGCAGCTGGCTAGCCAACTCATCCACCTTGCGACGCGAGTTGCAGTACACCACGCCACTCTGTCCATCTTGCTGCTTCAAATAACTGACCAGCTGCTCAAGCGGACGGAACTTCTCCTGCACCATGTAGCGGATATTGGGCCGGTCAAAACTGCCGACGTATTCATGGTGCTGATGCAGGCCAAGTTGCTGCACAATATCGTGGCGGGTCGCGGCATCGGCGGTGGCAGTCAGTGCCATCAGCGGGACCTGGGGAAAGCGCTCTTTCAGCAGTGCCAGTGCCATGTAATCCGGCCGGAAATCGTGGCCCCACTGCGAGATGCAATGGGCTTCATCAATCGCAAACAGACTGACACCAAGCTCTGCCATCCGGTCAAGAAACTGAGGTTGCAGCAAGCGCTCTGGTGCCACATACAACAGCTTCAATTCGCGTTGCCGTAATTTTTGGTAGATAGCCTGGATGTCTTCCCGGCTTAAGCTGCTGTTAATGAACTCTGCGGCAATGCCATTGGTTTTCAGGGTGTCGACCTGATCTTTCATCAGCGACATCAAAGGCGAAACGACCACGGTGACTTGAGGCAGCACCAAAGCAGGCAATTGATAACAAAGGGACTTGCCGCCGCCAGTTGGCATCAGTACAAAGCTGTCGCGACCACAGAGGGCGGCATCCATCACCTCCAATTGACCGGGGCGATAGCTGCTGTAACCAAAGAAAGTTTTCAGGTGCTGCAGTAGGGTATCGTGCACAGGGGCTCATGGCTTGCAAAATAAAGGAGTATTGTAATCAAAAGCATCCCCGCTGTCTGCACTTGCACCGCGCGACAAAGCCAGATAGGCTTGAGAGGTCCAACCAGGAGAGGCGTTACCATGAAGCATGCCGATTTATTGCCGTTAATTGCCAGCACTTTTGAACAGATGCCCTTCAACCGTGTGCTGGGGCTCAAAGTGACGCGCTTCGATCTGGAGCAGGCGGAAGTGTGCTTTGCCTGGTCGGAGCAATTAATTGGCAACCCGGTGCAACAAATTATGCACGGTGGTGTAATTGCCACTGTGCTGGATGTGGTGGGGGGGATTATGGCGGTATCCAGTGCGCTGAGCCGGATGCAGGATATTCAGCAGGATGAGTTGCTAAGCCGGCTGGGAAAAATGAGCACCATTGATATCCGCACCGACTACTTGCGGCCTGGGCGGGGAACAGAGTTTGCGGCTACAGCACGGGTGATCCGCAGTGGCAACAAAGTGGCAGTCTGCCGGATGGAGTTGCACAACAGCGAGGGCGTGCACATTGCTTTGGGGACCGGTACCTATCTGGTGGGGTAAGCTCGCATCTTGAGGTCACTTGGGTATAGAATGCAGGCCCAACTGTTACGAGCCTGAGCATGTCATTGACGCGTGAGCAAAAACTGGGTGGCCTGGCGGCCATCAGTGCCTATACCCTCTGGGGCATAGCGCCGCTGTATTTCAAACAAATTGCCGACATCCCCTCGTTGGAAATTCTGGTGCACCGCATTGTCTGGTCTTGCTTGCTGCTGTTGGCGGTGGTGGTGGGGATCCGGCAGTGGCCGCAGCTGCGAGCCGTGCTTTGCCAGCCCAAACTGCTGGCAGCGCTGATGCTGACGTCCGTGCTGCTTGGTTTTAACTGGTGGCTTTTTATCTGGGCTGTGAATCAGAATCATATGCTCGATGCCAGCCTCGGTTATTACATCAACCCGCTGCTGAATGTGTTGCTGGGGATGGTATTTTTGGGCGAACGCCTGCGTAAGATGCAGTGGTTTGCCCTGACGCTGGCTGGCTGCGCCGTGCTGTATCAGCTGCTGAGCTATGGAGCTTTTCCCTGGATTGCGTTTGCGTTGGCCGGGTCCTTTGCCATCTACGGTTTGTTGCGAAAAAAGCTGGCGGTCAATGCGATGATTGGTTTGCTGCTGGAGTCGCTATTGTTGTTGCCGCTGGCCGTCTGGTACTGGTGGTTTGTGGCAGACAGTTATGCGGTTAACTTGCTGCACAACAGCTGGACCCTGAATCTTTGGCTGATGGCTGCGGCTTTGGTGACGACGGTACCTTTGCTGTGTTTTATCGCCGGGGCGCGCCGTTTGCAGTTATCCACCATGGGGTTCTTCCAGTACATTGGTCCCAGTCTGATGTTTGTGTTTGGCGTTTGGTTGTATCAGGAGCCACTGGCCACCGAGCGGCTGTTGACCTTTGCCGTTATTTGGACGGCGCTTGCAATTTACAGCGTGGATGCCTGGCAGGCGAGCCGAAAGAGCAGGTTGCAGCGATTAAACCAAACAGCAAAGGTCAACACGCCCTAGACGCTAGGCGTTGGCAAATTGCTCGCGGTCCGGTAACCAGCGGCGCAGCAGCAGTTGACAGGCCTGGGGGTTTTGTTGCCAGAGCTCACCAGCCAGTTGCTGTGCCATCGGCAATAAATAGTCGTCCCGCTCCAGATCGGCAATTTTAAGTTGCGCCAGTCCGGTCTGCCGGGTGCCGAGCAGTTCACCCGGGCCGCGTATCTCCAGGTCCCGCTGGGCGATGACAAAGCCATCGTTGCTGTCGCGTAGCACGGCCAGGCGGGCCTGAGCACTTTGCGATAAGGGGGCATGGTACAGCAGCACGCAATGCGAGGCGGTACTGCCACGGCCAACCCGGCCACGCAACTGATGCAACTGTGCCAGACCCAGTCGCTCCGGGTTTTCGATGATCATCAGGCTGGCATTGGGCACATTGACCCCTACTTCTATGACAGTGGTTGCCACCAGCACATCCAGCTCACCTAGGCTAAAAGCCTGCATCACTTGCTGCTTTTCCGCTGGTTTTAAGCGGCCATGCACCAGTCCCACGCGGATACCCGGCAATGCCTGTTGCAGCTCAGCGCAGCTCTGCTCGGCGGCCTGACACTGTAGGACATCGGACTCTTCAATCAGGGTGCACACCCAATAGACCTGTCGCTGCTCTTGTTGCACTGAAGCCTGGACGCGCTCAATCACTTGTGCACGACGGCTGTCCGGAATAGCGACTGTGCTGACCGGCGTTCGACCAGGTGGCAGCTCATCGATGATGGAAGTATCCAAATCAGCGTAAGCGGTCATCGCCAGAGTGCGGGGGATCGGGGTAGCCGTCATGATCAGTTGGTGGGGCGCGCGGTTGTCGATGCCGCCTTTTTCGCGCAGTGCCAGCCGTTGATGGACACCAAAACGGTGCTGCTCATCAATAATCACCAATGCCAGCCGATGAAAGTGCACATCCTGCTGGAACAGTGCATGGGTCCCTATCACCATGCTGGCGTCACCACTTTGGATCAGTGCCAGTTGCTGGGCTCTGGCTTTGCCTTTGCTTTTGCCGCCAAGCCAGGCAATCTCAATCGCCAGTGGTTTGAACCATTGGCGAAAATTTTCGGCGTGCTGTTCGGCCAGCAGTTCGGTTGGGGCCATCAGCGCAACCTGATAGCCGGCAGCGATGACACGCAGCGCGGCCAGCGCCGCCACCAGGGTTTTTCCTGAACCAACATCGCCTTGTACCAGCCGCAACATCGGTAGCGATTTGGCTAAGTCCTGCTCGATCTCGGTGACCACGCGTTGCTGCGCAGCGGTGGGTTCAAAAGGCAATTGCTGCAAAAAACGTTCACTGAGCACATGCTGAGGGCCGGTGATGGCAATGCCGGGTTGCGCCTGGCAGTGCTGACGCAATTGAAACATGCTGATTTGTTGCGCCACCAGCTCTTCCAGGATCAGACGCTGCTGAGCCGGGTGCTGCCCTTCCTCCAGTTGCTCTAGGCTGGCATCCGGCGGTGGCCGATGCAGGTAGCACAGGGCGTCGGTCAGAGTCCAGTTGCGTTGGCCCTGCGCTGGCAAGTATTCATCTGGTGCGAAGCGCTGCAGGTAGCTAAGTGCCAATTCGGTTAGGTTGCGCCAGCTGGCTTGCTTTAAGCCTTCGGTGGTGGGGTAGATGGGGGTCAGGCTCTCTGCGACAGTCAGTTCGCTGTCGCTCTGCACCAGTTTGTATTCCGGGTGCATCATTTCCAGACCACGCATACCGCGTCGCGCCTCACCAAAGCAGCGCAGTTGTACCCCAGGCGTGACGGCTTCTTTTTGCGCGGCACTGAAGTGAAAAAAGCGCAGGCTTAGACTGCCACTGTGATCACGCAGCTTCACCAGCCAGGAGCGGCGCTTACCAAACTGAATTTCACTGCTTTGCACCGTGCCTAAAATGGTGGTGTGCATGCCGGGCAGTAAATCGGCAATGGCGCAGACCCGGGTGCGATCTTCGTAGCGCAGCGGCAAATGAAACAGCACATCCTGCACGCTGTGGATCCCCAGTTTGTGTAGCCGCTCGGCCATTTTACTGCCGACCCCTTTTAATTGGGTAATGGCAAGGTTGTTCAGTTGAGTTGCGGTCACGCACAGATCCATGGTGTTACTTAATTGTGTCAGTGTACCCTGAACACGCGGGCTGAAGCCAGAGCCGGGAACCAGAGAGCTAGTTCAGTGGTGGTTGCTCCTGCTTTTTGGGGTTCAGGGTGCCGTCGGCTATCATGGAGGCAATCGCCTGCTGTAACTTCGGCTTCAGGTGGGCGTGGGCACTGGCTTTGGACAAGGCGACATGAATATGGTGCGGTTCGCTGGATTCAAAGC
>JAFIFR010000101.1 GCA_020831935.1 Alkalimonas sp.
AGTTGACCGGCCTTGATCCGAAAAAAGATCACATAGTCAGTGCAGGCTGGGTGCCCATCCGTCAACAGGAAATTATGCTGGGCGACAGTGCTCATTATCTGGTGAAGTCGCCAATCGGTGTTGGTCAAAGTGCTGTCATTCATGGCCTGCACGATCATCAGTTGCTCAAAGGGATTGAGCTTTGTGAGCTGGTTCAACGCTTGCTAAGCCAGTACCCCGGCTATGTGTTGGTGGCCCATCATGCCCAGATGGATCTGGCCTTTCTAACCGTAGCCGCCGAGCGCTGCTTTGGCCGAAGCCCAAAATTTAAAGCCATTGACACCCTGAAGATTGAGTGGCAGCGCCTGCACAACAAAGGCAAGGTGCTGACCAAAGACATGCTGCGCCTGAACAGTTGTCTGGCGCGCCACAAACTGCCCGAGGCCCCCCAGCACCATGCTCTGGCCGATGCCTTTGCCTGCGCCCAGCTGCTGCTTAGCCAGATACGCCAACACAGCAGCAGCATGACACTGGGCGAACTGCAGAGCTTATCGCGCTAATCGATTTTCGCGCTATTGATGTTGTTATTAAGCTTTATATCGGTATTAAACCCCAACAGCTTGCCACTCCAGATAAAGAACAGCCATACAATAACGCCAAATGGTAAATAACCAAAATAACCCAACAAGGGCATTTCAGAAAACAGATGGATGACATTCAAATACGGAATGTCGTACTGCCAATAATTGGGGTTGGTGATGCTGTCGGTTACAAAGTAATTGCTGCCAAAATTCCAGAACTCCCAAAACAAACCATTGAGCATCGACGACACCGCAATCAAAACCCCGGCAGTCCAATTGCCCTTGGCGATATCGGCAAAAGGCGTCCAGATATTCAGCCGCTGCAGACAACCGAGCAGCACGAGAAAAGGCCCAATCCACACCACCCAGAACATGGGGTAAGGCCAAAGCACCATAGCGGCCAGCAATGCCAAACCAACACCAATCAACAGATTGGCATTCAGTGGCATTTTAGGACCATTCTGGTACCGGGCCACCAGTTTGGGAAAGGTATTGAGCAGACTGTACCACTGAAACAACACCGGTGTGACCGTGCTGTAGGTCAGTAAAAACTCGATGCTCAGCAATTGCTGCGACCATGGGGCTACCGATGCATGGGGGTAGTACCAGTTCTCCAGCACAAAGTAGTCGAAAAACTCAAAGTAGACCCAGCCAAGGATGGAGACAAGCCCGGCCAGCCCCAGTAGTTTTGGCCGGCTGGAAAACAACGACACCCCATTGTTGCGGTGATAAACCAGGCCATCCAGCACAAAGATAAAGCCCCACCACAAAGGCGTAAAAGACCAGTACACCAGATTACCAAACAGGGTCGAGTGCGACCACATCAGCCACCAGAAAAACAAGGTCACCAGCGTTCCGGCCCAAAACCACCAAGGCAATGGTTGTTTGGCGGCGGGCTCAGCGGGTATTGCCCCTTTAAAACCAAACTTTTGAGGCCAAATCACCAGAGCCGAAATAAAGATAGCGCCAGCAGCGCCCCCCAAAAAAACCGACAGATTAAAGCCCGGTGCCGCCAGCTGAAACTGCGGAGGAAAGACCCCAAAGCCCGGAGGCAAGTGTTCTGGGTAAACAAACCAGGCAACGGCTAAAGGGACCAACAAGGTAGCCAAAATAGGCCAAAGTAACTGTATACGCATGCAGTAAAGCTCCCGTCAAATAGAGTAAGGAGGGAGCTGCTGCCATTAAAACTGATATCGGACTTCCAGCCCCAGCTGCCGGGCTTCCCCGCGCAACTGGGTGTAGGCTCCCAGGGCTGCAACAGAGTCGAACTTCAGCTCTGCATAGCGCTGATTAAACAGGTTTTTTCCCCAAAGTGCCAGCTCTAAATCCGGCGTTGCCTGCCAACCAAGCCGGCCATGCCAAAGGGCGTAGCCTTGCTGGCGGGCGTAAGGGTCTTCGTACTGATCAAAATAGATGGACGACTGGTAACGGACACCCAGCTGCCAGTCCAGACTCTGACCAGCCAGTTGCTGTTGATGGGTAAAACTGGCCGCCAGCGTCCATTCGGGAGTAAAAGGCAAACGGGTACCAGCCACAAAGATATCGCCCTCACGGTACTCACCCAGCTTGGCCTGGGGAATATACCCCAGACTCAGCATCAGCTCGGTAGCTGCCGAAAGGCGGTAACGCCAGTCGGATTCCAGCCCCAAAACACGGCCATCACCGGCGTTTTTCAGCACATGGTACGGCGCAGTGCCCGTGCTGATGTTGACAAAACTTTGTTGGTCACGGTACTGGTAATAAAACAACGCCAGATCCCAAAACAAGGATGCATCCGAAGAGCGCCAGCGACTGCCAAGCTCCCAGGCATCCAGGTACTCTGGGTCGTAGATCGAGTCGGCCGCTTCTTCCGGGCTGGACGAAAAGCCAGCGTTGTAACCACCACTCTTGTAGCCGCGTGAGTAACTGTAATACAGACTGTGGCGCGGATTTAACCGCTGCACCAAGGCAAGCTTGCCACTGAACTCGGTATCTGCAACCTTGCCGCGAATATCCCACAAGTCAGGCAGGTAGAAAGCTGTCGTATCCAGATCTGCATTGGCATGATAACGGGTTTGTTCATCGGTCAGACGCAGTCCAGCGACCAGCTGCCAGTCAGGGCTCAGTTGTTGTTCCAGCTGTGCATAGGCCGCCATGGCTTCATTGCGTAACTGGTTGTGGTAAATAAAGGTGGCAGGCACATCGGCAAGAGCCGGCACCGCCCGAAAATCCCGGAACAGATCCAGCTCATTGTTTTGCTCAAGTCGCTCGTTGAGATAAAACAAACCAGCCGTCCAGAAACGCTCTGGCTGTTGCCAGAACAACGTCAGTTCCTGACTGAAAAAGTCATTGTCCGAGCCAAGCACTCCTTCAATAAACTGGCCGGGGCCATCGGCATCCCAGGAGTGAAAGCGGTTAAAGCTTTTGTAAGCGGTTATCGACTTGAGACTAAGGGCAGCACTCAGCTCGCGCTCCAGTTGCAGGCTAGTGCCCCAGCTGTCGGTGCGGTTGCGTTTGTGCTGGGTATTGGCACTGGTGGTCCAAAAGTCATCGCTGGGTACCGAAAAACCAAAGTTATCGACACAATGATGGCTGCCCACCTCGGCCGGACTGCACCACTCCCCCGTCTCAAGATTGCGAAAAACTCCGGCACTGTACACAGGCTTAGGCTGCCCAGTCCAATGCTCCGAATGCAAGCGCCACAACACCGACCACTGCTGCCACTCACTGCTGACCAGTAATCGGAAGCTGGCTTGCTCCATGCCACCACCACTGGCGCCGGGAAACAGGTTGTTCATGCTGTACTGGTAATCCTGCCAGTTAAAGGCAAAGCGAGCGGCCGTTGCGTCATTGAGCGGTGCATTGACAGCACCCTGAATCCGGTAGCTTTGTTGCTCTGCGGCGCTGGCTCGGACATAGCCTCCGAACTCATGCTCCGGCAAACGAGAGCGCAGCAATATGGCTCCCCCGGTGGTATTGCGGCCAAACAGGGTCCCCTGAGGACCACGCAGCACTTCGACCCGCTCCAGGTCAAACAGCTGACCGGTCATAAAATTGGCGCCACCACTGACCACCTCATCGCTGTAGATGGCGATGGGGGAAACCGTTGAGGTGTTGTAATCAAACATGCCGACCCCACGCAAGGTAAAGGCCGGGGTCGTACCTTCAGCCGCCGCCTGGCTGGCAACAAAATTTGGCACCAGGTTGGCCAGTTCAACCGCATCTTTAATCTGACGCTGTTGCAGCTGCTCACCATCTATCAGTGTTACGGCAACAGAGACATCGTGCAGATCTTGTGGCCGGCGCTGCGCATGCACCTCGATACGCTCGATTGCATCCAGTTCTGAGTCCATGTCATTGGCGGCATGAACAGAAGTCGCCATCCCATAACAACCAAGTGCCACCGCAGCGGCGGTGGCAGAAAATCGAATCATCATAGTGGTTCCTACTGAGGGTACCAGGCAGCAATTTGCCGGCTCAGCTAGTACTTAAGTTAGAAATAAAATACTATCGGAGTATCATTGACAACTCAAATGAAAAGTCTGTGCCGATGACATTCTCTGCAGTACCCTTTATTGTTGCTGTAAATGATTATATGCTTGAAACAAGGTGTTAAAGGTAGAATCCGATGTATCGACTGAGTGATTTTAGTGCTGTCCACGAGCTTCCCTCCTTAAGTGCGACGCATCGGTTGTTCACAGCCTTTCATACCGGACTGGGGCACGTTTTATTACTGAGTACATCGCAACAACAGCAGCCAGCTCAGTCGCCACCGGTTCGTCCCGACTTTTTACCTGAGCAAGTCGCCACTTTCACCGAGTCGCATCAGCTGTTTGAGGTGCTGTCGGCTGAATCTGGCTTGCTGAACTTCCAGCAAGTACAGCACGAGGTGCAACAAGGTCGAATCCAGGCGCTAGCTGCTATTATCAGTCTGGCACGGCTGGTTCAACAAGCCCATCAGGCAGGTTACATCCTGAAAGAAATCAAAGCCGAAGCTATTTTTTGGTCTGCCCATGCTGATAAAGCGCTTCTTATCCACTGCCCACAGGCATCCACCATTCAGACAGTACGGCCAGGCTTGCACCAAAGTACCCTTGAGCTGTCAAGCCTACGCACCCTGGCACCAGAAGCGACAGGCCGCATCAACTGCCCCTTGGATCAGCGCGCGGATCTTTATGCACTGGGTGTCCTCAGCTATGCCATTTTAGCCGGTGACTTTCCGTTTTTGCAGCAAGAGCCGCTGGCACTGATCCATGCCCATATTGCCAAAACACCGCAACCATTAATCGAACAATTCCCCGAGCTCGATAGCAGGCTGACCTGTATCATTGATGCCTTACTGCAAAAAGATCCCAATGCCCGTTATCAATCAATTGATGCCGTGCTGTGTGACCTCAGGCGCTGTGAACAACCAGTAAGCGCAGAGCCTTTTGTACCAGCGCTTTTTTCCGGTATGCAGACGTTGCCTTTTCCCGAGCGACTTTATGAACGCGAGCAGGATGTTGAAAAACTGATTGATGCTTATCAGAGGGCTCGCGATAACCGCAGTCAGTTGGTGCTGGTCCGAGGTTATTCTGGCTCAGGCAAAACCAGCCTGATCGAGCAGCTGCCACCAGCAACCTTAGGGCACCCCACTTTTTTCGTACAAGGCAAACACGATCAGTACCTTAAAAATCGTTTTTTCTCGGCGCTGACCTCTGCTCTTGGTCAACTGGCAGAAGCCATCTTGCAAGAACCAGCTAAAGCCCTGGCAGACTGGCAACAACGGCTGCAACAAGCAGCGGGCGATGATGGCGCTTTGTTGTGGCAGCTGGTACCGGAATGGAAGTCGTTACTGGCTAGCAACAATCAGCCAATGAAAGAGCCATCTTCGCTTGCAGCGGCATCCGAGCTGGCCCGCTTTGATCAGTTAATGCTCCGACTTTTGCACGCCATCAGTGAGGCAAACTACAGTCTGGTGTTGTTTCTGGATGATGTGCAGTGGGCCGATCGGGCCACACTGCGTTGGCTGGAGCAGCTGGCAGACATAGCACCTGACATTCGCTTGTTGCTGCTGATCAGTTATCGCGACCATGAAATTGATGATCAGCATCCACTGCATTTTACCCTGAAGCAATTCCAGCACAGTCGAATCCAGCAGCAACAGCTGGATTTAAAGCCGCTATCAAGCCGGGCTACCTTGCAGTTTGTTGCCGACACCTTGCATGGCAGCGCCGATACCTTCGAGCCGCTGGCTGAATTGCTGCTGCAAAAAACCAGTGGCAATCCATTTTACCTGAAGCAACTAATGCAAAAGCTTTACCAGAGCAAGTTGTTGCAATTGCAGCTCGATGGAAGCTGGCAGTGGGATCAAACAGCTATCGCCGAGCTCAGTATCAGCGACAACCATGCCAGCATCACAGCTGATCGCTTGCATCGTTTCCCCAGCCGTACTCAACAGCTGTTTCAATGGTTGGCCATTTTAGGCGAGCGGGTCAGTTTCCAGCTGCTGGCACAGTTGGCGAAGCTATCACCGCCAGAGCTCGAACAGCAACTGGCCGAAGCCATCAACAGCGGCATCCTGATTGCTTATACCACCAGCGATGGCCAGCAACTGGACGCGGTGCGTTTTGCTCATGACCGCCTACAACAAGCAGCTTTACAGCTGGTCAGCCCTGATGAACGATTAGCATTGCACTTGCAAATCGCACTGCATTATTTCAGCAGATTAAGCGCCAACGAGCAGCACAGCGAAGTCCTGACTTACCTGCACCATTTTAATTTAGCCTTACCACTGAGTTTGCAGCACATTGCTGCCGAACACCTGGCAGAGCTTAATTTAACGGCGGGCCGTAAAGCACTCAGCAGCAATGCGTACTTCAACGCCCAGCGCTTTTTCCAACAAGGCTGTGATCTGCTCAGCGAGCACAACAAGCACCCACTATTGGAGGAGCTTTTGCTTGGCCTGGCACAAAGTGCTTACCTGACACAGCAGTACGCCCTTGCCTGGCACTGTTGCGAAGAGTTAAATAGTCTGAGCTCGGATCCGCTGCAGCATTTACGCAGCTGTCAGCAACAGATTTTGATTCATTTTGCCAGGAATCAACTGACCGAAGCCTACGAGCTTGCTCAGCAACAACTCAAACCACTTGGCATTGATATCGTTGCTCAGCCAGAAATGGTAGCGCTCTACCCTGGCGTGTTGCAACTGTATCAACGGGATACCATCGGGCAATTGCTGCAACAACAAAAAGCCCAGGACCCTTTGCAACTGCAAATGATGGAAATTCTCGGTATGTTGTTTACCGTGGCATACATCATCAGCCCACTGCATTACATGACGGTGAGTTATCATCTACTCACTCTCACTCTGAAGCATGGCCACAGCAGTGCCTCTGCGCTAGGCTACCTCGGACATGCCATGCACCTGATTGCTATCTTTGGTCAATACAGTGAAGCCCTGGAGTTTGCCGATCTGGCCGTGCAAGTCGATGCAGGTTTTGACAAGAAGTATCGTGCTCAGCTGCAATTCCAACGTGCCGCTGCTGTTTTACCCTGGAGAGCGCCGCTCCAGCAGTCACTGCAAGCGTTAGAGCAGAGCTACCATTTAGGCTTGCAGGATGGGCAACTTGAATACGCCGCTCATGCCGTGCTGTTTGGCAGCTTTTACCGGGTATTAAGTGGGGAGCCACTGGCTCAGGTGCAGCTGTTTGGTGAGCAAAGCATTCAATTTCTAACCGAGAAACAGTTCCCCTACAACCTGCAGTTTTGTCAGCTCTGGCAACAGTTTACGCTAAGCATGCAAGATACCCCTGCTCAGGCCACTTTGTTGGAAGGACCGGATTTTTCTGAGTCCACCCAGTTAAGCGAACTTGAGCAACCACAGAATAAAACCTTATTGTTTTGTTACCACTGCCTAAAATTGATGCAAGCCTTCATCATGCGAAGCGGTGACGAACAACAGCATCTGCAAGCCGCCGCCCCATTAGCCGACGTTGCTCTGGCCCTGTACCACCAAACTGAGTTTTACTTTTTTCAGGGGCTGACAGCCGCCCGCTATCTGCACCAACAGGGCTTAACTGCAGATAAGAAAAATCAGCTTGGGCAACAACTGCACAGTGCGATTGACAAGCTAAGCGATTGGGCCAACAACTGCCCGAGCAATCACCTGCATAAATTGCGACTGCTTCAGGCCGAGCAAGCCTGCCTGACCGGTGCTATCGACGCCTGGCAGCTGTACCAACAAGCTATTGAGCTTAGCCAGGCACAGGGCTTTACCCAGCATACTGCGCTGGCACATGAGCTGGCTGCCGATTATTGGCTGCGAATGCAGCAGTCTGCCTATGCCCGGGAGCACACTGCCAGTGCCTGGCTGTGCTATCACCACTGGCAATGCCATGCCAAAACACAACACATACTGTTGGATGCACCGGAACTTGCTCAGCATCCGATGCTGCTGGCTGCAGCCGATAGCTCTGCCGACCAACAGCTGGACTTAGCCTCGGTGTTAAAAGCGGCAGAAACCCTGGCAGGCGAGATCGATCTGCAGGCATTCCTGCTGCAAATGCTGCAACTGATGGTGGAAAATGCCGGCGCACAAGACGGCTGCCTGCTGATGTTGTCTGATGGAGATAAGCTCGAGCTGCAAGCCAGCACGGTGCAGCCACCACCGGTACTGCCAGAAAAACTGTTGAATTTGGTGCATCGAACCAAACAAAGCCGACTGATTAATAACACCAGCCACAGCCACCTTTACCCACCAGCCAACGAAGGCCCCAAAGCTGTATTGTGCATTCCCATGGTGGTGCATGATCAGATCCGGGGTGTGCTGTATTTGCAGCATCAGGCTCTGACCGGCGTCTTTCGTCAGGAAGGCATTCAACTGCTGCAATTGTTAGCCAATCAAACGGCTATCTTGTTTGACAACGCCCGACTGTCGCAGCAACTGCTGGAAGCCAATCGCAACCTGGAGCAAAAAGTTGCCAGCCGTACCCGGGATCTGGCGCAGGCTAAAATCAAGGCAGAAGCAGCAACTGAGGCTAAGTCGGCATTTCTTGCCCGCATGAGCCATGAAATCCGCACCCCGATCAATG
>JAFIFR010000102.1 GCA_020831935.1 Alkalimonas sp.
ATGCTGCAGGCACTTGGCCCAGAGCCCTTAACGGATGCGTTTGATGCTGAACTGTTGTGGCAGCAGGCACAAAAGCGCAGCAGTGCCATCAAGCTGGTGCTGATGGACAACAAGGTGGTGGTTGGGGTCGGTAATATCTACGCCAATGAAGCCTTGTTCAAAGCGGGTATTTTGCCAAGCCGTCCGGCTAAGTCTTTGTCTGTCGTCGAATGTGAGCGTCTGGTGCAGGAGGTCAAGAAAACCCTGGCACAGGCCATTGCTCAAGGGGGCACTACGCTACGGGATTTTAGCCAATCCGATGGCAAGCCAGGCTACTTTAAGCAAGAGCTGTTGGTGTATGGCCGGGGCAATCAGGCCTGTTTGCGGTGTGGCGAGCTGTTGCAGGAAACTCGCCTAGGGCAGCGCAGCACGGTATTTTGCCAAAGCTGCCAGAGTTGAGTTAAAAACGACGTTTGGCCATGGCCCGAAACTGCCAGCTATCGAGCCCGGGCTCGCTGCGCAGTGGCTTGGCCACATCCAGATGCACCATGGTGCCGCGGCTGGAGTATTTCGACAGCAGCCGCACGCCACCGCCTACGCCAAACAGCAGGTTATCGCTGGCCTCACTGCTTTGCCAGGGATCGTCCCAAGCCCGGCCGGCATCGACAAAGCCGGCAAAACCCACATCAAACAACCGTACTATGGACCAGGGCGTGTAGTAACGGTACTCACCGCTGGCAACCCACAGTTTTTGGCCACGTTGAAAGTACAGCGGGTAGGCGCGCATGCCATTATCACCGCCTAATTGCCGCAGCTCATCCCGATACATCTCCCGGCCTAGCTCCAGATGAAAGCGCGCCGCCAGGCTGCTTTGATCGCTCAAGTGGTGTACCAACAACCAGTGGCTGCTTAGTTCGCTGCGGGAGGGCTCCTCGCTTTGCCATTGCTGCTTCAGGTGGTGCTCGGTCAGCAGCCAGCTGCCAGGCCGGATGGTCCAGTTTTTCTCCAACCGGCTGCTGAGTTGCCAGCCATTGGCATCCGCGCCCAGCCAATCGGTCAGGCGCGCCAGCTGCAGCGTCCATTGCCAGCCAAAGTTGATGTCCTCGGTGCGGTTGAACTGATTGATTTGATACAGCTTCTGGTAATCCGATTGCAGCCACTGGTATTCCAGCCAGATGGCGGATAAATCCCTGTCAGGCGGCAAGCCATTTTGAGTATCCGCATTGTTGGTAAATTGCTGGTCATGCAAGCGAAAGCCCAGCAACAATCGTTGTGCGCTGTAAGTGCTGGCAGACAAGCTAAAACCGAGATAGCTTTGCAGCCAGTGTCGTTTGCTGGCGTAGCGGTTGCTTTCTTCACCAGCTTGATACTCACGCAGCTCTTCCTTGTTTTTGGCCATCTCGAAGCCCATGGCCCAGGGTGAGCTAATGCGGTAAAAAGGACGCTCGACGGCGAACAGGTAGCTTTCACCATCGGAGTTATCGGCGTACTGCAAGGCGCTGCTCCAGTGGCTGCCGAACATGTTGGGCGAGGCAAAGCTGACCAGGTAGCCAGTGCGCTCGCTGTCTTTGGCGTAATCGAGATGCAGCTGATTGCCGGTGCCAAGCAGGTTATCCTCGGCGAGACCAATGGAGTACTGAGAGACTCCACCTTCATGTTTAAAATCAATTTTTGGCAATAAAGACCAGTTGTCCCAGCTTTGGACCAGCACATCCACTTGATGGGATTCGCTGCAGTAGTGGCTGATGCTGACTTTGGCTTCCCGCAGATAGCGCCGGCTACGCAGCAGACGTTCTGTTTCTTCCAGCTCTGCCAGGCTGAGCACATCGCCCTCGGTGAAGAGTAAATCCTGCCGCAGCGTATCCTCTTTGGTAATGACATGGGTGTGGTTGGCAAAACGATGCAGCCAAAAGGTGCCTGGCTCCTCCAAGTCAAACACATTGGCCGCTTCAAAGTGAATGGCACGAATTCGAAGAGTGCTCTGCTCTGCTAAGGCGTTCAAGGCGGGTTGGTGCTCGCAATCCGTTGCCTGAGCCTGACCGCCAGCAAAGACCATGAAAAGCAGCAGAGCTGTTCGTATCATTGTAGACCTTAGACTTTGAATAACATCGGAATTCTGGGTTCGGCTGGATGCTTGCTCATTCGGCCGACAGGGCATCTGCACTTGATGTCTCTCAACAAAAGAGTAACGTATTCTTGCGCCGGGCGCGAGTCCATTGCACAACGGGGGCTTGAGGCTTGTCCCCCGTTGTCGCCCGACGGCTGCTAGCGCACCGGCCGTATATTGGTGTTGCTGTCGCGATTGATCATTTTGACAAAGGGATCGATGCCTGCAAAAGATGGCCGCTCATTCAACAGCAGTGTCAGCTGGTTTTCACCGGATTGGATCCGGTGCTTTTCCAGATACAGGATTGCCTCGTCGGTGCGAACCCGATCGGGATGCATCGACAGGGCTGCGATATCAAACCAGTCGTCCAGTGGCAGCTCGGTTTCTTCGCCCATCGCATCGGACTCGAGCTTGCGGGCCGCTATCACCATATCCAGTTGCCACTGGCCATTATCCAGCTGCTGCACCTCAGCGCTTTGCGTTGTGAAGTCAAACAGCACGATGCGCTCAAACAGATCGGTGATGAACGCCTGCTCCTCATCCGTGGCCTCAGCGCGGATGGCGGCCAGCAAATCCCGGGTTGTAGGGTAGGGATCGTGGCGGTAGCGGAAGGCCTCCAGCAGGTTTCGAATCGCCTGATTCAACCGGGCTTCGCCCATGCGGTCGCGCAACGCATACATCACCACCGAGCCTTTCTGGTAATAGATGTAGCTTTGCATTTCGACGTACTTGAGAGGGACTTCACCGAGAACGTCATGAGAGCGCTTCGACAGGTAGCGGTCCAATTCACGTTTTAGGAACTGACGCATTGCCGCTTTGCCATAGCGGTGCTCCATCACCATCAGCGCACCGTACTGGGACAGCGTTTCGCTGAGCACTTGAGCACCCTGCACATTGGCTGGGGTGATTTGGTGACCAAACCACTGATGCGCGACTTCGTGGGCCGTCACATAATAAGCAAAGTCGATAGCTTCTTCATCGCGCAGATCCAATGCAAAACCCAGGTTTTCAGAAAAAGGCACCGTATTCGGGAACGCCTGAGCAAAGTTACGGTAAGGGAACTCGATAATCCGCAATTGACGATGCTGGTAGGGCCCAAAATGCTCACTAAAGTAATCCAATGAGTCTTTGACGCCCTGAATCATTCGGCCGACATTCATGTCATGACGCGGGTGGTGGTAGACCTTGATCGCCACCCCCTGATGCTGCTCCTGCGTCAACATCAGATCGGAGGACATAATGTTGAAAAAATTCAGGATAGGGGCGTCCATTTTGTAATGGAAGTAATGGCGATCACCCTCCTGCCACTCCCGCTCCAGATAGCCTGGAGCAATAGCCCGCTGCCCGGCACTGGTCGACA
Organism: Alkalimonas sp.; assembly: GCA_020831935.1. Taxonomy (GTDB): domain Bacteria; phylum Pseudomonadota; class Gammaproteobacteria; order Enterobacterales; family Alteromonadaceae; genus Alkalimonas. The sequence goes on from JAFIFR010000102.1 coordinate 3,447, forward strand.
CCACCACTTCAAAATCCATGAAGTGATCCTGGCCGCTGAACAGATTGATGCCATGTTGGCTGGCGTCATCCAGCTCCGGCATCGGATGGCGAGGTGGCAGATCGCGCTTACGCCGCTCGTGCCTGTCCTGGATCTCGAAATGGGTTGAGTACCCGAGACTTGGCATCAGATCAGCGTTGTTGACGAAGGTGCCATTGTAAATCAGACTCAGATCCGAGCTCTGATCGACAAAGCCTTGATTGTCACGATGGACTTCAAAGCGGACGGTTTGGGATTCGCCTGGCTGCAGCGGTTGATGAAACTCCAGCCAGCCAAGCCCAAAGCGAGCGTCTCGGTTGGTGTACTGGACCTGATCGCCTTCAATACGGGTAAAACTGGCTCTGGAGCTGTGATGCGGCTCAGAGATCAGTGCCCGCTCTATAGGGGCTTCGGTGAAATTGGTCAGTGTCATTTCACCCCGATTGATCAGGCGCCGCTCTTCAGGGTAAATATCGACATGAAGCTGAACCGCTGTCACCGAGGGCAAAGGCATGGCCAGGTATTGACGGTACTCTTTTTCAAAGTCAGCACGCAAATCCAGCGATTGCTTGGACGTTGTGAACTGATTGAGCACCCGGGTGTTGTAATGGATCCAGCTGCCGGATGCGACAAAAGCAACCAGGCCCACCGCCACCATGATTTTGCCGGGGGCTCCAAGCTGGGTTGACAGTCGTGGCAGACGATCGCGCAAACGTGCTTCACTGCCACGGCGCCACAAGGCAAAGCTGATGGCTGCCATCGCCAGGGTCAGACCGCTCCAGTACAGCATGTACCACAAGTGGGGCTGCACAAAATGACCGTAGCGGTTGATATCGCTGTATTGCGCCGTCGGGCTAACGCCAAAATGAAACATCTTGTGTTCAAGCCCGACATTGGCCAACGTCATGCTGAGTACAATGTAGACCACCATGATGCCGATACCGGCAAATTTATTGGGGCTTACGGTCTGAATCAACACCACCATCACTGCAGAAAGGAACATCGGCAGGACATACCATAGACCCAACCGGGTTATGTACTGGCCCAGCTCCAACCAGCTGTGGCCTTTCACCAGCTGAAAGCCGATGGTCACCAGCATGGTAGCCAGCGTCAGGCCAACAATGACGGCCGTCAGGCCTATCAGTTTGGACAGGAAAAAGACAGCGCTGTGGGTTGGGGTTGCATCGACAATGTCACCCATGCCGGACTGACGATCACGCCAGACGGTTTCAGCGCTGTAGTAAATCAGCACCACCATCACCAGCAGGCCTGTGGCATTTATCACCTGATCCACCATAAAGCGGGTGAAGGGCCAGTTTGGGGTGCCATAGGAGCTAACAGTATGAAAGATAAGGCCATTCGCAATAAAATAGACGGTCAATAGCAGCAGAATGATAAAGGGAGCACTGAGCACAATCTGACGAACCTCAAAACGACTGCGCAGCAGCAGTTGGCTCCAGAATGCTGCTTTGGGGCTGGCAGCAGAAACTCTGGGCAATGCAGTCAGGGACAGTGCGGCCGTGTTGGCAGGCTCGGCATCATTGGACGCGGCTTTTTTTCTGCCAAACCGGAATCCAGTGGCTCGGCGTGGATCGATGCAGGAGTGGCTCAGCAGCATGATCAGCAGTGCCAGACCAAGCCACATCAGGCGGTTAGCGAGCAACAAGCCGCTCAGCGCTGGCAGCTGTGTATTGCGCTCCAGCGCCGTCCAGTAACGAGTGACTTCGGTAAATGCAGAGGTGCCGAAGGGATCCAGCATGGCCGCTATGGTGCGGTACTCTGGCTCGCTGAGCAGGGCGCCGCTGCTGGCATAGAGAATAAAGAAACCGACTACACCCAGGTACATGCCCATCATGGAGCGGGTCAGGACTGCCAGACTGTAAAATAAAGCGGCGCAGAATAGCAGACTTGGGATCACCATCAAAAACAGCGGCCACAGGTAAAAGCTTAGCATGGTTGGGCCAAAGCGCTCGGCATCCACCCAGGGCATCCAGCTGCCAATCAGCAGTCCCAGTGGTACGGTACAGAACACCAGGAAAACAATCAGAAAAGAGCCACCGAGACGGCACCATAACCAGGCACCTTTAGAGACTGGCGTGGCCAGAATAATGCCGTCCATTTTGTTGGTGAAGTCCCGGGTTGCAGTATTGCCGGCAAAGTTGGCCACCAGGAACATGCCGAAAATGCTGAAAATCATCAGCGACATGGCCAGAAACCAGGGGCCATTTTGCAGCACATTGGGGCCACCTGCGGCTATCTGCACATTGGGCACCGCCACAGCCATGAAAGCCAGCAGAAAAAACAGTGCGCTGGTGATGTAAAACGACGGAAGTTGTCGCAGGTAGCGTGCTTCCGTTCGGGCAAGTTTAAGCCACATGATCTGCTCCCCCTTAGGCCGCTTGCTGCTTCTGACCGTGACGGACCCGGTGCAGGGTGGCAAAATAGACATCTTCCAAATCCGGCGTTACCGGCTCAAAAGCTGCTGCCGGCGGTTCGTTCGCCAGTACGTGCAGCACGGTACGGCCGGCCTGAAGGTGGCTGGAGATCACGTGGTACTGCTCCATCAGAGCCGGAGCTTGCTGTTTGTCCACCACAGTGCGCCAGACCTGCCCCTTCAGTTCATTCATCAGGGCACCTGGCTCGCCTTCAAGTTGTATTTTTCCTTCGGCCAGCACCGCCATCCGAGGGCAGAGATCAGACACATCTTCCACGATATGGGTGGATAAAATGACCACTTTGCTTTGACCGATATCTGCCAGCAGATTGTGGAAACGGTTGCGTTCTTCCGGATCCAGGCCTGCTGTGGGCTCATCGACAATAATCAGTTGCGGATCGCCGATCAGTGCTTGGGCAATGCCAAAGCGCTGGCGCATGCCGCCGGAAAAAGACGCCACCGCTTTTTTTTGTACCCGGTGCAGATTGGTCTGCTCCAGCAAGGTCTCCACCAGGAGTTTGCGTTCCTTGTTGTGGGTGATGCCTTTTAAAATGGCGAGGTGGTCCAGCAAATCGTAAGCGCTGATCCGCGGGTAGACATGGAAGTCCTGCGGCAGGTAGCCCAGCGTCTGGCGGATTTTTTCTGGCTCTTTCGCCACGTCCAAGCCGTTGAAATGGATTTGTCCGCTATCTGCCGGTTGCAAAGTGGCGATGGTACGCATTAATGACGATTTTCCGGCTCCGTTTGGACCAAGCAAGCCAAACATCCCGGCAGGGATCTCCAAAGTGACATCGTGCAGTGCTTTCACACCGTTGCTGTAGGTTTTAGAAAGGTTACGAATACTAAGCATGGCTGACCTGTGCTCTGTTCAACTGAATTGAGGTAAGCAAACTATGCCAGAGCCAAAGAAAAAAGAAGAGCACAACTATGTAACAGAATATAAGGAATCAGGTCTGTACTGTTACAATTGACTTGCATCGTTCAGGCGGGCAGACGCCCGCTGCTGGATGAGCACTAGGTGGTGGGGGGCTCAGAATCCCCACCGTTGTGGTCGACTTTTGCCGGCACGATGGTAATCGGAAAGGGCGCGGACTCACTGCCAGTATACAAGGAGCGGTGCGGGAACGGAATTTCAATCCCAGCGGCATCAAAGGCATTTTTGACTTCTTCTTGCAGGCTGTTGCGCAGGTCCCGAAAGTTTTCCCGCTTGGTCCAGACCGAGAACTGAATGTTCAAACTGGAGTCGCCAAAGCCATTGAACACGAACAGCGGCGCTGGCTCATCCAGGCATAGGGGGTTGGCATCGGCCACCGCCAGCAGCAACTCCCGCACCTGCTTGATGCTTTCTTTGTAGGCGACACCAATCTGCAAATCAAAGCGCCGAATGGGGAAGCGGGTCATATTGGTCATCTGGGACTTGATCAGGCTTTCATTGGGGATGCGGACAAACAAATTATCGAAGGTGCGCAGCTTGACCGAGAGTAAGTCGATGGACAGCACTTCGCCCGTAGTTTCCCCTACCTTAATGACATCTCCCAACTGAAACGGCTTTTCGCCAATCAAAAATAAGCCGCTGATCAGATTCGATGCCGAGGTTTGTGAGGCAAAACCAATGGCCACGGTCAACACGCCAGCTGCACCCAACAAGACCCCTAAGCTAAAGCCAAGCTCTTTTAGCACCGACGCCAGAAACAGCGACAGTACCAGCCAGTACACCAGGCGCTTTAACAATACCTGATGATGGGGTGACATGCTTTTGCTTAGCCGAACCGTAACTCTGGCCAGCAGATGTGCTACCAGTAAGCCACTAAAAAACAGCAAGGCAGCGCGCAGGAAGGTCACGACATAATGATGTTCCAGCAATTGCACTAAAGTTTCCATGAAAAGCTCCGCTTAATCGCTGAAGATACCGGCAAAGGCCCGGACAAAGACATTCTTGCCTGCTTGCTGCCTAGGTTCGGTAAGACGTTGCGCTGCTTGAATACCGGCTGGTAATTTGCGCTCAATTTTAAGCTTGGCCAGCGGCTGATCGGCTTCATGCACCAAGGTCACAGCTTCTGTCCAGAGCGTATGATCGCTGCGTTCAAACACCGACAGCAAAGGCACAGGTAAACTGATTTTATCGATACTCAGAATGGTTTTGCACTGATTGCTGATGGTCAATGGGGTCACAGCCCTATGTGGCCGTAGTGGCACGTCGTCCTGGCTATGGCGGGCATGGGTTTTAGCGGCATAACAGAGCTCGCCCACCCGGGTAGAGGGCCCAAACCAGGTATCGGATAAACGCAGGATAGGCCACTCTTGCAGCTCGGTATCGTTGCCCAGCAATAAGCGGACACACAGTGGTGTACTGATGTAAAAGTTGATGCTTTCACCGGGTGGGATCAAGACCGGCTGACGGGTTTTTACCACCACGGGCCTGTCCATCAGGCAAGGCTGCAGCCGGAAATCCAGCGGCGCTTTGCGAAACACATAACGCTGAAAGGTTAGGCCTTCAGGGCG
>JAFIFR010000103.1 GCA_020831935.1 Alkalimonas sp.
AAAAAAAGCGCCGGCAAGCGGCGCTAACATGTCAGCAGACGGTTGGTGTCTGGGTGTCACAAGGAACAATGACATCTTAGCCCTACCAGGACCTCAGGGCATTGATCTGCCGCAAAGTTACTGCCGTCAACCGCACAAATTTGTCAGTTGCAGACAGATAGGTTACAACTAGCCTATCCACCATTCCGATAACAACAGGACAACTACCATGCGTAAGACAGTGATGGCCGCGGCGATAACGGCCGTTTTCAGTACAGCAGCACTTGCAGAGTCTCCGATAGGCTTAGTGATTCACGGTGGTGCCGGCACCATCGAACGGGCCAACTTATCGGCCGAGCAGGAACAGGCTTACCACGATGGATTGCGGCTGGCGCTTGAGCAGGGTTATGCAGTGCTCCAGGCCGGTGGCAGCAGCATCGATGCGGTGGTGACAGCCGTTACCATCTTAGAAGACAATCCCCTGTTCAATGCCGGTAAAGGCGCAGTCTACACCTGGGATGAACAGCATGAGCTGGATGCGTCCATTATGGAAGGCGCAACCCGTAATGCCGGTGCTGTGGCGGGTGTCAAACACGTGAAAAACCCCATCTTGCTGGCGCACAAAGTCATGACGGAGTCGGTGCATGTGATGCTATCGGGCGAAGGGGCCGGTCAGTTCGCGCTGGAGCAGGGTCTTGAGCAGGTGGACAACAGTTACTTTAACACCGAGTTTCGTTACGAAGCCCTGAAACGGATGAAAGCAGCGGAAGGCGCACTGCCGCATCAAGCTGCTGTTGCTGCCGATCCCAACTGGCAAATGGGTACGGTTGGCGCAGTGGCCATTGACCGGGATGGCAACCTGGCTGCAGCCACTTCGACCGGCGGCATGACCGGCAAACGTTATGGCCGGATTGGCGACTCGCCCATTATTGGTTCCGGCAACTATGCCGACAACAGCAGTTGCGCCATTTCAGCCACCGGCCATGGTGAGTACTTTATTCGCTATCAGGTCGCCTCGGATATTTGTGCCCGGGTGAAATATCAGGGTTTAAGCGCTCAGGATGCGGCCGATACGGTGATTCAGCAGGTACTGCTGCCAGCCGGAGGCACCGGTGGCGTGATTCTGGTGGATGCTGCCGGCAAGCTCGGTTGGTCCTTCAACACTCCGGGCATGTACCGGGGCAAGATTGGCAGTCAGCAGCCTTTAACCACCGCTATTTTTGCTGAAAATTAATTGAATAAAAAAGCATCACTTGGTTGCGTTTTGCTGGCAAAACAGCAGCAGTTTTGCCAGTTTGAACTAAGCTTTAAGTAAGCCTTGATTCTGTATTTAGGGGGAAAGATGGACTTACTGAAAGTAGGTGACTACATGAACAACCATCCGGTGACTTTTACACCGGACATGACGGTTGAGCTGGCCGCTGATCGACTGACCATCAGTAACCAGACCGGGGGCCCAGTGGTGGATGAGCACAACAAGGTGATTGGTTTTTTATCCGAGCAGGACTGCCTGGCTTTGCTGCTAAAAGCGGCTTACCACGATCAGCAGGTGGCCCATGTGCGCGATATCATGCAAGCCGAGGTATTGTCGGTCAAGCCTTACGATGGCATCATCGATTTGGCGCAAACCATGCTGAAATTAAAACCCAAGCTCTACCCGGTGGTGGACGACAACAACCATCTGCTTGGCATCATCGGTCGCAGCCATGTATTGGCAGCGCTCGATAAAGAAATGAACTCGCATTACCGCAAAGCCGTTTGATTGCAGCGCTTTGCGCTTCTTGCTAGCATAGCGCCCTCATTGTGTTGAGGGCCTTTTCTCTTGTCTGATCCCCAAAGTTCCCGAGCGACAAACCCTGAAGTCGCAATTAACGTGCAGCAAAAAGTCAACCAGCTGCGCAGCAAGCTCGATACGCTGCTGTTAAAAGACCAGTTCTGGTTGCGTAAACGTTTGCTGGGGCTGGCTAAAATCTCCAATCCAGCGAAACAGCGCAAGGTCTTGGCCGCCATTGAGAGCGATTTTCAGCGCTCAGCCAACTCCCGTGCCAGCCGCGCTGCTCAGCAATTGAATCTGAATTATCCGGCCGAGCTGCCGGTGGTGGCAAAAAAAGACGCCATCAAAGCCGCCATTGCCAGGCACCAGCTGGTGGTGATTGCCGGTGAGACCGGTTCGGGCAAAACCACCCAGTTGCCGAAAATCTGCCTGGAGCTTGGTCGGGGTGTTGCCGGCACGATTGGCCATACCCAACCGCGGCGGCTGGCCGCGCGCAGTGTCAGCAATCGCATTGCCGAAGAGCTGGGGGTAGAGTCTGGTAAAGAAGTCGGTTTTAAAATTCGCTTTGGCGATCACACCTCTGAGCAGACCCGGATTAAACTGATGACCGATGGGGTGTTGCTGGCCGAAATGCAGCAGGACCGCTTTTTAAATCAGTACGATACCCTGATTATTGACGAAGCGCACGAACGCAGCCTGAACATCGACTTTTTGCTGGGCTACCTGAAACAACTGCTGCCGAAGCGTCCTGATCTGAAGGTGATTATCACCTCGGCCACCATTGATCCGCAGCGCTTTTCCAAGCACTTTAACGATGCGCCGGTGATCGAAGTTTCGGGCCGGACCTACCCGGTGGAAGTGCGCTACCGTCCCTTTGACGACGGGCAGGACGACAAAGAGCGCGATCCCCTGCAAAACCTGTTCGATGCGGTGGAGGAGCTGTACCGCGAGCCCCCGGGCGATATTCTGGTGTTCTTAAACGGTGAGCGCGAAATCCGCGATACCGCCGATGCCCTGGAAAAGCTGAAACTGCCGCACACCGAAATTCTGCCGCTGTATTCACGGCTCAGCGCTGGCGAACAAAACCGGGTCTTTCAATCCCATCCGGGCCGACGCATTGTGCTGGCGACCAATGTGGCTGAGACCTCCTTAACGGTGCCGGGGATCCGTTATGTGATTGATCCCGGCACCGCCCGAATTTCCCGCTACAGTTACCGCTCCAAAGTGCAGCAGTTGCCGATTGAACCCATCAGCCAAGCCAGTGCCAACCAGCGCAAAGGCCGCTGTGGCCGGGTTGCGGCCGGTATCTGCATCCGGCTGTACAGTGAAGAAGACTTTTTAAACCGGCCGGAGTACACCGATCCAGAAATTCTGCGCACCAACCTGGCCTCGGTGATTTTGCAAATGTTATCGCTCAAACTGGGCGGTATTGAGCAGTTTCCGTTTTTGCAGCGACCGGACAGTCGCTTTGTCACCGATGGCATTAAGTTGCTGGAGGAGCTGGCAGCGGTTGAAACCAAACGCAAAGGCGGTCAGTTGCAAATGACCGAGCTGGGCCGCCAGTTGGCGCGCTTGCCGATTGACCCACGGCTTGGCCGCATGCTGCTCGAAGCGCCCAAGCAGCAAGCATTGAGCGAAGTGCTGGTGATTGTCGCAGCGCTTTCGATTCAGGACCCGCGCGAGCGGCCGCTGGATAAACAGCAAAAAGCCGATGAGCTGCACAGCCGTTTTGCCGATCAGGACTCGGACTTTGTCAGCTACCTGAAACTCTGGCAGTACCTGCAACAGCAGCAACAGGAGCTTAGCAGCAATCAGTTTCGCAAACTGTGCAAAACCGAGTTGCTCAATTACCTCCGGGTGCGTGAATGGCAGGACCTGGTCTATCAGCTCAGCCAGTTGATGCAGGAGCTGGGTTTTACCCCCAACCAGCAAACGGCTGGGTACGCTGAAATCCACCGCAGTTTGCTCAGTGGATTGTTGGGTCAGATTGGCTGCAAAGATGCAGAGGCCGATTATCTGGGGCCGCGGCAAACTCGTTTTTATGCCTTTCCCGGTAGTCACTTATTTAAACGCAAACCCAAGTGGGTGATGGCGTCCGAGTGGGTGGAAACCTCCAAACTCTATGCCCGCAGCCTGGCAAAAATTGAGCCGGACTGGGTGGAGCCATTGGCTGAGCACCTGGTCAGCCGCAGCTACAGCGAGCCGCACTGGCAGAAGAAGCGGGGCGCAGTCATTGCCTTTGAGCAAGTCAGTTTGTACGGCGTCATCGTGGTGGGCAAACGGCCGGTGCAATACAGCACCATTGATCCTGTCACCAGCCATCAGATCTTTGTTCGTGAAGCCTTGGTGCACGAAGAGCTGGGGCAGCAGGAAGCCTTTTTAGCGCACAATCGCACACTGCTGGATGAGGTGATCGCGCTGGAAGACAAAAGCCGGCGCCGCGATATTCTGGTGGATGAAGAGGACCTGGTGCGCTTTTACGCCGAGCGGGTGCCGGTGGAAGCCAACAACAGAGCCGCTTTTGCCAAGTGGTGGCGGCAAAAGCGCAAAGTGGATCAGCGCTTCTTGCACTTTGACCCGGAAGCCCTGAAAAAAAGGGCCGCCGATGATCTGGGCGAAGGTCAGTTTCCGGATCTGTGGAGCCAGGGCAATCTGAAGCTGCCGCTTCGCTACCATTTTGCTCCCGGCGAGCTGGACGATGGCGTCAGCCTGGTGATCCCATTGGCCCTGCTGAATCAGCTGGAAGATAGGGGCTTTGACTGGCATATTCCGGGCTTGCGGCATGAACTGCTGGTCGCCTTGATCAAGTCCCTGCCCAAAAGTTATCGTCGGCACTTTGTGCCAGCGCCCAATTACGCCGATGCCTTGTTGCAGTCGTTGGTGCCGGGCCAGGGCAAATTATTGGATGCGATGACCGCTCAGCTCAAGCGGATGTCGGGCACCACAGTGCCGGGAGAGGCCTGGGATCTCGCCAGCCTGCCGGCTCACTTGCAGATGAATTTTCAGGTGACAGATGCAAGTGGCAAGCTGCTGGCCCAGGGCCGCTCACTGGCGCTGTTAAAGCAGCAGTTGCAAGGCGATGTGCAGCAAACCCTAAGCGAGGTGGCAGAGCCGGATATTGAGCAGGCGAAAATCACCGAGTGGAGTTTTGGTCACTTGCCCAAAGAGTACGTGCAGTTGCAGGCCGGTTATGAAATCAAAGCGTTTCCGGCTCTGGTTGATGAAGGCGACTCGGTGGCCATCAAATTGCTGGATCACGCCGAGCAGGCCGAAGCGACCAGCTTGCTGGGACTACGACGCTTGGTGCTGCTGAATATCCCGTCACCGGTCAAATACCTGCAGGAATCCTTGCCCAACAAAGCCAAGCTTGGGCTGTATTTCAATCCTTTTGGCAAGGTGCTGGAGCTGATTGACGACTGCATTGCCGCAGCGGTGGATGCGATGTTGGTGCAGCAGCCGTTTCCGACGACAGCCGAGGACTTTGCTGCGGTCAAAGAGCAGATAAGGGCAGCGCTGAACGAACAGGTGCTGCAAATAGCTCTGTTGGTCGAGCAGATTTTGTCGCACGGTCATCAAATCCAAAAACGCTTAAAAGGCAAAGTCGAGCTGGCCCATGTGCAGGCACAGGGCGAGGTGAAACAGCATTTGGACAGCCTGTTGTTCAAAGGCTTTGTCAGTGCCCATGGTGCCCAGCGACTGCCGGATTTGCTGCGCTATCTGAAGGCGATGGAAAAACGGCTGGAAAAACTGCCGATTGATCCGCACCGGGATCGCTTGATGATGCACGACTACCAGCGGGCCGAGCAAGCCTACCAGGCGCTGTTGGCGCAGTACAAAACGGCTGCTGTGGTCCCGGCGGGGGTGCTGGCCATTCGCTGGATGATTGAAGAGTTAAAGGTGTCTTTATTCGCGCAAACCCTGGGCACGGCCTATCCGGTTTCGGTGAAACGGATCCTAAACGCCATTGCGGAGTTTAAATAGTGCCTTTACAGGGATTGGAATCCGTTTTATAACTACCTAAGATAAAAAAGCAGGGACAAGCTCAGGAGTTGTTATTGTGAACCAAAGTGATAAGCGTCATTTTTACCGCATGATGGTCAATGCCGATGTGCAATTGTTGATCACCGATCCGGAAGCCGGCCGCACCATCGATGGCATTTGTCGGGATTTAAGTGCTTCCGGCATGTCGGTTGATATCAATGAGCCGCTCGAAATGGGCACTTTAATCCGGGTTCGGCTGGAGTCGGCCAACAACAGCGTACCGCCGCTCGATGCGACGGCTAAAGTAATGCGTTGCGGCCAGGAAAGTGGCGATGGCTACCAGCTGGGGCTGGCTTTTATCGATATGAATTAAACAGCAGCCCGTAAGCCGGGCTGCATGATTTTATTGTTCGAACCGCACGGTGAAGGTGACAGGCACCATGGGGTTGATGCTTTGCAGCCCCGCCAAATCCCGCAGCCGGTTTAACCCTTCGGTTAAACCAAATTGATCCCCGTTCACCATAATGGGTGCCTGGGTATTCACTTGCAGGCTGTTCGCAGCCAGGCGGGTGACCAAGACTTCACTTTGTACCCGCTGGGTTTGACCCACAATGCTTAGCTGCAAGGGTACCCGCAATGTGGTGCTGCTGCCTACGGCCAAGTCGGCAACGGCCTCCGGATTGACACTGCCTGTGGCGCTGATCACAGGATAATCATCCAGTTTGAACAAATACTGCCACATGCGATCGTCACGGATCGGGATATGGCTTTGCAGGCTTGAGACGGCAATCTCGATCTGTAAGCTGCCATCGGCTTGCCAGCTGCCGCTAAGCTGCGTGAATTGATGCACTTCGGCGGCCACGTCATTTTTTAACGAAACAAAGTCCAGCCGCGACGTACTGTTATCCAGCTGCCAGTTGGCACTGGCACCAAGGCTGGTGGCAAGCAGCAAAGAGCAAAGCACTGTTTTCATGCAAATACCTATCTGTGTCTGAAGGGAAAAACTGCTGGCAGCATAGCAAAAGGCTCTGCCAACAAACACCCGCCGTTTGTGTGGAAATAGCGGGTGTGAGCGACCAGTTACGGGGTTAAGGCAGGTAGCAGATCAGTCCTTTTAAGTAATGACCTTCCGGGTAGAAGCTGGCGACCGGGTGATCGGCATCTTGCTGCATCCGCTCCACAAACAAACAATCGCGACCGGCATCCAGCGCTGCATCGGCTACTACTTTTTGGAATAAGCTGTCTTCCATCAGACCGGAGCAGGAAAAGGTCAGCAATAAGCCGCCTGGTTTCACCAATTGCATTGCCACCCGGTTGATGTCTTTGTAGCCGCGACAGGCTCCCATCAACTGGCCTTTGTTGTCGGCAAATTTCGGCGGATCTAAAATCAGCAAATCAAACTGTTTGCCTTCTTCTTTGTACTGGCGCAGCAGCTTAAACACATCTTGTTTCACGTGGCTGGCTTGCTCTGGTTGCAGGCCATTTAACGCCAGCTGGCGCTCGGATAAGGCCAGGGCGCTGTCGGAGGCATCGACGTTGATCACGGCTGTAGCTCCACCAAGCAGGGCCGCCACACCAAAAGTACCGGTGTAGCTAAAGCAGTTCAGCACGGTTTTGCCAGCCGCCAGTTGACGCAGACGCAGGCGGTTGGCCCGCTGATCCAGGTAAAAACCGGTTTTATGGCCCTCGGCCACATCCACCAGTATCTGCATGCCATGCTCACGAATGGTCACTTCGGTGCTTGCCAATGGCTGATGCAGCCAGCCGGACTTGAGTTCCAGCCCTTCTTTTTTGCGCACCTCGACATCGGAGCGATCGTAGATGCTGCAGCTGGGGTAGAGCGCTGTTAGCGCAGCCAGCAGATGCTTGCGATTGGCCTCGGCACCGGCTGAGAGCAGCTGACACACCAGCACATCGGCAAAACGGTCAATGATGATGCCTGGCAGGTCATCGGACTCGGCTGCCACCAGCCGGTAGCCAGTGGTATCCTGGCCGGCAAACCAGAGGCTGCGCAGGCCCTGAGCCCGCTGAATGCGCTTTTCAAAAAAGGCCTGATTAATGGCTTCACTTTGTTGATCTGTCCAGACCCGTAAACGGATTTGCGACTTGGGTGAATAGGCCGCCCGGCACAGCCATTTTTGGTCGAAACTGACCACATCGACAGTATCGCCGGCATTGGGCGTGCCTTTGACCGCATGCACGGCTTTGGAAAATATCCATGGATGACGGCGTTTTAAGGCTTTTTCCCGGCCAGAGGCCAGAGTGACGATGGGGTAAGTTTTTGCAGTGGACATGGTGCGGGTCGCCAAAGAGTAAAGGGCGGTTATTGTACTTGAAACGGATGCCAGGATCATCTGTCCGCTGCAGAAAGCTGAAACTGGCATGATCTGGCTACAACTTTGGTGTTATTGTCGACAATCTTTGTGTTGCTTTGCTTGACAATCGGTACAATAGCCACTAAAACTGCATTATCGTTTTTATCTGTCGACAATTTAGCTTAGATGGTGTGGCAATTTGATGACAACGCAAAGCCCAATCTGGCGGATGCCGGTGACAGCAGCCGACCGTGTGCTGCTGGAAATACAACGTGCCATTGTCGAAGGGGATATCCCGGCTGGCAGCAAAATCAGCGAGCCTGAACTGGCGCGGCGCTTTGATTTAAGCCG
>JAFIFR010000104.1 GCA_020831935.1 Alkalimonas sp.
GTCAGCCAGCGGATAAAGCCAGTGCTAAAAAGTGCCGACAGGTACAGCTCCTGCTCAATGCGTTTGAGGTTATCTGCTTTTAAATCGGCAATTTCCCGCAGCCACTGCACTGTGCGGCTGATACGGAGCAGGGCGGCAGCTTGTAGATGAACATGGCCCGGCTCCAGTTTGTAATAGAGCATCTGCCGGGTCACGTTACGATGAGGGGCCAAAGCATTAAGCCAGTGCATCATGGCCGTGAGTAATTTTTCCTGTGGAGAGCTGTGCTCAAAATCCGGTAATTGCTGACAAGCCAGCATGGCTCTGTCGGCCTGATCAAACCAGGCATCCACCAAATCATCTTTTTGCGGGTAATATTGATAAATTGTCAGCAATGGGATGCCCATCGCCACAGCAATGTCGCGAAGCCGGACATGCTCCCAATCGCTGCGCTCAGCCAGCTGCAGTGCCTGGTGCAAAATTGCTTCTGCTTGTTCGTTCATGGCCAAGGCCTCCTGTTCGCATGCCTACTGATACTTGCATCTTGCAATTACTTGGTTATAAGTATGGCATAGTCAATTTAAGCGGCAGCATAGCATGGTCTCAGCAGAGTGGATTTTATTGGCCTTAAGTCCGGTGTTTTTAGCGCTGGTCGCCTTAGAGTGGCGTTTAGGGTTTCGGCGGCGCTTGCCTTGGTACCAGTGGCGGGATACGGTGGCCAATGCAGTGCTTGCTTTAATGCATCAGGCCGGTGAGTTGCTGGCGTTGTTGTTGTTAATGCCCTTGTATTGGTGGCTGTTTCAGCACCGACTGTTTGACATTCCTCTCAATGCTTTCACCTTGCTGTTTGCATTTGTACTGCAAGACTTTTTGTATTATTGGTTTCACCGGGCATCCCACCATATCCGTTGGTTGTGGGCATCACACATCGTGCATCATAGTTCCCGCCAGCTCAATTTAAGTACCGCTTTTCGGCAAAGCCTGATGTATCCGGTTTCGGGCATGTGGCTGTTTTGGCTGCCAATGATGATGTTGGGCTTTTCGCCCTGGCTGGTGCTGGCGGTGGTGTCGCTCAATCTGGCATTTCAGTTTTTTGTGCATACTCAGGCCGTTCAGCGACTCGGCTGGTTGGAATTAATTTTTAATACGCCTTCCCATCACCGGGTGCATCATGCGATGAACCCGAGGTACATTGATAAAAACTTTGCTGGGGTGTTGATTGTTTGGGATCGGCTTTTTGGTACCTTCGAACCTGAGCAACCGGATGAGCCTTGCCGTTATGGCATTACCACCGATTTTGAATCGTACAATCCACTGGTGATTACTTTCGATGAGTGGCGCCTGATGTGGCTTGATTGGTGTCAGGCGGATGGCTGGAAGCGTAAAATTTGGGTGTTATTGTCGGTTGCAAGTTCTGCCAAAAGTACCAGCCAGCCTGCTGAAACTGTGGAGCGAATAACGGAAAAGTAGTTGACTCAGGAGGAAATTTTTTCAATCTGCACTAAGCTTGAACTGGATGAATGAAAAAGCAGAGGTGTGTGATGAAACCTTTCTTGCCTGGTTTTTTGCTGGTTGCTCTATTCCTGCTTGGTTGCACTGAGGCACCGGTTCAACCCGATGCGCAGTCTGTGGAGCAGGACACCTATACCGCGGAGACAGCCGTGCCGGCTAAACCGTCAGATTGTCAGTTGACCATGGGCTTTGATGCCTGGGAGCCCTATCAGTACGTCGGGGTCGGGAATGTTGTTACCGGCCTCGACGTAGAAATAGTCCATGCGGTCGCCGAGCAAATGGGATGCACCGTCGAGATACAGCAAGCAACCTGGGTTGAGCTGCTGAATGCGTTACGGCGTGGCGAGGTAGACTTTGTGCTGGGCGCTTCCATGACCGAAGATCGCCAGCAGTTTGCCTATTTCTCCGAACCGTATCGTGAAGAGCGCTTTATTCTCTATGTTCGCCGTTACGAGGGCAATTTACCCTACAGCAACATTACTGAGTTTGTGCAGGCGGGTCATAAACTGGGCATCGTCAACGAGTACTTTTACGGCGATGAAATTACCCGGCTATACACCGACGACGCCTACCATGATCAGTTTGTTGGCGCCATTATCAGCGAGATGAACATGGCGCGGCTGATTGATGAAGAAATCGATGGTTTTCTGGAAGACAGTTTTGTCGGTGCTTCCATCATTCGGCGCCGCGGCCTGGATGACTTCATTGAGCCCCACAGCATCAATCTGGGAAGCTCTGAAGTGTATGTGATGTTCAGTCGGGCGTCGGTGGATGAAACCGTGGTCAATGCCTTTAATCAGGGCCTGGCGGCGATTAAATCCAGTGGCCTGTACGAGCAAATTCTGGATAAATATGGCCATTAAGCGCCACTGAGAGTCAGATTGTACGGCAGATCCTAACAGAAAGCTTTGGCCAGGATCTGCCGGGTAAAGCCGGTTTTCAGATAAAAGCCCCGGGGCAGTGTCAAAATGGGCTCTCCTTCGTTGCCAATCGCGGCAGTGACTGCCTTGCTATTGGCTGCTTTGGGGCGAAGCTGCAACACTTCACCATGCTCGCCCCGGATCTGGTCGATGCCACCCAGCGCGATCAAGTCCATCAGCTCTTCCCAGTCTTGTTGCAGTTGCTGCTGTTGTTCGTGATCAGGCTGCCACAAAAAGCCCCGGCCAACCACGCGCTCAGCCACCGGCAAGCTGCGTTCGGCCAGCACCGGCAACCAAAGCACATGGCTCAGTTTACGGCAGACCCAGGAGTCTTGCCATTGCTGCTGACCGACACCGGTTAAAGGGGCAACACAGACGTAGGTGCTTTCCAGTGGCAGCCCTTGTTGATTGATGGGTAGGGTTTTTAACTCGACGCCTAGCTCGGGAAAGTCGGGTTCAGCTCTGGAGCCTGCACTGGCGCCCAACAGTTGTTCCAGCAGTTGTCCGGTCCAGCCTTTATCTTGCTTTAAGTTGTCGGGGACGGCGATGTTGGCTTGCGCTGCCAGCTGACCCAGAGTCAGGCCGGCCAGGGCATGGCAGCGTCGCATCAACTCATCCAGATTTTTTGGTGGTGTCATTAGGTCAACACGCCCTGGTTTTCTATCAGTTTGTTTAGCAAACCAGCATAGCATGATGGGCTTTTATACGTTGAATAAAAAGTCGGCGATCTGTGTTATGCACAGGCTTAAACAAAAGCTTTCGAATAAAATGCAAGTTAAGTTGTTTATTTTGAAAGTTATTTTTGAGTGTTGCTAGGTGGGGTCTGTGATTTGGGCAAGTTACTCATGGTATAAAACCTGGTTGTGCACAATGCTATCCACAGAGGCTGTGAAAAAGTGCACATATGCTTGCTGTAACCTATTATTTTGTGGATAACTCTATGAGCGCCACCATGGAAGCATGCAAGACAATGGGTGCTGAAAATAGCGATTGCCGTTCAGATAACTTTGTGAAAGAATCTTTGCTATAGCTGCAGTTAAAAAGCTCGAGGTTTATGTGATTGATGCCGAAGGTTTTCGGGCCAATGTCGGCATAGTGATTTGTAACCACCAGGGACAGGTGTTTTGGGCAAGACGTTACGGACAACATTCATGGCAATACCCGCAGGGTGGCATCGATCAGGGCGAAACGCCTGAGCAGGCGATGTACCGTGAGTTGAACGAAGAAGTTGGTTTACAGCCGGATGATGTAGAAATTCTGGCGGTAACCAAGCATTGGTTGCGCTATCGATTGCCAAAGCGGTTGATTCGGCGTGACAGCAACCCGGTATGCATTGGTCAGAAGCAAAAGTGGTTCTTGTTGCGTCTGACCTGCCCTGATGGTGATGTTGATCTGGCTAAAACCACTCATCCGGAGTTTGATGGCTGGCGCTGGGTCAGCTATTGGTACCCGGTGCGTCAGGTGGTTGCTTTTAAGCGCGATGTCTACCGAAAAGTCATGAAAGAGTTTGCCCCGATCGCTTTGCCATTTCCCCGTAAAACCGGAAAATACAAGGGTAAGTCGGATGGATAAACCATGGCCATGCTCAGCCAGCTAAGGCGGATTGTTCAGGATGTGGCGCAAGAGCCCGTTCTGGGACAGGCTTTGTCTGGTCTGGTGGCGAATGTAAAGCAAGCACTCGCCACCGAGTGCTGTTCGGTTTATCTGGCGGATTACGATCAACAACACTTTATGCTGATGGCAACTGACGGTCTTAACCCTGAAGCTGTCGGTAAAGTGGCTATTGGCTTTTCTGAAGGCCTGATTGGTTGGGTTGGTCAGCGTGAAGAGCCGATTAACCTGGCCGCGGCCCATCAGCACCCCCGTTTTAAAGTGACCCCTGAGGTCAGTGAAGATCGCTTTTCTGCTTTTTTAGGCTGTCCCATTATTCATCATCGCAAAGTACTGGGTGTGCTGACCATCCAGCAGGGAACAGAGCGGGTTTTTAGCGAAGATGAAGAGTCCTTCCTGGTCACATTAGGGGCCCAGCTGGCATCGGTATTGGCCAATGCCGAGTTACGCGAGGCGGCGTCACCGGTTTCTGGCAGTAAAAGTCGCTCCAGTCAGCTCAATGGGTTGCCGGGTGCGCCGGGAATTGCCATAGGTGAAGGCTATGTGTTGCAACCGGCCAGTGATTTTAATGCCGTATCGTTGCAGCGCTCCGAAGAGCCGGATAAAGAGCTATCACGCTTTTACCGGGCTGTTCGGACCACTAAAGCCGAGTTTAAACGCCTGTCCGATCGCATGGCCAGTCACTTGCCGGCCGATGCACTGGCGATTTTTGATGTTTATCAGCAATTGCTTGATGCAGCCAGTTTAGGGCAGGAAATTGAGCAGCAAATTGCCGAGGGCTGGTGTGCCAAAAGTGCATTAAAGCGTGTGGTTGAGAAATTTGCCCGTCAGTTTGAGGACATGGAAGACGCCTACTTTAAAGAGCGGGCTACCGACATTCGGGACTTGGGCGAGCGGGTGTTGATCCATCTGTTGGATACCGAAAAACGGCATCACAAGCTGCCGGAAAAAGTCGTTTTGGTGGCCGAAAATGTCACCGCTTCGATGCTGGCCGAGATCCCAAGGCCCCAGTTGGTAGCCATAGTCTCGTTAAAAGGGTCTGTTAACTCTCATGCCGCCATTATGGCCCGTGCCTTGGGGGTGCCGGCCGTGATGGGGGTGGAAGGGCTGTCCCTGATGCAGTGGCAAGGGCAGCGCTTGATTGTCGATGGTTATCAAGGCCACATTTTGTTGGACCCGGCCGAAGCCATCTATGCCGAGTACCAGCAACTGATCAGCGAAGATGCCGAGCTGTCTGCCCACTACCTGGCAGAAATCACCGAAGCCGCCCAGTCGCTTTGTGGTCATCGCTTTGCGTTGATGCTCAATGCCGGCCTGGCGGTGGATCCCGACCAAGCCAGCAACGACATTTGCGATGGTGTTGGTCTGTACCGAACCGAATACCCTTTCATTGTCCGCAACCAATTTCCAACCGAGCAAGAGCAGGTCGAGCTCTACCGCACGATGCTGGCTACTTATCCCGGCAAACCAGTGATCATGCGAACTCTGGATGTTGGCGGTGACAAAGCTTTGCCCTATTTCGCCATCAGCGAAGACAACCCTTTTCTCGGCTGGCGGGGAATACGGCTCACGCTGGATCACCCTGAGATTTTTTTGGTGCAAATCCGGGCCATGCTCAAAGCCGATATTCACGCCAACAACTTGCACATTTTATTGCCGATGATTTCGGAGTTGGCGGAGATCGATGAATCCTTGCGTCTGATTAAACAGGCTTGTTTTGAAGTAGGGGATGAGCTTGGACTGGAGTTGGTGCGGCCAAAAGTGGGGGTTATGATTGAAGTACCGTCCATTATGTACCAACTGAACGAGCTGGCCAGCAAAGTGGATTTTTGCTCGGTTGGCACCAATGACTTAACGCAGTACTTGCTGGCGGTTGATCGCAACAATGCGCGGGTGGCCAGCTTGTACGATGCCATGCATCCTGCTGTGCTGCGAGCGCTACATCAAATGGGGAAACAGCTTCAGGCATTGCAGCTGCCCACCAGCGTTTGTGGTGAGCTGGCTGGAGAACCTGCCGGTGTATTGTTGTTGGCCGCCATGGGCTACGATTCCTTTAGCATGAACAGCAGCCAGTTGGCGAAAATTAAGTGGTTGCTGCGTCGGGTGAAGCTGACTGAGCTGCAGGCTTTGTTGCACGATGCTTTGCAAAGTGAATCCCCGAAAGCAGTGCGTCAAAAAGTTCATCGTTTCTTAGAACAAAAAAATCTGACCTCTCAGCTACGCTCCTGATTGTCTGGTACACTGATGCCCTTGGTCTTAGATAAACGTTAGCGTACAGTTAAGGAACTTTGCTTGCTAAGTATCATCGTTATTTCTGCCTTGATGGGTGCCGTTGTTGGCTTGTTGGCCGGCTTGCTGGGCATTGGCGGCGGTCTCATTGTGGTGCCAGTCCTTTTGGTGTTGTTGCCTGCCTTTGGCATTGTGGGGGCGGAACATGCCATGCTGGTCGCCATAGCGACCTCCTTAGGCTCCATTGTGGTGACTGCTACCTCCTCGGTGCGGGCGCATCATAAGTGGGGCAATATCCCCTGGCCACTGGCCAGTAAAATCATGATTGGCTCTGCACTGGGAGCCTGGTGTGTCGGCTACCTGGCACACCTGGTCGACGGCGTTGTGCTGCAGCGTATCTTTGCTGTCGCTGTCACTTTAATCGCACTGCGGATGCTGGGCTCCCGCTCGGTGGTGGGCAAACGTGCTTTACCAGGGGCTCCGGCAATGGTTGGCCTGTCGGGGGCTTTTGGTGGACTCGCCAGCTTGCTGGGGATAGGTGGTGGCGCCTTATTTGTGCCCATGCTGAATTATTTTTCGGTGGATATGAAGCGTGCCATCGGTTGTGCCGCAGCCAGTGGCATCGCCATTGCGCTTTTTGGAACTCTGGGCTATGTTACCGCCGGCTGGCAGCAGTACCAGTTAAGTGATGGCTTTTTGGGCTTTATCTACTTGCCCGCCATGCTGGGTATTGTGCTGACCTCGATTTTTACCGCTCCTGTAGGAGCCCGGCTGACGCAACAGCTGCCTGTGATGAAAATTAAGCGTTTTTTTGGTGTCTTTTTGATGCTGGTGGCGCTTCGAATGTTTTTTGCCTGATGAGTAAAGAGTGCCCATGTCACAATCCTATTTAACCTTCCCCAACATTGACCCTGTCGCCATCAACCTGGGCCCGCTGGCCATTCACTGGTACGGTTTAATGTACCTGGTGGCTTTTTTAATTGCCTGGTGGCTGGCCAACCGGGCAGCGGCCAGACCAGGCTCGGGCTGGAGCAAACAAGAAGTGAGCGACCTGCTGTTTTACGGCTTTTTAGGGGTGATCCTGGGTGGGCGTATTGGCTATGTGCTGTTTTATCAGTTCGACAGTTTTTTGGCCGAGCCAAGTTATTTGCTGCGCGTTTGGGAAGGGGGGATGTCCTTCCACGGTGGCCTTTTGGGTGTACTGGTGGCTATGGCTTGGTTTGCCCGCAAAACCCGCAAAGATTTTCTGGCGCTGGGGGATTTTGCCGCGCCACTGATTCCGCTTGGCTTAGCGGCCGGGCGCATCGGCAACTTTATCAATGCCGAGCTTTGGGGGCGGGTCACAGAGGTGCCCTGGGGCATGGTGTTTCCGGGAGCCGGGCCACTGCCCCGGCACCCGTCACAGCTTTATCATGTGGCGTTGGAAGGGATCCTTTTGTTTGTAATCATCCTACTGGTTCGTCATTTCAAACCGGCCAAAGGCACTCTGGGTGGGGTATTTTTACTGGGCTACGGCATTGCACGTTTTATCGTCGAGTTTTTCCGTGAGCCGGATGCGCACCTGGGGGTACTGGCCCTGGGCATGACCATGGGGCAATGGCTCTGTCTGCCAATGATGCTTGCGGGTCTTGGCCTTATTGGTTACAGCCAACTGCGTCATAAAACAACAGCGGGGGCCGCATGAAACAGTATTTAGCGCTTTGCCTGCGCATTATCGATGAAGGGCACTGGGTTGCCAATGAACGAACCGGCAAGCGTTGTCTGACGGTTATCAATGCTGATTTAAGCTACGATGTTGCTGCCAATGCTTTTCCGCTGATCACCACACGGAAAAGTTACTGGAAAGCCGCCATTGCTGAATTGCTGGGCTATATTCGGGGTTATCGCAATGCCGCTGATTTTCGGGCGCTTGGTACCAAAACCTGGGATGCCAATGCCAACGACAACGCCGCCTGGCTTGCCAACCCACACCGGCAAGGGCCGGACGACATGGGGCGGGTGTATGGCGTTCAGGGGCGGGCCTGGGCCGGGCCGGATGGCCAGGTCATCGATCAGCTGAAAAAAGTGGTGGATGATTTGTCGCAGGGCAAAGACGATCGGGGGGAAATTATTACCTTTTACAACCCGGGCGAGTTTGACCGCGGCTGT
>JAFIFR010000367.1 GCA_020831935.1 Alkalimonas sp.
GGCCGCGGTTCCATACCGACACCATCAACTGGCCCTGATAATCCGAGTCAATCAAACCCACCAGATTGCCCAGCACAATGCCGTGTTTATGGCCCAGGCCAGAGCGCGGCAAAATGGTGGCACAAAGATTCGCATCGCCAATATGGATGGCAAGGCCGGTTGGGATCAACTCGGTCTGGCCAGGCTCCAGGGTGATGGCGCTATCGAGTAAGGCGCGCAGATCCAAGCCGGCAGAGCCCGGGGTGGCGTAGGCGGGTAGTGGAAACTCGTTGCCAATGCGCGGGTCGAGAATTTTCAAATCAATGGCTTTTTTCATAGTGCGATCGTGGTTCCGTTAAGGTAAAGGTTGTTGGTGCTGAATACGCTTGGCAATCAGCTCCAGAATGGCTGACGCCAAGGCAGTCTTAGGCTGGCGCTCCAGTGCAAGTTCGCCCCCTTGCCAGTAAGCGGTGATGGCATTGTCTTCACTGTGAAAGCCTTGCTCTGGTTTGGAGACATCGTTGGCACAAATCAGATCCAGTTTTTTGCGCTGCAGTTTATCTTGGGCGTAACTGGCCAGGTTTTCAGTTTCTGCGGCGAAGCCGACGGTAAAGGGACGCTGGTATTTCAGAGCGGCCACATCGGCAATGATATCTGGGTTCTTTACCAGCGTCAGGGTCAGCTCATTGCTGCTGGTCTTTTTCATTTTCTGCCCGGCAACCTCGGCCACCCGGTAATCAGCGACGGCGGCGCAGCCAATGAAAATATCGGCCGCGTTGGCGTGTTGCATTACCGCTGTGTGCATCTGCTGCGCCGATTGCACATCAATGCGCTCTACCCCAGCTGGAGTGGCCAGATTGACCGGCCCGGTGACCAGTTGCACCTTAGCGCCGGCTTTGGCGGCGGCTTCGGCTAGTGCAAAGCCCATCTTGCCGGAGCTGTGGTTGCTTAAAAAGCGGACCGGATCGATGGCTTCACGGGTTGGGCCGGCAGTAATCAGTAGGGTTTTGCCGCTAAGCGCTGGCAACCTGGGGGTCTGCAGTTGTTCCAGCGCCGCGACCAGCTCCAATGGCTCCAACATCCGGCCCGGGCCGACATCGCCACAGGCTTGTTCGCCAGCCGCCGGCCCTGCGATGTGAAAATTTCGTGTTTTCAGTGTTGCTATGTTGTGCTGGGTTGCGCTATTTTTATACATCTGCTGGTTC
>JAFIFR010000289.1 GCA_020831935.1 Alkalimonas sp.
TCACCGCCATTTCCAAAGCGACCAAAGCGGCTTTGGTCGAGTACGAGTTTATTCCTGAGGGTAAAATCGAGGTGATCTACAACGGCATCGAGCCGTTAGTCAGCACTGAAGCAGGCAAGGCCAAAGCCAGGCAGGAGCTTGGCATTCAGCCCGAGCAGCGGGTCATCGGCACGGTGGCACGGCTGGATCCGATTAAAAACCAGGCCATGATGTTGGAAGCCTTTGCCCTGCTGGCGCCCGAGTTTCCTGAGCTGGTATTGCTGCTGGTCGGCGATGGGCCAGAGCGGCACAATCTGGAACAACTCGCCAGCCAGTTAAATATAAGCAAGCGGGTGATTTTTGCCGGTTTTAAAAGCCCGGCGACCGATTACATGGCGCTGATGGAGCTGTTTTTGCTGCCATCACTCAGCGAAGGCACCTCGATGACGCTGCTAGAAGCGATGAGCCTGGGTATTCCTTGCATTGTGTCGGATGTAGGGGGGAATCCGGAGGTGGTGGTGCATGGTTTGAGTGGTGTGGTGTTAGCCCGCAATGATTGCAAGTCACTTCGTAATGTTATCTCAAGCTTATTACGCTCTAGTGATAGTTTGAGCGATATGCAGTCAGAAAGTTATTTACGTTTCAATACTCATTTTTCTAATGCCATCATGGTTGGAGCTTTTGATAACGTTTATGGGGTTTGAGCTCTTAGGGTTGTAAATCCTTTTAGGAAAGGGAATGTATGAAACAAACACTGCTTAGACTGGGGGCAAAACGCTCTTTAAAAATATCTGAAACGACCATGAGTCGATTAAATGAACATCAAGTCATTGATAAAAGTGTGCTGAGGCTTTGGAGTACTGAAAGTGTCCTTGAAAATGATGGAAATTTCCTTTTAGTTTTAGGTAGTCCTTTGCCTGCAGTTACTAAAGTACCAACATCATGGCAAGATGCTGTTGAAAAACTCAGTAAAATAGAAGGTGTTTATGCAGCATTATACTGGGATCAACAAGCCAAAAAATTGGTGGTATGTACGGATATACTTGGCTTACAGCCGCTGTATTACAAAGAGTGCGATGGTGAAATCGCTTTTTCCGATAAGACAACAGCATTTACAGGTGAACACAGTTTAGCTGGTTGGGGTGCTTTTTTGGCACTTGGGTATACCTTGGGCAAAGATACGCTGACAGAAAATGTTTACAGGGTAGAGCCAGCAACTATTCAAGTCATTGATGCCAATAATCTTTCGCGGGATCAACAGACCTATTGGGCGTTCGATGATTCTTTGCCTGAAGCCACAACAAGTGAATTACAGCAAGCCTTAAACCAGAGTGTTGATCTTGCATTAAAAACTTATCCTGTTAAAGAACATGGAATTTTGATGAGTGGTGGTTATGACTCAAGGTTGATTGCTTATCTACTTAAAAGTAGGGGCGTGCAATTGAATGCGACCATAGTCTCTCATTATGATGAAAACTTAGATGCTGATGCTCGTTTTGCTAAGTCAGTTGTTAAGCACCTACAAATTCCTTATACCCTTAAGGTTCCTGATCAAGCTTTTTTTTCCAGTAAACAATATCTGGAATATTTAGAAGCTTCAGATGCGGAGATACCAAGTTTGTATTTGTTTATAAGCCAAGTTTCTCAGTTTGTGAGCGCTGAAGTAATTTGGGAGGGGTTATTGCCTGGTAAAACCCTCAAGGCCAGTGAGGTTAGTTTTCTACAATTTAAAGAAAATAATGTCAAGAGCTTTGAGCACAACATCTGGCGTGCTGCAGAGCTGGTTTTTGGCATAGAAGTAGCGCAGGGTATGTGGGAGTCTTTTGAAAGACGTTGGTATGAAGAAACAGCAAAGTTCTCAGATAATGGCAAGGGGACCGCACTTTTTAACTTAGCCCATCGTGCGCGTAATCGGGTCGGTATTAACCCTTTCAAAGTGTATCAACAGCAGACAAAAATCTTGATGCCAGGGATGAGCAAAGCTTACATTCAGGCAGCAATGTCTATTAGCCATGAAAGAAAACAGGGGCACAAGTTGTATCAAGAGATATTTGGGACTTATTTCCCCTCTGCGTTGAAATTTCCAGTTGCCCATGGTTCTGCTATAGATTTAATGCATTGCAAAAAAACATCGGCTTACTTGTTCGATACTGCGATTAAAGTTAGCGAGCGACTGAAACAATATCCAAGTATTATGAGATTTTTACTGCCTAAACCGCTGAAAGGATTTGCAGTTTCTGAGCTCATAAACTCCGATAAGCTATTAGGCGTTGCTGGTGCAGGCATTGACAACGACTTTTCCCACAAATTGCGAAATGGTGAACAAGTCCCTGAGCAAGCTTTGCGCTTATTGTTTTATTGGCGAGTGTGGCAGTGGCTGAGGGAAAAACCACTGGATACCTACTTTAAGCAGTGACTTTAGTAACTGACTTATAAATCACTGTGCTTTGGAGTAATGTTATGGGTACTGAGCCAATGCTGAAAATAGGCACAAAAGGTGACTTTCTTTTGCGGCTACAAATCGGTGAGACGCTCACCTTGCTGGAAGGTGCGTCAACCGGTTTTCTTGGGTATCGTATCGATGACGATGAATCAGACGATGGTGTGTTTGTTGCCTGGTCTTTTAATGATGGTCATTTTTACCTAAACACCGATCGTTTGGGTTTGTATCCTGTCTATTACTTAGCCTCAGACCATGAATTCATCATTAGTAACTCAGTAGAGCTGATCACGCGGATACATGCCCTTGAGATAGATGCCGAGGCTGTCAGCATCTTTTTGCGCTTGGGTTTTTTCCTCGGCAGCGATACCGCCTTTAAATCTTTATTTCGCCCTACGGGGAAACTGACAGTAAGTGCCAATAGCTCAGGTTTTGATATTAAGGTGTGTAAGCCTGACGCTAGCAACGTAAGTCATGTGCATACGCCTGAGCAATATCAGGCACTGATGTTGCAGTCGTTATCGTCTGTTAAAGGGCTTGAACAGCCTTTATACATGCCCTTGACCGGCGGTAAAGACTCCAGGCATATTTTTTTAAGCCTGATGCAATTAACTATGAAACCCGACACTTGTTACACTGTCAGTGTGCTGGCCCCGCACTACAATGATGATGTCGTTATTGCCCGTCGTCTTGCCGGGTCCTTTGAGGTGCCACATCAGACGTTAGCTGCTGATAAACATCTTATCCAAAGCGAATATGCTAAGAACAGACTGACCAACTTTGAAACACGCGATCATAGTTGGGCGGCGCCGGCCTTAGATTTTTTAAACGAGGCTCCTTCTGGGATAGTTTTAGATGGTTTTGGTGGTGATGTACTGAGCCAGTCTTCCATCGTTACTCCCGAGATGCATCAGATGTATCGCAATTCAGACTGGTCTAATCTTATACAAACAATAGCTAAAGATAATACGTACTTTAACTCATGGATCAACAAAGCACACCACCACTTCATCGTTGATGAAGCGTTATTAAAAGATCGCTTGATAGCAGAACTTGAGCAATATAAAGGTGAAACCAACCCAATGGCGCAGTTTTACTTTTGGAATCGCAGCCGTCGTAGCATCGCAATTAGTTCTATCCGCTACCTATCTGGCCAAAGTACTGTCTTTATGCCATTCATGCAGCGAGATTTGTATGATTTTTTAAGGGGACTACCTGTTGAGCTTTATTTTTCTCGGAACTTTCATAAAGAAGCAATTAGTCGCCTAGAAAATTCTACTATCTCATCCCCTTATTCACTTAAAGAATTACCTGGTGAGTCATTAAAGCTAGGGGCCATTATTTCTAACTACTGTGGTTTGTTTCTTGAAATGTTGAGGAGTGAGCCTCTTGAGTTAAAAAAAGGGGCTTTTGCAATGACTCGACTGTTGTTCTCGAAGAATCGAAGCATTGAAATCGTGCAGTTTTACTATTTTTACAGAAGGATTTTGTACCTTAATCAAGTGATAAAAGTAGCCAACCAATAGATAATAACTTGGGTCTAGTAATTATAAAGATTAAACTTTGGAATGCTGTAGAAAATAATGAATGAACAAAAGCTAGGAAGAAAAGTAACCTCTGGGAGCCTGTGGACATTACTTGTTCGATGGGCGTCAAGATTTCTTGGTATTATATCAGTCATCATTATTGCGCGTGTACTGTTACCAGAAGATTACGGCTTAATCGCAAAGGCAATAATGTTTTCATCTTTCATTCAGATGATGACGGAGTTTGGTCTTTTAACTTCACTGGTCAGAAATAAAAATTCAACGGTTGGTGATTATAATACGGTATGGACGCTCAGCTTAATTCGAGGATTAATCCTTGGATTAGTTATTGCCATAACCGCTGGGTTTTGGTCAGACTTCTTCGATGAACCAGATATTTATCCAGTCATATTTGCTTATGCTGGCGTTGCTGTTTTACATGGCTTCATTAACGTAGGTGTTGTTGATTTTCAAAGGGAGATGAGGTTCGATCGTGATTTTACTTTTAATATAGTCGCCAGACTATCTGAGTTTCTGGTAACGGTATCAATCGCTTTAATCTATAAAAGTTATTGGGCATTCCCATTAGGCTCATTAGTCGGTGCATTTGTGAAAGTTTTGCTTAGTTATTACATGTCAGGTTTTAGGCCTGTATTAAGCTTGGTGTCTTTTCAGAAAGTATTTAACTTTTCTAAATGGTTTTTTCTGTATGAGTCGCTTAAAGCTGTTTCAACTAAACTAGATACTTTTCTTCTAAGTAAGATGAGTAGTACTGAAAGTCTGGGTTTATACACTGTATCTAAGGAAATAGCCGGTATGCCTTCCACTGAAATAGCAATGCCGGTTGCACGAGCCTCCTTACCAGCATTAGCAAAACTTGTTGATGAAAAAGTTGAGTTTCAAAAGCTATATACCAGTATTTTGGGTTCAGTACTTTTTTTGGCTATTCCTGCTGCGGTCGGTCTGAGTTTAATAGCCGATTTTGTCGTTATTTTACTGCTAGGTCCTAATTGGGCTGGCGCTGCACTTTTCTTACAAATCCTGGCATTTGTAGGTATTACACGGGTCAATGTCGCTTGTGCCGTTTCTGCTCTGGCTGCTGTTGGAAGAGCGGATCTACTGGGTAGGTACTCTTTTTATATGCTTATAATAAAATCTATAGCATTATCTATCGGGATCGCTTTTTATGGTGCTGAAGGCTTGGTTTGGGGGGTTCTCATATCAAGCTTAATTGGTATGGCTGTGATCCAATTTATCCAACGCGATCTGGGTTTAATAGACTTTAAATTGTTGTACTCACAGATTTGGCGTGTTGTTTTCTCAACAATTTTTATGATAATTGCTGTACTTTTCGTTCGCGATCTTGCTTTGATTCAGCAGTTTGGTATGGTCGGGTGGATAAGTTTACCCTTAGCATTGTTGGGTGCCTTGGTTTATTTGGTAAGCTTGATAGTATTTTGCTTTATCTCTAAGTGGCCTGACGGACCGGAGAAAGAGTTGTTTAATGTTATTTGCAGGAGGTTAACAAAAAAATGATAAAAATAGCTTTTGCTGGTGACTTATGTTTGTCCAGTATAAAACATGCCTCTGATACTGAGATCTCCGCAGCGTTTAAAGATATATATTGTACCTTTGAACCTTATGACTTATCTATTTGTAATCTTGAGTGTTCTTTCTCTTTGAGTCCAGTGGAGTCTATCAATATGAATATACCCATTGACCGCTCGCCTTCCTTAAAGGGGCTTGGCATCGAAGTATTTTGCCTTGCAAATAATCATGTCAAAGATTCAGGACCAGCTGCGCTGTCAGAGATGCAGGACTTCATTAAGCAAAGTGATTGTCTTTCTGTTGGTGCTGGTTCAAATGTTCAAACTGCTAATTCGATGCTTACTCTTGAAAAGGGAGGGCTCATAATTGGTGTCCTTAATGTAACGGACGCAAGTCATTATGGTGCGGGTGAGAACGAACCAGGTGTTGCTGTATTAAAGAAAAAAAAATTGTTGGATAGAGCTCATAAGCTATCAAAGCAGGTTGATGCACTTGTTGTCATTATTCATGCTGATCTTGAGTTTACAAATTACCCTGCACCCTGGCGAGTACAGCTTTCCCGAGAGTTAGCTAAATATTGTAAAGTTGTAATACATCATCACTCTCATACACTTCAGGGGATTGAAGTGCATGCTGGTTGTGTGATCGCTTATTCATTAGGCAACTTTGTTTTTCCTATACACAGATCAACTTACATGAAGAATCGTGCAGGTAATGTAGATGAGGGTATGGCTTTAGTGGTATCGCTTGATAAACAAAATGGCCGAATAGAAGCAAAAGTTGATGAGATAATCCCTACTCGTATTGGTACAAATGGTTTTCTTCGAGGGGTGACTGAAAAAGAAAAATATGAAACTTTACAAAATATTGATAAGTACTCAGATGCGCTTAGCAACAGCTACTTTTTACGTAGGCACCATTTTAGGTTGTGCAGAGCGCAGTTAAAAAAATTTTTAATGGGTATTTATTATACCTATAGCAAGCACGGTTTGAAGCGAGCTATGGCCTATATTCGTGTTCATTTTAGTACTGATCAGCACCGAAACTGGATGAAAAGTTTTTTTACATTAGGTTTTTTTTAGTAGTATTAGCTTAATTACTTTAGTGCGCTGATTTGCCAAATTTATGTCACAGGAATCGTTATGAAAAGAGTTGCTTTAGTCACAGGTGGTACCCGCGGCATTGGCAGGGCCATTTCCGAAGCCTTTCAAAAAGCAGGCTACAGTGTTGCTGCGGTCTATGCCGCCAATGATGAGGCCGCAAATACCTTTTATCAGCAAACCGGTGTTCCGGTGTACCAATGGGATGTCAGTGATTTTCATGCCTGTCAGCAAGGCATTGCTCAGGTTGAAGCCGATTTGGGGCCGGTGGATATTCTGGTGAACAATGCCGGCATTACCCGCGATAGTATGTTCCACAAAATGACGTTTGAGCAGTGGCAGGCGGTGATTAACACCAATCTAAGCTCCTTGTTCAACATGTGCCGTCCGGTGATTGAAGGCATGCGCGAGCGTGGTTTTGGCCGTATTATTAATATCTCCTCGATCAATGGTCAAAAAGGCCAGGCGGGACAAACCAACTACAGCGCCGCCAAAGCCGGCGAGCTTGGTTTTACCAAGGCACTGGCCATGGAAAATGCCCGCAAAGGCATTACCGTCAATGCCATTTGCCCTGGCTACATTGCCACCGATATGGTCAATGCCATGCCAGCAGAGATAGTGAGTGAGAAAATCGTGCCGCAAATTTTGGTTGGCCGCCTGGGGCAGCCGGATGAAATTGCCCGTTGCGCATTGTTTCTAGCTTCTGATGATGCTGGCTACATCACCGGTTCGACCATTTCGGTTAACGGTGGTCAGTACATGGTCTAGTCGCCCTCGCACCCTGTCATCTAAGCCGCCAATTCTAGGGCGGTTTTTTTGTACCTTTGTTGTCATCTTCCTGCACCAGTTTGCTTCATGCAGCCGTCATCAAACTGCAATCAAATTGCCATAAGCTCGGATTTATTCACGCGGCGAAGTAATTATTTGTCAGCAATTTAGCTAGTTTGATTTTCAATCGTTTTTGATAGCAAGATGGAGTAAGGGATGACAGCTGCATCGGATATAGGCTTGGGTAACCAGGTTGATTTTTTGCTTAGATTGCGCTGCCAGCCACAGCCTGAGTTGTTGGAGGGTGCCGCGGCTGGCTTTGCAGGTTACCAACTGCATGGGGAAGCTCCGGACGATGGTGCTTTTGTGCGCTGGTCGATGCAGGATGGTCAGTTTGAACTGAGCACCGATCGCCTTGGGCTGTATCCAATCTATTACCTGCAGCAAGAGAATGAGCTGGTGATCAGCAATTCGGTAGCGCTTATTCAGCAGCAGTTCCCGCTAGAACCCAATACCGAAGCGGTGGCGATTTTTCTAAGGCTAGGGTTTTATTTGGGCTCGGATACGGCCTTTAAGGGCCTGATCAGACCCGAAGGCAAGCTGCTGGTACGATTAGATAACAAAGGAGTTTGCCTGCAGGTAAGCCGGCCAAAGCGACGGCAGCTGACACCTTACACCCCGGAGCGTTACCAACAACTTTTTACTGCTGCGCTAACCCGGTTAGCCAGCTGCAAACAGCCTCTGTATATTCCTTTGACGGGTGGCAAAGACTCGCGGCATATCCTGCTGACTGCAGCACAGCAAGGATTGCCGGTGCAGCAGTGTTACACCACTCGGGTGCTGTCGCCGCACAGCAACGATGATGTCAGCATCGCCAGCACTTTGTGTCAGCAGCTGAATGTACCGCACCGCGTCCTGCTATCCGAGCAGCGGCTGGTGAATGCGGAAC
>JAFIFR010000105.1 GCA_020831935.1 Alkalimonas sp.
CGAGCATCGCAGAACAGCACCGGCAGGCAATCGGCGGTCATCACCGCGCACACCTGGCCGGGGCGGTTGCTGTACGCCGCATCGGCCGTGATGAGCTCCGGGCCTGCTGCAGGTAAAGCAACCACCTGAACCCCATGCACCTGTTCCAACCACAGGGGTGCCTGCGGCATCGCTGCAGCCTCTGCCAGTCGCTGGCGGTTGCGCACGACCGCCACCCTGTCATCACCAACATGACTGCCCAGATTCAAACCGGCATAAGGTCCGTCAGACAGGCCCCCCACACGGGTGCTGCTGATGGCTTTCACCCCAGCAGGGGCTGGCCAGTCTGGCTGAATCAGCTGCACATCAGGCATCGTCCATGCCATGCTGCTGCGTATCGGAACGCAGGGTCTCGACCAATAAACGCATATCCTCCGGGATCGGCGCCTGCCACTCCATCGGCTCACCACTGATAGGGTGCTCCAGTTTCAGCAAAGCAGCATGCAGTGCCTGGCGCTGAAAGCTTTGCAGTACCTGACGGAACTGCTCGCTGGCGCCGCGCGGCGGTCTGGGCCGGCCACCGTAAACAGGATCGCCCACCAAAGGATGATGCAAGGATTGCATGTGCACCCGGATTTGGTGGGTGCGACCGGTTTCCAGCCGCAATCGCAGCCGGGTATGGGCCCGGAAGCGCTCCATCACCCGATAATGGGTGACGGCAGGTTTGCCGGCTTCGTCAATGGCCATCAGAGTGCGCTGGGTTTGATGGCGTCCAATCGGGGCATCGACGGTGCCACCGCCGGTTAAGGTGCCGTGACAGACGGCTTCGTACTCACGGGTAATCAACCGTTGTTGCATGGCTGAGACCAAGGCTGTTTGTGCCGGTATGGTTTTGGCCACCACCATCACGCCGGAGGTGTCTTTATCCAGTCGGTGAATGATCCCAGCCCTTGGCACTTCGATAATATCCGGCACATGATGCAACAAGGCATTCAGCATAGTACCGGCCTGATTGCCCGCCCCCGGGTGCACCACCAAACCAGCCGGTTTGTTGATTGCCAGGATGTCGTCATCTTCGTACAAAATGTTCAGTGCAATGGCTTCGGCCTCATGCTGCACTTCGTCTGGCAGCTCGGCGTCAACCAGCAGCGTTTCGCCACCCAGCAATTTGTGCCGGGGTTTGCTTTCGACCACCCCATCGATGAATACCTCCCCGGCCAAAATCCAGTTTTTTATCCGTGAGCGTGAATAATCGGGGAACAATTCGGCCAACACCTGATCTAACCGCTTACCGTAAAGATGGTCAGGCACGATTTCTGTCAATTTGATCTGTTTTGTCATAGCGGAAGCGGGTATCCTGTGTGCATTCCCGAAGGCTCTGGGTTAGAATCGGGTTTCTCTTGGAGCGTATTTTAACGGTTTTACCACCAACTGGACAGCCAAAGGCTGACGGAGATATGAATTTAACCATGACTAGTAAGTTTTCCACCCTGCTGTGGGTGATGATCATCGCAGTAACGCTCAGTGCCTGTGCTGGTAAACGGACACAAGAGCCCGTCTCAGTGACGCAAAATGCGCAAGCCATGTACGAAGAAGCCAAAGGTGTGCTGGACTCGGGCCTGTTCAATCGTGCCATTGAAATGCTGCAAGCCGTTGAGAACCGCCACCCCTTTGGTCCTCTGGCGCGTCAGGTGCAACTGGATTTGATCTATGCCTACTATCGGGCTAACAATTTACCGCAAGCCATTGCCAACATCGATCGCTTTATCCGGCTGAACCCAAATCACCCCAATCTCGATTACGTCTATTACATGCGCGGTCTGACCAACCTGAAAGCCGACGAAAATGCTTTTCAGTCGTTCTTTGGCATCGATCAGGCGGATCGCGATCTGGCCAGTACCCGCCAGGCCTTTGATGACTTCCGCATCCTGGTCACCACCTACCCGGACAGCCAGTACAGTGCCGATGCCCGGATTCGGATGCAACACATTCGTGAAACTCTGGCCCGCCATGAGCTGATCGTCGCCGATTACTACATGCGTCGTGGTGCTTACCTGGCTGCCGCCAATCGCGGCAAGTACATTGTGGAGTTTTTCCGCGAATCGCCACAAGTGGAGCAGGCGCTGGAATTAATGGTGCAAGGCTACGACAAACTGGGCCTGTACAAGCTGCGTGATGATGCCTACGAAGTGCTGAAACTCAATTTCCCCAACAACAGAACCCGCATCGGTTCATAAACCCTTCAAGCTGAAAATACCGCCGACTGGCGGTATTTTTTATCGGCGTTACTCCAGAGCCTCCAGCGCTTCGGACAAACGGCCAATGCCGGTGACCTGCATGCCTTCAATCGGCTCTTTCGGACAATTGGCTTTGGGCACAATGGCACGCTTAAAACCATGCTTGGCCGCTTCACGCAGCCGTTCCTGGCCACTGGGCACCGGGCGAATTTCACCGGACAGCCCCACCTCACCAAAGACCACCAAATCATGCGGCAGCGGCTTGTTGCGAAAGCTGGAGACCAGCGCCAGCAAAGTCGCCAGATCGGCACTGGTTTCCTGCACCCGAATGCCCCCGACCACATTGACAAAGACATCCTGATCGGCCATTTGCAAACCGGCATGACGGTGCATCACCGCCAGCAACATGGCAATGCGGTTTTGCTCCATCCCAACCGTCACCCGTCGCGGGTTATTCAGCGGCGAATGATCAACCAAAGCCTGGATTTCCACCAGCAAGGGGCGGGTCCCCTCCCACAGCACCATCACGATGCTGCCTGATTGCACCTCCTCACTGCGGCTGAGAAAAATCGCCGATGGGTTTTTGACTTCCTTCATGCCCTGGCCGGTCATGGCAAAGACCCCAAGCTCGTTCACCGCACCAAAGCGGTTTTTATGGCCGCGCAAGGTGCGGTAGCGGCTGTCCGCATCGCCATCCAGCAAAATGGAGCAGTCAATGCAATGTTCCAGCACCTTGGGACCAGCCAGACTGCCATCCTTGGTCACATGGCCCACCATAATGACTGCGATGTGGTGCTGTTTGGCGAAGCGGGTCAGGTAGGCGGCACTTTCCCGTACCTGCGACACGCTGCCTGGCGCCGACTGAATATCGGCCATATGCATCACCTGAATGGAGTCGATTACCATCACCCGGGGTTTTTCCTGTTGGGCCAGGTGGCAAATGCTTTCCACATTGGTTTCCGCCAACATCCGGAGCTTGCCGGTTGGCAGCCCCAAACGATTGGCCCGAAGCGCCACCTGTTGCAAGGACTCCTCTCCGGTTACATAGAGCGCCTGGCCCCGCTCGGCCAGACCACACATCATTTGCAACAACAAAGTACTTTTACCGGCGCCGGGGCTGCCGCCAATCAACACCGCTGAGCCCGGCACGATTCCACCGCCCAGCACCCTATCGAGCTCTGAGAAGCCTGAGCTAAAACGCGGCACATCCTGCAAATCCACTTCATCCAGCCGAATCACCTTGGCAGCAGCGGCACCGGCATAGCCTTCAAAACGACTGCTTTTGCTTTTTACCGCTCCAAGTCGTACTTCGGTAATGGTATTCCAGGCACCGCACTCACTGCACTGCCCCTGCCAACGCATAAAGTCGGCACCACAGTCATTGCAGACATAAGCCGTTTTATTTTTTGCCATTTAATTCCTCGCGGGGTTTGCAAAAGGTACGTGTGGGTATAGATATTGCATTGTTTACCGGACTATTGAAAATAATGCCACAACCACGTAGCGTACAATCATTCTACCGGCAGTTGCACGGTATTTTGACGCTGAATTCAGTGAGATTATGACAGCACCGGACCTGCAAGAACACCTTAGCATCATTGAGCGGTTAAAAAGCTCAGTCCAGACATCTGATTTCGATCAGATGTTTGCTGTGCTGACCAGCGAACTGCCCAAGTCCAAACAGTTCTTGTTAAAAATGGAGCTCAAGCGGCTGTCTCAGCCTTGTGACTTCTACATTGACTTACGCGGCCATGTCGATGGTCAGGTACGGCCGTACGAACATGAGGGCAAAACCCATTACATGGATGAGAATGCCATTGAAGTATTTGAGCAGGGCATTCGTGATTATGGACGCTTTACCCTGGGTGTGTACGAAGATGTCATGAACACCGACAACAACTACCGGGTCATGCACCGCAAAGAAACCGAAGCCCGTATCAAAAAGGCTTTGAATAATGACGACGCAGCCAAAACGGAAGAAGCGCAAGAGTCGCTGAGCAAACACCAGGCCCGACTGGTGCAGTTTGGCAGCTACATCAACCGCAGCGAAGAACGGATGAATTACAGCATTACCGTTGAAATCGTGCTGGAAAACGGCAAAAAGTACAGTGCTCAAACCACCGATATTTCGGTGCAAGGCTGCAAACTGAAACTGGCCCGTCAGGTGAAACTGGAAGCCAATACGGAGCTGGGTATTTTTTTCCGCGAGCTGGAACAAGAGTACACCCTGGATCGCAACAACCCAATCCGCTATCAGCTGGTCGAGGCAAGCCCTTTGGACCAACGCAGCCAGCAACTGCGCTTAAAGCGTCTGGAGCAAAGCAACGAGCAGGAGCAAGAGTTCTCCAGCTTTATTGACCGTTTTATCCGGGGCAACAAGCGCCGCTACAAGCTGAACCTGGACAATGCGTTGGATGCCGTCATTGTTAAAGGGTACGAGCAGTTTTTTGTGCCCCGAACCAGCAGCCTGCAAGTGTTTATTGCTGTCCATCAGGGCAAGTCAAACCCACAGTGCGCGTTAACCACCGAAAACAACAGAGCCAGCTTTCATTACTTTCAGGACGAACTGCAGCGCTCGGTGCTGCCTCAGGTACTCAGCGCCAAGCGGTTAAAGCAGCTGCTGCAGCAACCCGAAGGCCAACGGCAAACCCTGCTGTACTGCTTCACCCATGCCGCCAAAGGCAAATTGTACTTCTACACTGCAACCACAGCCGAACTGCAGGCGGATCCTGCACTGCTTAGCTTGTTTCAAGGTTTTGGGGCCAGCAAAAAAAGCTGGAAAGTGTTCCAGCTTAGCTTTTTAACCACCTCAGCCGACTTCAGCCAGCTGCACTTTCAACTGCCGGGTTCCGAAGGCAAAGCGCCTGGCAGCAACACCCGCTTGCTGGATGCTTATCTAAGCCCACTGCGCTTTATCGTCAGCATGACGGATCTGACCAACGACAGCAGCACTTCCTGGTATCAACAGCACAGCTATGACAAATCCTTAATTCGACAACTGAATCAATTTGCTCATCCCAAGCTCAATCAGCTGCCCTTTTGTGAAGCCATCCCGGTCAAGTACGTCAATCTTCGCTCGGAAGACCGTTACCTCTACAAAACGACGGTGGAGTGCTTCAACGCCAAAGAAGAAGCGCAGCCTGAAGCCTTTAGCCGCGACTTTTCGCCCAACGGCATGCAAATTGAGACCCTGCTGCCGGTTCACTTGCAGCGTGGGGATATCGTGCGGCTGAACCTGCCGGACTTGCAAAAAATAAGCAGCAAATACAGCCTGAAACAACTGCCGTATGAAGTCATGGCCATCAGCAAAAGTGGCACCATCATGAACCTGAAAGTGCTGGAAAATGATCAGGGGCATGCCGGCAAGGAGTTTTTCCAACTGCTGATTCAAAACAACCGCAGCAAGCTAACGGTGGCAGAGGAGCAGGTCAAACATCCCGGCTTAGCGCCAGCCTTGCGCAATATGCTGATTAAAGCCGTGGATAGCTTCCCATTTTACCTGCACCGCAAAGGCATCCGCTACGAGATGAAGGCCATTGCGCAGGGAGGGCTGCCAGCCAGCTTGCATCAACTGCTCGGCCAGTTGCCTGCATCGCCGGAACAAATCAACATCGAGCCACTGATCAAGCACAACGCCGTCAGCTTAACCTTTGCCAGCCAATTGAAGCAGATGAAGCGGCAAGATCCGCCGCAATGCTACGAGCTGTACCTGAAAGTGCTGCCACAACCGGAAGGGCCACCGGAGCTCAGCTGTCATTACGATTATGAATTTAACAAAGAGCCGGACAAGCATGCCTTTATCCAACGGTTAATCGAGGACAAGGCTGCGGTTTTCTGTTACCGGATCTGGCTGTCTCGCACCGGCCGGCCGGACAGCGACTTTATCGCCAAAGAACTCAGCTACATTAGCCAGTATGCCATTCACAAAGCCAAGCTGCTGGAAGAAGAGCTCTGGAGTGTGGTCGGCGTAGGTGAATTGATTGATATCAGCGAAGAGTTGCTGTTGCGGCTCGGGATCCCAGAGACACAGCGTCAGCAGCAGCGCAGCTTACGTCAGCGCTTGCTCAGCGCTCAGTCAACTGCTGAAGCCACTGCAGCAATTTAGGAAAGTGATCCTGCACCGCCATAGGGTGCGTTAACATGCTGACATGGTCGTAATCCACAAGAGCACCTGCAGCTTTGCCAAGATGCGTGAAACGCGTCTGATGTTGATGGGCTTCTGCGATAAAGGCTTTGACATCATCCGGATGCCCCAGCACCCGATCTTTTTCTGCCACAAAGTGCCACAGCTCCGGCCAGGCCGTGCTTTGAGCCGAGCTTTGGTAATCAAAACCATCGCTGCAATCAACAAAGGCATCCTGCTCAATCCAGCGAATGCAATCGAGCAAGAATTGTCTGGGTTCATCATCAGCGCCCAAACGCCAGCGCTTGGCCGGAAAGTAGCCGTGCCGCTCTGCCAGCCAGGGTGCAAACCGGTTCCATAGCCAGTCGATTTTTAATTTTTTCTCCAGGCTTTGTATCCGGATGCGGCGTTTACTGCCAAAACAGACTTTGGATTGCACCAGCGGCAACAACTCAGGATGACGACTTAAACTGGCCGCAGCCAGCACCCCACCCCAAGAGTGCGCGATCAGATGCAGCGCCTGCTGATTCGCTTCAGCAACATGGCGCACTAACGCCGGAATATCCTGGCAAATTAACTGCTGCTGGCTGTGATCAAAGCCACTGGAGCTGTGTGGTAAGGAGCGGCCCCGGCCGGCAAAGTCGGCACAGTAGACTGCAAAGCCCTGATCGGCCAGATAGCAGCCCAAGCCTTTGCCGGAGCCACTGTAGAAAATCCGGCCATTGCCAATGGCCCCATGCAGCATCAGCACAGCGCCAATCGGCTGATGCAGCGGCAACAAGCGGCGAATATGCAACTGATAGCCTTTCACCGGTAAAAAGTACGAATGCTGTTGGTGCTTCATCAGACCAGTTAGTCCAGCAAATACAGCAGCTGCAGCAAAGAACCGTGCCGAATCGCCGCTTTCGCTTTGGCCTGTACCAGTGGCTTGGCATGAAACGCAACACCAAGCCCTGCTTCAGCAAGCATCGGCAAATCATTGGCACCATCGCCAATCGCCACCGTTTGCTGTTTTGCCAGATGGTACTGAGTGGCCAACTGCCCTAACACCCTGGCTTTGGTGTTGGCATCGACAATAGCGCCCTGCACTTCACCAGTCAGTTTGCCATCCAAAATTGCCAGCTCGTTGGCAAAGGTCGCTGACAAGCCCAGTTGCTGCTCCAGCGCCTTGGTAAAATAGGTAAAACCGCCTGAGGCTATTGCCACATGCCAGTGGTAACGCTTGAGCTGTGCAACCAGCTCGGTCAGCCCTGGCATCAAAGGCAGCTCGGCCAACACTTCGGCCAGGATAGTGGCATCGGCGCCTTTCAGTGCCGCCACCCGCTCGCGCAAGCTGGCAGCGAAATCCAGCTCGCCACGCATGGCGCGGGCCGTGACCTTAGCAACTTCATCGCCAACACCGGCTTTGCGGGCAATTTCATCGATGCATTCAATTTCTATGGCGGTCGAGTCCATGTCCATCAGCAGCAAGCCGGGCTCACTCAGGCTGGGTGCTTGCTCCAGATACACCAGCTCCAGCGCTTGTGCCTGCGCCCATTGCCGAACATCCTGCTGCGCATGCTGCGATAACAGCGTTGGCAGCTGCAACACCAGGGCTGGCGATAAATCCGGATGTGGCTGATACAAGCGCAGCGCCAGCACTTGCTGTTCCAGCACGGGGCAGCTGGCAAAAAGTGCCGGCAATTGAGCAAAAGTGAGGGCGCCGCCAAAAATACGCAGGCTGGCCTGGGGGGTAACATTACTGAGTTGCGGCTGCAACGATGCTGCGCTCCAGCCGGCTACAGGGGAGTTGGTTTGGACCCTGAGCTCACCGTGCTCGGTGCACAGCAAGGCGGTGTCATGTTCTGAACAACAATCGGAGAGGTTCTGTGTTGGCCAGTCAGCGGCCTGAAATTGATAGCAATGCGACACGACAATACCGTGGTTGGTTGCGGTTTCTCTATTCTAC
>JAFIFR010000106.1 GCA_020831935.1 Alkalimonas sp.
AGTGGGGTACGCAACAACTAGTACTTAGCAGCCTGACCTTCCGCCGGCAAGGCCGCACGGATAAAGTTGCGCAAATCGTCATTGGACTTTTTCAAATCCTCGTAGCGCAGGTACATCATATGGCCGCTGCGGTAGCCGGCAAAGTGCAACCGATCGCGCATCTTGCTGCTGGGATCCAACTGCCACATGCTGTACTTGGCATCAAAGTAGGTGGTGGCGCCATCGTAGTAACCGGCTTGAAACAGCACTTGCAGATAGGGGTTTTGTGCCATCGCCTGGCGCAGGTTATCGCCGGTGTTGTCGTTGCTTCTGTCCCAGGGGTGCACCGGGCCGAACATGTTGTACTTGATGTCGGTGACGTAGTTCAGATCATTACGAATGTAGTGGTTGATGGCCGGGGTGAACGAGTGCAACCAGGAGGTCAGCTCTGCCCAGTAATCTGGCCGTTCGCCAACTTCTTTCTTATCAATGCCTAAATAGCGGGAGTCCAGCCGGCCGACGGTTTTCC
This sequence comes from Alkalimonas sp., assembly GCA_020831935.1. Lineage (GTDB taxonomy): Bacteria > Pseudomonadota > Gammaproteobacteria > Enterobacterales > Alteromonadaceae > Alkalimonas. The sequence goes on from JAFIFR010000106.1 coordinate 509, forward strand.
CCTGATCGCGCAGTAAGTCTTTCCAGAAAAAGGCGGTATCGATATCCAGGTTGCTGCCCAGCACCGACTGCAAGGACAAGCCAGAATAGCGGGCTACCTGCTCGGCAATGCGTTGTTTTTCGGCATCGTCAATAAAGGCACCTTTGGCCAGCGCTGGCAGGTACTGATTCAGAGTAAAGTCTTCGACTTCTGGCAACAGCTCATACAAGTCGCGTTGCTGCAAATCGGCTGGCAGCACGCCATGATACCAGGCGGTGGCGGCAAAATAAGGCAGGCGGTTGGCTGCTTTGACCGGTCCCTGACGGTCGATGCCCATGTCGGTTGGCGACACCAGAATCACCCCATTTAAGTACATCCATTGACGGTTTTGCAGCTCCAGCGCCAGGCCGGCTACCCGGGTGGTGCCATAGCTTTCGCCAATTAGAAACTTTGGTGACGTCCAGCGGTTGTGACGGGTCACAAAGGTATTGATCCACTCAGCCAGATAGCTGACATCGGCATTGACACCAAAGAATAGCTCGCGCTGTTGCTCGCGGGATAACAACTCGCCCTGGCTATTGGGCACCACCCGCGAATAGCCGGTGTTGACCGGGTTCACAAAGACAATATCGGCCACATCCAGTACCGAGTAAGGGTTGGCTTTCACCCCATAAGGCTGCACCGGGTAGCCTTCGGCATCAATGTTTAACACCTTGGGCCCGGTGTAGGCGACATGCATCCAGACCGAGGCGGAGCCGGGGCCGCCATTAAACGAAATCATCAAAGGTCGTTTGCCAACATCGGAGACATCGGTACGGCGATAGTAGGTGTAAAACAAGGTGGCTACCGGCTCGCCCTGCTCATCCCAGACCGGCTGCGTACCGGTTAAGGCGCTGTACTGTATGCGTTGCCCGTTAATGCGGGTTTGGTGTTTGGTTTCCACCGCCTGATCAATCTCAATCTGGCGGGAGTTGGCATAACTGAAGCTGCTACTCAGAAGCAGACAGACAAGTAAGAGGGAGCGAAGCATAGTCTTTAGTCAAATGGGGATAGGTTCCTGCATTTAAGCGGAAAAAAACAGCCAGTACCAGAACCCTGCGGTTAATAGCGGTTGGTTACGATAAAGCGAACCCTTGCTGTAGTTAATGATAATTGATATCATTCGCATTTGCTGTGTTCCATTACTTTCCGGAGTCGCCAATGACAGCTGCTGCCTGTCTGCCTGAGTTTACTACCTGTGCTGAGGAGAGCAAACCTAGGGTCATTCAGGCCCAAAACCCGAAGCGCTGGAGTGCTTTAGGGTTGGTGCTGCTGGTCGTGGTGGTGCATGCACTGGTATTGCTGGCTTTTGCTCGGGGGCCTATACCGGAGCAGACTATGCAACCCCCTGTGTTGCAGGGGGCCTTGGTACAGGCTGCAGCGGCTATCCAGCCTGAACCTGTTGCAGAGCAGGTGCCTCTGCCTGAACCGAAGCCCACAGAGCCTGCTCCGCAGCCGACTCCGGTGCCTGAGCCATTACCAGTAACAGCGGATGGGGAATGGTCACATCAGCCTGAACCGGTACCAGAGCCCCAAAAACCAGAGCCACTTTTGCAACAGCAAACAGAGCTACCGCCTGAACCTGCCGAAACGCCGCAAGAGCCGGAACCTCCAGCCAGTGCCCCGGTGACGGCGCCCAGAGCAGATGCCAGCCATCTGGACAATCCGGCACCGCCCTACCCTAGGTTATCAAGGCGACTGCGGGAAGAAGGCACGGTGTTGTTGCAGCTGCTGATCGAAGCCGATGGACGCATCAGTGAGCTGGAAGTCTTGCAAAGCAGTGGCTTCCCAAGGCTGGATCAGGCTGCGCTGGAAGCGGTACGGCAATGGCGTTTTGAACCAGCCCGGCAGGGAGACACTGCCATCGCTTACCGTTACCAGCAACCTATCACCTTTCAATTGCAGTAACAGGAGCATAAATGGACAGCACCTCGATGAGTTTTTCCAATCTTTGGTTGTATGGCGATCCGTTAAGCCGGGCTGTGATGTTTTTGCTGCTGCTGATGTCACTGGTAAGCTGGAGTGTCCTGGTTATTCGTGGTTATCATCTGTGGCAATTGCATCGGCCGGGTCAGGCCGCCATGCAGCGTTTCTGGCATTGTCAGAGCTTTGCCGATGGCTTGACCGTACTGCAGCAACAGCGGCCGGATAACCCGTTTCAGCGGCTGGCGCTGGAAGGCGCGGATGCCGTCGAACATCATCGGTTGCATACTTCCGATTTGCATGGGCATTTGCCATTGACCGACTGGCTCACCTCCTGTTTGCGTGGCAGCATCGATGCATCGATGGAAGGCCTGCATCGGGGCCTGGCTATTTTGGCATCCATTGCTGCCACAGCACCCTTTTTGGGGTTGTTTGGCACGGTCTGGGGCATTTATCAAGCCTTGATCAGCATCAGTGCCTCTGGCCAGGTGGCACTGGATAAAATCGCCGGGCCGGTTGGGGAGGCTCTGCTGACCACGGCGGCTGGCCTGGTGGTAGCCATTCCGGCTTTAATTGGTTACAACGCCCTGAGCCGGGCAAATCGAGGGGTGCATAGTAAGTTGAATCGTTTTGCCCATCAGCTGCATGCCTACTTTCTGACCGGTGCTGCGCCACTGCAGCGCAAGCATGCGCAGTTACGGGAGGTCCGGTAAGATGGCTTTTGGTGGAGGCTTAGAGCCGCAACAAGAGATGATGACCGAGCTGAATATGACGCCTCTGGTGGATGTGATGCTGGTACTGCTGATCCTCTTTATGATCACCATGCCGTTACTGACCCAGGTGGTCGCGGTGAACCTGCCAACAGCCAGTGAGCAACCGGCTCAGACTGAGCCCGAGGTGGTAGTCGTATCGGTGGATAACAAGGGGCTATGGTACTGGCAACAGGAGCTGGTGAGCGAGCAGCAAATGCAACAGCGCTTACTGCAAGCGGTTGCTCAGCAGCCGGTCCTGCATCTGCAGGGCGATAAAGATGTGCCTTATCAACACATAGTGCGGCTGATGGCTCTGGCACAACAAGCGGGGATTGAGCAGCTTGGCTTTGTGACGGAGCCTGCAGATTGAAAACACATCCTAAAGACGAATCGTTATCAATATTATGTTATTGACAAGGAAGGGTTTTTTGTGTTTTCCGCTCCTTTGAGCTAAGCTTAGTTCCCGTTTTCATTCTCGGAGTTTGCTATGCAAGGCCAGCCACAGGTACTGGCGCAACTGAATCAGTTGCTGACCACGGAACTGACATCCATCAATCAGTTTTTTTTGCATGCCCGCATGTTTAAAAACTGGGGCTTAAAAAGCCTGAACGATGCGTGCTATAAAAAATCCATTCTGGATATGAAACAGGCCGATGCGTTAATCGAACGGATCCTGTTTTTGGAAGGCTTGCCCAATCTGCAAGCGCTTGGCAAGCTCAACATTGGCGAAGCCCCCGAAGAAATGCTGCAATGCGACATGGATTTCCAGCTGCAACAACTGCCCCAACTCAAGCAAGCCATAGCGTTGTGCGAGCAGCATCAGGATTATGTCAGCCGTGACCTGCTGACCGAGATGCTGGAAGACGAAGAAGAATACGTGGATTGGCTGGAAACACAGCAACAATTGATTGGCAGCATGGGTTTGGCCAACTACCTGCAACTGCAAGCTGGAGGTGCCTGATGCAAGGCAAGCAACACATTATCGATACTTTAAACACCATTTTGGCCAATGAGCTGGCCGCGATGGACCAGTACTTCATCCATTCACGGATGTATCAGGACTGGGGTCTGCAGAAGCTTTTTGAGCGCATTGATCATGAGTTCGACGATGAAAAAGGCCATGCCGCTGCGCTGATCGAACGGATCCTTTTTCTGGAAGGAACACCGGATTTAACCAAGCGTGATGGCATTAAGGTGGGTAAGGATGTGCCGGAAATGCTGCAAAATGATCTGGATGTGGAATACAAAGTCCAGCGTTTGCTGAAAGATGCGATGGCACTGTGCGAGCAGGAGCAGGATTACGTCACCCGCAGCATCCTGCAACAACTGCTCAATGACACGGAAAACGACCACGCCTACTGGCTGGAGCAGCAGCTGCGCCTGATCAAACTGCTGGGCCTGCCCAATTACCTGCAATCGCAGACTTGAATCTGTCCCTGGCCAGTGGCCGGCTAGTGCAGCCGGCCACTGGCCGTGTTTCCCCAAATCCCTGGTATCAGCGGATTGTTCAGTTCTGTCCCCGCTGCCTGATGAGCATAGAGCAATTGCCGCAGCCGGCAGGATTCTCGAAGTAAGGCCACGGTCGCTGGATGACTGGCACAAAGCAAGGATTGCAGCATCTGAAAGTCCCGCAATGCCCGGTTCAGCACTAGGGTGCTGCGCTTGGTACGCCCCTGACGATGGTAGCAGTCGGCCAGGTTTTGCACAGCGATGGATAAGCAAATCACCCCTAAAGTGGCTCCCTGAGCCGGAGGTTGCAACAGCGCGGGCAGGTGATGACGTAGCATCAGTATGCTGTGCAAGTAGAAGTGGGCGGCATTTTGCCAATGCTGCTGCGCAAACGCTTGATTCCCCATGCGCTGCAGGGTTTTCCAGTCTTCAATCAGTTCCATCATGGTCTCCTGTCGCGGGTTGTTTCAACAGCATGCCTTGCTTTTCTCCTGAATGCAAATGATAATGATTATCGATTATGCGTTTGTGGAGAAATGATATGCCATTCGAATTACCAGCACTGCCTTACGATTACGCTGCATTGGAGCCTCATCTGGATGCACTGACCATGCAAATTCACCATCAGCGTCACCACCAAACTTACGTCAATGGCTTGAATCAAGCTCTGACTGGTAGTCGTTATGGCGATTGGCCACTGACCGAGCTGCTGCAACGCATTCAGGAGTTGCCGCCAGAGCTGCAGCTGGCGGTGCGCAACCATGGTGGCGGCCATGCCAATCACTCCTTGTTCTGGCAGGTGATGTCGCCACAGGGCGGTGGCGAGCCCACAGGAGAGCTGGCCAAAGCGATTCAATGCGACTTTGATGGTTTTCATATCTTTAAACAGCAGTTTACTCAGGCAGCGCTCAGTCGCTTTGGCAGTGGTTGGGCCTGGTTGGTGATCAACGATCTTGGCCGGCTGGAAGTCACCAGCACCGCCAATCAGGACAGCCCCTGGATGGATGGGCAGATCCCGATTCTGGGGCTCGATGTCTGGGAGCATGCCTACTACCTCAAGTATCAGAATAAGCGGCCGGACTACATTGACGCCTTCTATCGGGTGATCAACTGGCAAGAAGTCGCCCGGCGCTTTGCTGATTAAGCTTTGGCGATTAACAGTTTTTCTTTTAATCAAAAAAAACGAACATGGCCATCTATTTAAATTGAGAACAATTCTCATCTAAAGCCTTTTCTACCGACGATTAGGCCCTATACTGAAATGAGCAGTCGTTTGGAGAGCAGCATGAATACAGCCAGTTTGAGCAAAAGCACAAAGTTAACCCCGCGCAAGTTGCTTGGCTGGGCGATTGTGCTGTTGGGGGCGGGCTATGGTATTCAGCAGCTAGTGCTGCTGATGCAGCAGCAAGAGCATGTGCGTTTTGCGTTTTATGCCGGCATGGTGGCCGCTGTGGCGACAGCCGCAGGCGCAGTGCCCGCTTTGTTCTCTCGCAAGCTTTCGGCCCGGTTGCACGCGGCCATGCTGGGCTTTGGTGGTGGTGTCATGCTGGCAGCCAGCATTTTTTCGCTGATCGTGCCTGCATTGGACTTGTTTGAGGGCAGTGCCCTGAGCAGCTGGCAAGGGCCAACACAAGTGGCTACTGCAATTTTGCTGGGTGCTTTGTTGATGCTGGCGCTGGAGCGCAGTGTGCCACACGAGCATTTCATCAAAGGGACTGAAGGCCACCAGGCACTGGCCTTGAAGCGCAGTTGGTTGTTCGTGATAGCCATCATTCTGCACAATATCCCGGAAGGCCTGGCGATTGGAGTGGCCTATGCCAGTGGCGATGCGGTCGGGGCTTCGGCGCTGGCGACCGGTATTTCGTTGCAGAATGTGCCGGAAGGCTTTGTGGTGGCGATGGCCTTACTGGCTGTTGGGTACAGCCGATTATTAGCACTCAGTGTCGGCATGTTATCCGGTTTGGTCGAGCCCATCATGGCGGTGATCGGTGCCATTGTGATGACCAACCCGATGCTGCTGCCCTGGGGGCTGGCGATGGCGGCAGGTGCCATGTTGTTTGTGATAAGCCATGAAATGATCCCTGAGTCGCACCGGCAGGGCCATGAAATGGCTGCCACCAATGGCCTGATGCTGGGTTTTGTGCTGATGCTGGTGCTGGATACTGCCCTTGGTTAAGCCGGGTTTATTAAGTGATACTATCACAAATTAATTGCAATTAAGAATCATTCTCAATAAAATGCAGTCTCTATTGTTGAACGCTAGGAGATCGCATGAAACCCACTATTCACCCTGAGTACCGCCAGGTTCTGTTTCACGACATGGCGGCCGATGCCTATTTTTTGGTCGGCTCTACCATTCAAACCGAACGCACCAAAACGTGGCGTGATGGCAACACTTACCCTTATGTGCCGTTGGATGTATCCAGTGCCTCCCACCCGTTTTATACTGGTAAGCAAAAGCAAATCAGCAGCGAAGGTCGGATGGCGAACTTCGGCAAGAAGTTTGGTCGCTTTTTGGCTGGCAAAGGAGAAAACGCATGAAAGTATTGTCCTCGCTAAAGTCCGCCAAGAATCGTCACCCGGATTGCCAGATCGTCAAGCGGCGTGGCAAAGTTTTTGTGATTTGCAAAACCAACCCACGATTTAAAGCACGGCAAGGCTAAATTGCGCTAGACTAATTGTGATATTATCACATTAAAAGGGATTCCTATGCTGTGGCAATTGATGATGGCCGCATCCTTAGTGGTGCTGGTGGCGGTGTTCGGCGGCTTGTTGCTGCTGCTGGCACGGCCCTGGCTGACCTGGCTACAGCCCTTGCTGTTGTGTCTGGCCATTGGTGTGTTACTGGGCAGTGCTTTTTTGCATCTTATCCCGGAAGCGTTAGAGCTCTCAGCCTCATCGCATCCGGTAATGCTGGCAGTTCTGTGCGGTTTTTTGTTGTTCCATGGGCTGGAGCAGGGATTGCACTGGCACCGTCATGAGCTGCCAACGCAGGAAGAAAAGCTGCCGGCCTATGCCCGGATGAATCTGCTGGGCGATGGCCTGCACAATGCGGTCGATGGCATTCTGATAGGCGCCAGCTTTCTGGTTGATCCGGCGCTGGGCTGGGCCACCACGTTGGCGGTGGTATGGCATGAACTGCCGAAGGAATTGTCGGATGTGGCCATCCTGCTGCATGGCGGTGCCAGTTTTAAGCGCGCCATTGGGTTAAATGCGCTGTGCAGCCTGCCGGTGTTTGCCGGCGCTTTGTTGCTCTATCTTGCAGGCCAATGGCTGGTACTGCCACTGGCAGCGCTATTAGCAATTACGGCAGGTGGTTTCTTATACATTGCCTTGATCGATCTCTACCCATTGCTAAAAGGCTTGTGGCAACAACGCTTGCTGTCACAGCATCTGGCCTTGTTTACGGGTATTGGCTTGATGTTGGGCTTTGTGTTGCTGGACGGGCATTAAAGCCGGCTGCAAAAAGCTACAACCGGCTGCTTGCACTACTCGGCAGTTAATCCTAAAAACTGAAAAGGTTGTGCCGCGGTGAACTTGGCCGAGGTCTCGCCGGCATAGACCTGATTGGCATCGGCGCGCAG
>JAFIFR010000368.1 GCA_020831935.1 Alkalimonas sp.
GATGGTATCGTTGTTACTAGACATTGCGTGCCAGCCTCCGTTTGATATTGGCCTGTGCCACGAAGAAATCAAATAATGGCGCGAACAGGTTGGCGAACAGGATCGCCAGCATCATCCCTTCCGGATAGGCCGGGTTCACTACCCGAATCATCACCACCATAAAACCGATCAAAATGCCGTAAGCCCATTTACCCTGGTTGGTGAAAGACGCTGAAACAGGGTCGGTAGCCATAAAGAACATACCGATTGCAAAGCCGCCGATCACCAGGTGCCAATGCCATGGCATAGCAAACAAGTGATTGGTGTCTGAGCCAATGGCGTTAAACAGCAAGGCTGTCAGCACCATACCGACCATGACACCCAGCACAATGCGCCAGGAGGCAATGCGGAAGTAGATCAAGGCCAAACCACCAATTAACAGCGCAAGGGTTGAGGTTTCACCAACAGAGCCAGGAATAAAGCCCAGGAAAGAATCCCACCACAGCTGCATGTCGCTGTAATCCAGCGTCGCATTTTGGCCTTGGCTGAGCAGGGTTGCACCCGAGTAACCATCGGCCACAGTCCAGACAGCATCACCGGAGATTTCTGCCGGGTAAGCAAAGAACAGGAAAGCTCGACCCGCCAGTGCCGGGTTAAGGAAGTTACGGCCAGTACCGCCGAATACCTCTTTGGCTACCACCACACCAAAGGTAATGCCCAAGGCAGCTTGCCACAGCGGAATGGTCGCAGGCAGGATCAGCGCAAACAAGATGGAGGTCACAAAGAAACCTTCGTTGACTTCGTGCTTACGGACCGAAGCAAACAGCACTTCCCAGAATCCACCCACCACAAAGACAGTAGCGTAAATCGGCAGGAACCAGCAAGCACCGTACAGCAGTTTCATGCCCCAGCCAGAACTTTCTGTCAGGCTACCGCCAAGCAAGTGGAAAACCCCAACCTGCCAGGTATCCGGCGTACCAAAGCCTTCAGCCAATGCTGCGACAGCCTGGTGTCCGACATTAAACATGCCGAAGAAGAGTGCCGGGAACAACGCCAGCCAAACAAAGATCATAATGCGCTTCAGATCGATGCTGTCGCGAACATGTGTCTTGTTTTTGGTGACATAGCCAGGCGTGTAAAGGACAGTAGCAATGGCCTCGTACAGCGCATACCACTTTTCGTATT
>JAFIFR010000107.1 GCA_020831935.1 Alkalimonas sp.
AATTGACGCCAAACTCGCGCGCTAAGCGCCGCACCACCGGTGACGCATGGGCATAAGCATCGTTTTCAACAAACTCATCCTTGCCGGCTGCTTTGCTGTCGCTGGCAGCTGGCTTGTTATCGGCTTTTGCTGCTGATTCGGTTTTGGCATCTGCTTTACTGTCGGCTTTGCTCTCGGCTTTTTGCTCGCTTGAAGCCGGCTTGTTGGCCTTGCTGCCAGAGCCTGTCACTTCAAACACCATGATCAAACTGCCGGTTTTCACTTTATCGCCGGTGGCGACCTTGATGGCTTTGACGGTACCGGCAAAAGGTGCCGGCACTTCCATCGAGGCTTTGTCGCCTTCGACGGTGAGCAGGGATTGCTCGGCCTCGACGCTGTCACCAACACTGACCATGATTTCAGTCACTTCGACTTCGTCGCCACCGATATCCGGCACTTCAACGTCTTTTTCTTCGCTGCTGGCAGCATCTGCGCTGTCGGCAGCGTCCTCAGCTTTGGTCTCGTCTGCTATTTCTTGCGCATCCGCTGCATCATCGGCTTCAGCGGCTTCAAACACCATAATCAGGCTACCGGTTTTCACTTTATCGCCGGTGCTGACCTTTATGGCTTTGACCACACCACCTTCGCTGGCCGGGACTTCCATCGAGGCTTTGTCGCCCTCTACCGTCAACAGGGATTGGTCTGGCTCCACGGTATCGCCAACGCTGACCAGGATTTCGGTCACTTCAACTTCATCGGCACCAATGTCCGGCACATGAATTTCAATACTCATTGGTCGTCCTCTTATGCATACAGTGGGTTGGTTTTATCGCTGTCGATGCCGTACTTTTTGATGGCATCGGCCACCACGGCTTTTTTCAGCGTGCCTTTGCGGGCCAACTCGTTCAATGCAGCCACCACAATGTACTCCGCGTTCACTTCAAAGTGACGACGCAGATTTTCGCGGCTGTCCGAGCGGCCAAAGCCATCGGTGCCCAGTACCTTGTATGACTCTGCCGGCACAAAGGCCCGCACCTGCTCGGCATAGCTCTTCATGTAATCGGTGGCGGCAATAGCCGGCGCATTGTTCATCACGGTGGCAATGTAAGGCACTTGCTCATCTGCTTCCGGGTGCAACATGTTATAACGCTCGCAGGCCTGACCATCGCGCGCCAGCTCGTTGAACGAGGTGACGGAATAAACATTGGAGCCAATGCTGTATTCTTCGCTCAGGATTTGCGCCGCCTTGCGCACTTCGTTCAGGATGGTGCCGGAGCCCAGCAGTTGCACCTGCGCCTTGTCGCCAGTCAGGCTTTCCAGCTTGTAAATACCACGGCGAATGCCTTCTTCCGCACCTTCCGGCATGGCTCCATGGTGATAGTTTTCGTTCATTACCGTGATGTAGTAATACACATTCTCCTGCTCAGGGCCGTACATCCGGCGAATGCCGTCCTGAATGATCACCGCCAGCTCGTAAGCGTAGGTTGGATCGTAGGAAATGCAGTTCGGTACGGTACCAGCCTGAATATGGCTGTGGCCGTCTTCATGCTGCAAACCTTCGCCGTTCAGTGTGGTACGACCGGCGGTGGCACCCAGCAGGAAACCACGCGCTTGCTGATCGCCGGCCAGCCAGGCCATATCGCCCACCCGCTGGAAACCAAACATCGAGTAATAAATGTAGAACGGGATCATCGGCAAATCGTTGGTGCTGTATGAGGTTGCCGCCGCCACCCAGGACGACATGGCGCCCAGCTCGTTGATGCCCTCTTGCAACACCTGACCCGACACATCTTCTTTGTAGTACGACACCACAGAGCGATCTTCCGGCGTATAGCCCTGACCGCGCGGGTTGTAAATACCGATTTGACGGAACAGGCCTTCCATGCCGAAGGTCCGGGCTTCATCAGCAATAATAGGCACAATCTGCTTGCCGATGTGCTTGTCTTTTAACAGGATATTCAGCGCCCGCACAAAGCCCATGGTGGTAGAAATATCACGCTTTTGCTCGTCCAGCAACGGCTCGAATGCACTGAGCTCTGGCAGGGTCAGCTCGCCACTGAAGCGCGGCAACCGTACCGGCGTGTAGCCATGCAATGCTTTGCGGCGCTCGTGCAGGTAGCGGTGCTCTGGCGAGCCTTCTTCCAGCGTGATGTACGGCAGTTCATCCACCTGATCTTCGCTGATAAAGTCTTCCAGGCCCAGACGCTTGCGAATTTGCTTCACATGCGTCATGTCCATTTTCTTCACCTGGTGGGCAATGTTCTTGCCTTCGGCCGCCTCACCCATGCCGTAACCTTTGACGGTTTTCGCCAGAATCACGGTGGGCTTGTCGCTGCACTCCTGCGCCGCTTTAAAGGCCGCATACAGCTTGGATGGCTCATGGCCGCCGCGTTTTAAGGCAAAGATTTCTTCGTCGGTCATGTCGGCAACCAGGGCCGCCGTTTCCGGGTAACGACCAAAGAAATGCTTGCGCACATAGGCGCCATCTTTGGATTTGTAAGTCTGGTAATCGCCGTCAACGGTTTCGTTCATCAGCTCCAGCAACTTGCCGGTGGTGTCTTTGGCCAGCAACTTGTCCCAGCCACTGCCCCAGACCACTTTGATCACGTTCCAGCCGGCACCACGGAACAAGCCTTCCAGCTCCTGAATGATTTTGCCGTTGCCCATCACTGGGCCATCCAGCCGCTGCAGGTTGCAGTTAATCAGGAAGCATAAATTGCCCAGGCCTTCACGGGCGGCAAAGGAAATAGCACCGCGCGATTCCGGCTCATCCATCTCGCCATCGCCAAGGAAAGCATAAACGCGCTGCTGACTGGTATCTTTTAAGCCGCGGCCATCCAAATACTTCAAGAAGCGCGCCTGATAAATGGCGGCAATCGGGCCCAGCCCCATCGATACGGTCGGGAACTGCCAGAACTCAGGCATCAGCTTGGGATGCGGGTAGCTGGAGAGGCCCTTGCCATCGACTTCCTGCCGGAAGTTATCCAGCTGCTCGGCGGTTAAACGGCCTTCAACAAAGGCGCGGGCATAAATACCGGGCGAAATGTGGCCCTGATAAAACACCAAATCGCCACCGTCTTTGTCGTTCGGTGCGCGGAAGAAATGATTGAAGCAGGTCTCGTAAAAGGCCGCCGAGGACTGGAAAGATGCCATATGGCCACCCAGCTCCAGTTCTTTTTTCGAAGCCCGAAGCACAATCATAATGGCATTCCAGCGGATCACTGAGCGAATACGACGCTCCAGATTGACATCGCCCGGGTAAGCCGGCTCGTCTTGCGGTGGAATGGTGTTGATGTAGTTGGTGGTCACGCCGGTTGGCATGTCCACGCCATCCAGCCGGGCTTGTTCCAGCACCTGCTCCAGCAAGAACTGGGCACGCTCGACCCCTTCTTCACGGACCACTGACTCCAGCGCTTGCAGCCACTCTTTGGTTTCGAGTGCATCGATGTCCACTTGACTGACTTCAGACATATCGGGATTCCTTAGGTTGTTCACACCACGACGCATCGGGGTGTCAGGTTGCATCGCTCTGCTGCGAGCGCCGTAAAGAGCGTTCCAACCGGGATCGCTCCTTACCCACTTCCAACAGGGCTTCTTCGATGTAGGCCAGGTGCCGGTGGCTTGCCTGACGCGCTTTTTCTGGTTCGCCCTGAACAATGGCTTCCATCAGGTGTTCCCGATGGGCGTTCAGTTGCGCCTTGATTTCTGGTTTTTGCTGTATGGTCGCCAGGTTGGCGTAAATATTCTGCTCAACCAAGGGGGTCATGCCGCGCACCAGGTGCAGCAGCACCACATTGTGCGATGCTTCGGCCACCGCCTGGTGAAAGGCACCCACCGCATGCGACTCGGCCGGTAAATCGGCATTGGCCTGAGCCTGACAAATGCTCTGATAACGCTGTTCTATTTGGGCAAAGTCGGCGGCTGTACCGCGCAGCGCCGCGTAATAGGCGCAAATGCCCTCCAGCGCATGACGAAACTCCAGCAAATCAAACTGCGACTCCGGATGGCGGGCAATCAGTTCAAACAATGGATCAGTCAGGCCGGCCGCCAGATTGTCGCAGACATAGGTACCACCGCCCTGACGCCGCTTCAGCAGGCCCTTGGCTTCGAGCTTTTGGATCGCCTCGCGCAACGATGGACGCGACACGGCAAACTGCAGGGCCAGCTCGCGCTCGGGTGGCAGCTTTTGTCCTGGGGCAAAGCAGCCCTCCAGCAGCATGTTTTCCAGCTGCTCGACAATGCGATCCGATAATTTGGCCGGTTTAATAATCAAAGTGCCGCCCGCTGTGTCCATGGTACAAGTCGTGTAAATTGGTAAGACCAATTATCCGTTAAGGTGGTTAAGGTAGCAGTTTCTGCATAACAAGTAAATAAAGCAGAAGAAGTATGCAGGCGCAAACCAGCGAAAAAGTTAGAGTTAAGGCTCTAGAAAGAGCAAAGCAAAGTGGGACAGGCTAAATTGGTCTGACCACACTGATCAAGAAAAAACCGCTGACTGGCAGCGGTTTTGTGGTTCATCCTGCGATAAGGCTACCCCAGCCAGCCGGCCAGGGTCAGGATAGCGGTAAAAGCCAGGAAAAAAAGTATATTGCGTTTGGCCAGCTGCACCATGATGGCCGTTTCTTCGGCGGTATTGAGTACCGATTCATCAATCGGCTCGGCTGCGGTGGCAACCTCAATCACCACCTGCTCATTCGGGCTGGTAAAATCCAGGAAATAGCCCAACAGGCTGCTGGATGCCCGTGAAAAATAGCCCACCAACGCAAAACCAATGCCAAACAAACGGGCTGGCAGCCAGTCGGCCAGGTGCATCAACCGCTGGTAGGCCGGGGTGCCCTCATGCTCTTGTACCAGCAGAGCCTGCAGTTGCTGCATACTGGTGTCTTGTGGCTCTGCCGGCTGATTCAGCTGCCGCAAAATAACGTAACTGATGATGCCAAAAGCGCCCAGCAGCAAGAACCAGAACAACACAGCGGCGTAATAACGGAAGTTCAGCCACACCAGGCTTTGGCCATAGCTGGCATCCTCTTGCTCCAGACCGCTGTATTGGCGGATCTGCTGCATGGCTAAAAAAGCCGCTTCGTCATCGTTTCGGTCCTGAGCATTTAAAAACTGCTTGTACAACTGGCGGTACTTCCAACAGCCTATCGCCAACAGCAGCAAGAGCGCATTGACCAGGGTCGTCACCATCCAGTGATCGATCAAACAGAGCAATCCCCACACCACAGCACCGGGCAGCAGGATCCAGCCGTACTGCCCCACCGGATGCCGCGCCAGCTCCGACAATTTGCTGTCGCCGGTCAGGCGAAACCAGCTGCCGGCATAGCGGCTGCCCTGCCACCACTCACTGCGGGCGGCCAGCCGCTCCACGATCAGTGCCAGTAACATACTTACTAAGGTCATAGCGTGCTCTCCTGTAATGCCAGCCGGTATCGTGCCCAATCAAAGGCCGGGCCTGGGTCCGTTTTTCGGTTTGGTGCAATCTGCTGATGTCCGACAATGCGCTCAGGGGTGATTGCCGGGTACTGCTGCATCAGCCACCGGGTGAGTTCGGTTAAACTCTGGTACTGCGCTTCAGTATACGGCAAATTATCGGTGCCTTCTAACTCAATGCCAATGGAAAAATCATTGCAGCGCTCCCGGCCATCAAAACAGCTGACGCCGGCATGCCAGGCGCGCTCGGCAAAAGGCACGTACTGCCATATCGCGCCGTTACGCCAAATCACGCAATGGGCAGACACCCGAAGCGACGCGATGCTGGCAAAGCTTGGGTGCGCTTTGGGGTCCAATCGGCCCAAAAAAAAGTCATCCACCGCACCTTGTTCGGCATCGGCCGGAACAAAGTCGCCCGGCGGTAAACTAATGTTATGGATCACCAGCAAATCAATCTCGGTGCCAACAGGGCGTTGATCGCAATGCGGCGAGTGGCGTACTTTATCAACCGGGCATGGCAGCATAGAAATTCCGTTGGCATTGGCGCATTTACCCGTATCATAGCACTGGTCCTGGGCAGAAGAGAATTGGCATGACAGAAAAGCAACCGGTTGAATCCACAGAACATCTAAGCAGAGGCTTCACCATCCTGGCCTGGCTCTGCCTGCTGGGGCTGCTGGTGTGGTGGTTTCACGGCTACCTGCAAGGCCAGCAGAATCCGAATCAGCAGCTGCACAGTGTGCATGGCAGTCAAGGCGAGGTTCGCACCACCTTGCTGCGCAACCGCTCAGGCCATTATGTCGGCACCGCCCTGATTAACGGCCAGGCGGCAGATTTTATGCTGGACACCGGTGCCACCACGGTTGCGGTTTCTGAACAGGCAGCACGTCGGCTGGGCCTGCCACGCGGCCAGCGTATTCAGGTGATGACCGCCAACGGCATCGCCGATGCCTGGCGCAGCCGCATTGACGAACTGCAACTGGGCGATATCCGGCTCTATCAGGTCGAGGCCAGCATCGTACCGAATCTGTCCGGAACCGAGATTTTATTAGGCATGAGCGCTCTGAACCAGTTAGAATTCAACCAACAAGCCAACCAACTGACCCTGATACAACGCTGATTCCTATGTCGATGACCATTACCGCTGAACTGCAGCACCATATTCGCGCTTCTGTTGCCACCGCGCTGGCAGAAGATTTAGGCAACCTGCCGGTTGACCAAGGCGATATCACCGCCAGCCTGATCCCGGCTGAGCAACAAGCCAGTGCCACCATCATCAGCCGGGAGGCCGCTATCGTCTGTGGCATCGCCTGGGTCAATGAAGTTTTTGCCCAACTGGACCCCAACGTGCGACTGGACTGGCAAGTGCAGGACGGTGACAGCGTCGCCCCGAACCAATTGCTGTGTCGTTTGCAGGGTAAAGCCCGCAGCCTGCTCACCGGCGAACGCACTGCGCTGAATTTTCTGCAAAGCTTAAGCGGCACCGCCACCACCACGGATCTGTATGTACAGCAATTAGCCGGCAGCCACACCCAACTGCTGGACACCCGCAAAACCATTCCCGGGCTACGGCTGGCGCAAAAGTACGCTGTGCTTTGTGGTGGTGGTCAAAACCACCGTATTGGCTTGTTCGATGCCTTTCTGATCAAAGAAAACCACATCGCCGCCGCCGGTGGCATCGACCAGGCTGTGGCACAGGCCCGGCAAAACTTCCCCGGCAAGCCGGTGGAAGTGGAAGTCGAAAACCTGGTGGAACTGCAACAGGCGCTCACCGCCAAAGCCGACATTATTATGCTGGATAACTTCAGCCTGGCCGATATTCAGCAGGCCGTTGCCATCAACCAGCAGCAAGCCAAACTGGAAGTCTCCGGCAACATCACCAGCGAACGGCTGCGCGAGCTGGCCGCTACCGGGGTGGATTTTATTTCCTCCGGTGCTTTAACCAAGCATGTGCAAGCCATTGATTTATCCATGCGGTTGCAGATTAAGCAGTGACCGCTACAGCTAGCAGCCTGCAACAGCAGGCTGACTACCTCCAAAAAACTGACACGGAACTGTCGGCTTCTGTTACACTCAAACAGGCACTCTCAGCAACCTTGAACACAAGCCATGCAGCAATCAGACACGCCGCGCACCGGCCGGGTGGTGTTCTGGCAGGATGTGAAAGGCTTCGGATTTCTCATCTGCCAGCAAAGCCAACAAAAGCTGTTTTTTCATATCCGTGACTTTGTCACCAAATCGGCTCGCCCCGAACTTGGCGATGAGCTGCAATTTACCCTAAGCACAGACAAGCATGGCCGCCCCATCGCCACCCGGTTGCACTTTACCGCTGCCGATAAACAGCAAGCCCAGCCCAACAAAACCAGCCAGGCCATCGATCTGAACTATGCCGAAGATGTGTCGCTGTATTTTCGCAGTGGTTTTTTGATGCTGCTGATTATTGGCCTGCTGTTTGGCAGCCTGCCCTATGTGTTGCCCATTTTGTACATCGAAGCCAGTCTCTTTACCTACTGGTTGTATCAGCAAGACAAAGCAGCAGCGGTGAGCGGCCAGGTGCAGCGCCTGCCGGAAGAAAGCCTGCAACTGTATAGCTTTATCGGTGGCTGGCCGGGCGCTTTGCTGGCACAAAAGCAACTGGCGCACAAACGCAGCAAGTTTCGTTTTCAGCGCGAGTTTTGGCTGGTGGTGCTGGGTAACGCCATGCTAATCGCCTGGCTGTTAAGCCAGCATGGCCAGGAGTTTATTGGCCGGCTGGC
>JAFIFR010000108.1 GCA_020831935.1 Alkalimonas sp.
CAAACGTGATCCTGCGTAACGTGCTGGAAAACCCGGGCTGGTACACCGCTTACACGCCGTATCAGCCGGAAATCGCCCAGGGCCGCTTAGAAGCCCTGCTGAACTTCCAGCAGCTGACACTGGACTTAACCGGCCTGGAGCTGGCCAGTGCATCCTTGCTGGATGAAGCCACCGCCGCTGCCGAAGCCATGGCACTGGCCAAGCGGGTGTCGAAAAACAAAAAGTCCAACAGCTACTTTATTGCCAATGACGTGCACCCACAAACACTGGACGTGGTGAAAACCCGTGCCGAAATGTTTGGCTTTGATATCGTCACTGGTCCTGCCAGCGAGGCTGCCAACCACGATGTGTTCGGTGCCTTGCTGCAATACCCTAGTAGCAGCGGCGAAGTCCGCGACGACACAGCTTTGATTGCCGACTTGCAGGCCAAGAAGGCCATCGTCGCCGTTGCCACCGACATTATGGCGCTGGTATTGATGAAATCCCCGGGTCAGCTGGGCGCCGATGTGGTGCTGGGCTCGGCGCAGCGTTTTGGTGTACCGATGGGCTACGGCGGCCCGCACGCTGCTTTCTTTGCTACCCGCGATGCTTACAAGCGCTCGATGCCTGGCCGTATTATCGGTGTATCGAAAGACCGGCTCGATAACAACGCCTTGCGGATGGCAATGCAAACCCGCGAGCAGCATATCCGCCGCGAAAAAGCCAACTCCAACATCTGTACCGCTCAGGTGCTGCTGGCCAATATGGCGTCCTTCTACGCCGTTTACCATGGCCCTGACGGCCTGAAAACCATTGCCGAGCGCATTCACCGCTCCGCCGATATTTTTGCTGCTGGCCTCAAAGCCAAAGGTGTTGAGCTGTTGCACAACCACTGGTTCGATACCATTACTTTCAAAGTAGCGGATCGCGCTGCCGTTATTGCACGCGCTCTGGCAAAAGAAGTGAACCTGCGCACTGATCTGAGCGATAGCCTGTCGGTCAGCTTCCACGAACTGACCACAGCGGCCGATATCGCTGAGCTGTTCGCCATTGTGCTGGGTGACAACCATGGGCTGGATGTGGCAGCACTGGATGCTGAGCTGGTGCAACATGGTTCTACCTCTATTCCGGCCAGCCTGCTGCGTCACGATGCAATTTTGCAGCACCCGGTGTTTAACCAGTACCACTCAGAAACTGAGATGCTGCGTTACATCAAAAAGCTGGAAAACAAAGACCTGGCACTGAACCACTCGATGATTTCTCTGGGCTCTTGCACCATGAAACTGAACGCCACCGCCGAGATGATCCCGGTCACCTGGCCGGAATTTGGTGCGCTGCACCCGTTCTGCCCATTGGATCAGGCGCAAGGCTACGCCCAGATGATCACCGAACTGGGTGATTGGCTGGTCAATATCACCGGTTACGACAACATCTCGATGCAGCCGAACTCCGGTGCTCAGGGTGAGTATGCTGGCATGATTGCCATTCGCAAATACCACGAAAGCCGTGGCGAAGGCCACCGCAATGTCTGTCTGATCCCGGTCTCTGCCCACGGTACCAACCCGGCGACTGCGGCCATGGCCAACTTTGAAGTGGTGCTGGTCGATTGCGACAAGTCCGGCAACATCGATATGGCCGATTTAAAAGCCAAAGCCGAGGAAGTTTCGGACCGGTTGGCCGCCATTATGGTGACCTACCCATCGACCCATGGTGTGTTTGAAGCCAGCATCCGTGAGCTGTGTGAGATTGTGCATGCGCATGGTGGCCAGGTCTATATGGACGGTGCCAATATGAATGCGCAGGTAGGTTTAACCTCGCCTGGTTTTATCGGCTCGGACGTGTCGCATTTAAACCTGCACAAAACCTTCTGCATCCCGCACGGCGGCGGCGGCCCTGGCATGGGCCCGATTGGAGTAAAAAGCCATCTGGCCCCGTTTTTACCAAACCACCCACTGGTGAAAATTCCGGGCACCGGCCAAAACAACGGCGCGGTTTCTGCTGCACCTTACGGCAGCGCCGGTATTTTACCCATCAGCTGGATGTACATTGCCATGATGGGCAGCGAGGGCTTAAAGCAGGCCACCGAAATCGCTATTTTAAGTGCCAACTACATGGCCAAGAAACTGGACCCGCACTTCCCGGTACTGTACCGCGGCAGCAACGGCCGGGTGGCACACGAGTGCATCATTGATATCCGTCCACTGAAAGAAGCCAGCGGCGTCACCGAGATGGACATCGCCAAGCGTCTGATGGACTTTGGTTACCACTCACCGACCATGAGCTTCCCGGTGGCTGGTACTTTGATGATTGAACCCACCGAGTCGGAAAGCAAAGCCGAGCTGGATAAGTTCATCGAAGCCATGACCACCATTCGTGCTGAAATCGCCAAGGTAGAATCCGGTGAATGGGCGCTGGACAACAACCCGCTGCACTTTGCCCCGCACAGCATGCAGGACGTGTTCAGCAACGACTGGAACCGCGCCTACGACCGTCAGGTCGCTGCCTTCCCGGCGGCTTTTGTCGCCGAGAACAAGTTCTGGCCAACCGTAACCCGTATCGACGATGTCTATGGCGATCGCAACCTGATGTGCGCTTGTCCAAGCCCGGAGGCTTATCGTTAAGCCTGGTTTACCAGCAACGCTCTGAACGCAAAACCCCAGCATCTGCTGGGGTTTTGCTTAGTGGTTTGGGGTCAGCCACTCGCTTTATTGACACGTGAAGCCATAATGGCTACATTTGTAGCCTATTTAGCTTCATTGTGAGCTGACTATGTCGTTGCTTGCTGATCTTTTGTTTAAAGAATACCGTCGTAAGGTGCTGGCTTTGTTATTGCTGCGCCCTGATGAGTCTTATCATGTGCGTGAAATTGCCCGCTTAACCAATACACAAGCCGGTACCTTGCATAAAGAGCTGACAAAACTGGCAGACGCTGGCATTTTGCAAAAAGCCATGCAAGGCAACCAGCTGTGTTATCAGGCCGATACCAGTTGTGTGATCTTTGAAGAACTTGCCAGTATTATGCGTAAAACCAGTGGCTTAGCAGACATAGTGCGCCTTGCTTTGCAGCCTCTGACCACACAGTTGGAGTTTGCAGCAGTCTACGGCTCTGTTGCCAGCGGTAAAGCAACAGCTAGCAGCGATGTTGATGTATTACTGATTGGTAATCTTAGTTTTGCTGACGCAGTGAAAGCGTTGTATCCAGCGCAGCAAGAGCTTGGCCGTGAGATCAATCCTAAACTATATTCTCTGCAGGAATGGCACAAAGCCGTTGCGGGGCAGTCTGGTTTTATTCGGCAATTGATGGCCGATCCTTTGCTACCTATAGTGGGGAACATGGATGACGTTAGATAATCTGATAGGCAAGTTGCTGGAACGAATTGAGCCGGATAAGGAAGCTATTCAGCGTTTGATGGATGCAGCAGAGGAGGGTGTTTAATATTCTGTGTCAACCTAATCACAGCTCGATATTAAAACTAGGGTCAGATAAAAATTAACCTCTGTGATGTGTTTTAGTCCGCAGTCCGAACTCTGGCATCGAGCTTAAACTTCTTTTTGGCTTAAACGCCATTCGTCAGGCACTTTTTAGTCTCATCGACTAAAATGGATTTAATATTGTGGCGCTTCACAGCTGAACACTGGGCTTTAGTAGTAGAAACCTTGGTGAGTTTCGGGTAAGCCACTTGAACTGAATGGGAAGATGTGTGTAATACTTCCTACAGCCCTATGCCATCCCAGTGATGGTGTGTCGTGGTGCGTTGCAGGAGAGGCGATGGAAGTACAGACGTTTGAGTTGGCGGACTTTTATGCAGTGGCTGCGGGCGCAGCG
The DNA here is from genome assembly GCA_020831935.1 of Alkalimonas sp. Taxonomy (GTDB): domain Bacteria; phylum Pseudomonadota; class Gammaproteobacteria; order Enterobacterales; family Alteromonadaceae; genus Alkalimonas. Next base: position 3,806 of record JAFIFR010000108.1, read on the forward strand.
GTTTTGGCCAGTGGGGGCTTGCCGCCTGGCAGTTTATGAACGAGCTGAATCGCAACAAGGAGCGTTTAGCGCTGGCGCTGGAAGCCGCTGGTCTGGATCTGTGGGAAAACGATCTTGTCACCGGCGAGGTGACGGGCAAGGCCCTGAAGACATTTGACCAACTGGGCTATGACGGCTCCGAGATGGCTGGCACGGTCGAGGAGATCTTAGGCCTGGTGCATCCCGATGATCTGCCTCATCTGCAACAAGCCGTCCAAGACCATTTGGATGGAAAAACGTCGCAATACCGCTGTGAGTTTCGGCTGCGTGCCAAAAATGACGAATGGATCTGGTATGGCAACTTTGGCAAGGTCATGGACGGCACCGCAACGGTCGAGGGCAAGCGTTTCGTGGGGGTTACTTTCAACATTGACGATCGCAAGCGCAAAGAACACGAAATCGAGCAAATGAACCGCCTGCTCGCCGAAAAAAATGCCTTGCTCGAAAACCTTAATCTTCAGTTGGAATTATTGGCATCCACCGATTCCCTTACCGGACTGACCAACCGTCGCAAACTGATGGAGCTGGGCTTGCAGGAGTGCAAACGGGCAGAGCGTTTTCGGCACCCCTTGTCCGTGTTGATGCTCGATATTGACTATTTCAAGTCGATCAACGACACCTGGGGGCATCTGGTGGGCGACCAGGTGATTCGTGCCGTGGCCGAGGTCTGCCAAGAACGTGTGCGACAAGGAGTCGATACCGTTGCGCGATTTGGTGGGGAGGAGTTCATCCTGCTGTTGCCAGAAACGAACATCAAGGGGGCTTACCAGCTTGCCGAAGTGCTCCGGGAGTCGATCGCGCAACGCGAGGTGGTCGCCAATGAACAGGGCGACCATGCCCAATTCACTGTCAGTATCGGCGTAGCGTCTTGCGAAGGCGGCAATATCCCGACCTTCGAGGAGCTGCTGAACCGGGCAGACAAGGCCCTCTATAAAGCCAAACAGTCGGGACGCAACAGCGTACAGGACTGACCAGAAAATCAGGGTTGTATCGCAATAAAACCAGCAAACGGCACGATCCCAAATGCTAACTGGTTGACCTGGCGTTCAAAGCAGAAGCTTAGGTTCAGGTTGAGCGACTATTGCAAAGCTCTACCTCCAGCGCCGAGTGCAGCGTCATAAACGCGACTACCGCCGGGTCCAGAATGCGGTTGTTGTAATCTTCCTGCGCACTGAGCACCAGCCTGCCCTGTAATACCTTGTCGCTGCCTTGCAACTGTTGCAAAGCCTGTTGCAGCTCATGCAGCTGGGGCTGGCTAAGAAGCTGAACAAAATAGCATTGTTTGAGCCATCAATTAAGCATTGCAATGTAAAGCTTATATGGTAAAGTTACTGCATGAACGACAATGAACAAATTCTAAAAGGCGTGTTGGACACCTTGGTACTGAAGGTGCTTCAGCGTGGGCCCAACTATGGCTTTGGTATACGCGACGCTTTGTATCAACAGTTGGGTGAGGATGCAGAGGTGTTAAAAGAAGCCACGCTTTACCCGCTGTTGCACCGTCTTGAGCGGCGTGAGCTGCTGACCTCTTACCGCCAGCCTGGTGAGCGGGGCACACCACGCAAGTATTACCAGTTAACCGCAGCTGGCAGTCGTTATTTGCAGGGGCGCACGGATGAGTGGACCAAGGTTATCAGCTTGCTCAACCGCACGCTGTTTGCACTGAAAAAGGAGGAGTCATGATGCTATTACGAACGCTTGTGCGCTTGCCATCGCCCGGTTTTGATGAAAACCAGTTCACTGGTGATGCCAAAGTCGATGCCTTTCTGCGCAGTTTGGATGCCGAGCTGGTTGGCTCTAAAACTGTGCGTAACCTGACGCTGGAAGAGGCAAAAGACCATATCTTAAGTGCCAAACAAGCATTGATAGCAGCTGGCGAGAGTGATGAGGTGGCATCCGAACAAGCCGTCGCCAGCTTTGGTCCCGAGGCGGAGCATGGAGCCAGTCAGCGGCAAGAGCGTTCTGCAACGTTCTACAAAATGATGCTGAGTATGGGCCTGCCTTTTGCCATCATGATGAGTTTGTTCAATCTGCTCAATAGCGGTGAGTCAGGGCTTCCCTGGTGGTTCCATCTGGTGACATTCTTATTATATTTTGTTTTTTTTGGTGCCGGTATGGGCTACATCTTCACCTTCTGTTTTGCCCAGGCCAAGCCAACGCAAAGCTGCAGTACCTTACAGCAGGGCGAAGTATTGGAGGTTTTTTCCCCTCGATTAAGTAAGGTGATGGCTGTCGGTCTGGCCGTGATCATGCTGGTTTTGGGCGCTTTGTCTGCTTTGGGCGTGTTGGGTATTGGCTTTATGGCTTACAACCATCTGTTGGTGAATATCTTTCTGGTATACATCGCCATCGGGATGGTTATTGCATCCCCAGTCGCTTTTAATCGCTATCTGCTGGATGGACAAAGTCTGACGATTAAAACGCCATTTCGTAGTCGTCAGCTGGAGCTGGCTCAGTTCGTTGCGGTTCAGCCTGTCACCGGTTGGCGGCGTTGGCTTCGTATTGATCTGGGGCAACCTCATCAATTGCGCTTTCGTTGTGGTCAGGGGAAAGAGAGCATTACTTATCTGGTGATCAATGGCGAAATGCACAACAGCGATCAGTTGTTGGCTGTTTTAAACAGCAAGATGTCAGCACAAGCAGCGGTGTAATTTCGGATTTTATGTCGCTTTTATCCTGAAGCGGCCGTGATATCATTGGGGCAGATACAAATGAGCCTCTTAGCCAGAGACATTGCAAACTCCCAGCACCAATGCTGGGGTTTTCCTTTTTGTAACGCCAGCAGTGCTCTGTTGCATAGGCCCAAAGACATCGCCATTCACCAAGCTTGGAACTGGTCACTGCCGCTTGAATTATTGCTACAACCAACTGATCACTTTTCCTTCCAGAGCGTAATAAATCGATTGCCTCTAGTGCAATCCTAATTTCTAACGAAAAGAAGTCATGCATATGCGATATCTTCTATTTGCTGCGGCGGCGGGAACCGTCGTGGCAGCAGCAGTCTATGCGGTTCATTTTAGTGGCCGGGCACCGGTCAGTGCCCAGGATTTTGTCAATTTACAACAAGGCGACTCAATTCAGGCGGGTTTCAGGCGCGCTCATGCGAAGGGGTTTTGCATCAGTGGCGAGTTTCATGCCTCCGGTGAGTTAGCGGCTTACTCCAGTGCCAAAGCATTGCAGCCCGGCAGCTATCCTTTTATTGGCCGCATTTCAATTGCCGGTAGTAACCCGACGGCACCTGATTTGCGCGCGCCGGTCAGAAGCCTGGCCCTCACCATTTTGCCGGATACGGCGGATCAATGGCGCACTGCAATGAATACACCGCCAGTGATGGCGGTAGCGACGCCAGAAAAGTTTTATCAGCAGCTGTTGGCCATTCAAAGCAATACCGTGCCGCAGTTTTTTGCTGAACACCCGGAAACCGTGCATTTTTTAGAGTGGCGCAGCCACTATCAGCCAACCCAAAGCTACGCCACTGAGCGCTACCATAGCATTAATGCGTTTTATCTGGTTGACCGGCAAGGCAAACAGCAGGCAGTGCGCTGGGCTGCCTTGCCACTGACGGATAATGCTGGCGTCATTGCGGACGAAGAGGCAGCAGATGCCTTGCAGCAGGAGTTTTTTAGCCGGCTAAAGCATGGGCCGGTCCGCTTTGATATGCAGTTTACCCTGGCAACTGCCAACGATAACCCGGCTGATGCCACCATTCCCTGGCCGGAAAGCAACCCGCAGCTCAGTGCCGGGACTATCGTGATTGAACAAGCCAGTTTGCAGGAAGAGGGCGCCTGCAATGCGCTTAACTTTGATCCCCTGGTGCTGCCTGTAGGATTTGCGCCATCGGCAGATCCGATTTTACGTGCTCGCGCAGCCGCCTATGCCGAATCGCATCGGCGCCGGGCCCGCGAAGTCTTGATGCAGCAGGTTGCCGGAGGTGCCAATGAATAAGCCGCAGTCTTATCCCCTTGCCATGCGGGTGATGCATTGGCTGATGGCAGCGTTAGTGCTCAGCCTGCTATTTGCCGGTTTAACCATGGTCAAGTCACTGGGGCCCTGGCAGCTGCAACTGCTGGCCTGGCACAAAGCCATGGGGCTGGTTGCCATGCTGGCGATTGTGGTGCGTCTGATTATTCGCCTGCGCTCAGAAAGGCCGAAGTTGCCTGCTAGTGTGCCGAAAATGCAGCAATTGGCAGCGAGGCTCACCCAACTTGGCTTTTATCTGTTGCTCTTTGTGATGCCGCTGTCTGGCTATTTCATGCAAAACGCGGCTGGCCGACCACTGAGCTTGTTTGGGCTGCC
>JAFIFR010000109.1 GCA_020831935.1 Alkalimonas sp.
ACATCATTCACCACATAGCCACTGTCATCAATGATGCCGTCCTGGCCATGGGTGGTAAAAGGGTCCAGCGCCACATCGGTAATGATGCCAAGCTCCGGCACGGCGGCTTTCAGTGCCCGTACTGCCCGCTGCGCCAGTCCGTCCGGGTTCCAGGCTTCTTCGGCCTGCAAGGACTTTTTCTCGGCCGGGGTAACGGGAAAGAGAGCAATGGCAGGAATGCCGAGTGCAGCCAGTTGTTTGGCTTCTTCGACCAGCAGATCAATACTGAGTCGCTCAATACCGGGCATTGAAGCAATGGCTTCGCGTTGTTGCTCGCCTTCCAGCACAAAGACCGGGTAAATCAGGTCGTCGACTGAGAGTTTGTGCTCGGCCATCAGCCGGCGACTGAAATCGGCCTGACGCATACGGCGCATCCGGGTCCAGGGGAAATCATTCAGTGGTGGCATGTTGTGGATCCTTACTGCTGTTGGATTCTGGCCGCACATCGGTGATGGATGGGTGGCTTTGCACCCGGTTGCGACCTTGATGCTTGGCCTGATAGAGGGCCTTATCGGCATAATGCACGTAAACTTCGATGCTGCTGTCGGCGCTGGCAATGGCGGCGTAGCACCCGGCGCTCAAGGTAATGGCCAACTGATGCTGCAACACGGGCAGTGGTTTATCAGCCAACACGTGCCGAATACGTTCTGCTACCTGACCGGCACCGACGGTATCGGTATTGGGCAATATCAGCGCAAATTCTTCGCCGCCATAACGGCAAACGATGTCGCTGGTGCGTTTTAGCTGACTTTGCAGCAGACCGGCAACCTGGCGTATCACCTGATCGCCGGCCAGATGCCCATAGTCATCGTTGACTCGTTTAAAGTGATCGATATCCAGTAGCACCAGGGCCAGCGGACGCTGTTCCCGCCGGCTTCGATTGATCTCTGCCTGCATTTTACGCTCAAAATAGGCGCGGTTCTTCACACCAGAGAGGCTGTCGGTGGTGCTCTGGGTTTCAAGTTGCTGATTTTTGTCTGCCAGCTCCTGCAAGGTGATTTGCAGCTCTAAGGTTCGCTCCGACAAGGTGGCTTCCAGCTCGGATTCAAGCCAACGGATGTGCTTGCGATGCAGATAGCTGAGGCCAATCACCGCTATCACCAGGCCTATCAGGGTGCCTGCACCCAGTGCCAGCAGCACTTCGGTTTGCAGCCAGAAATCAAGGCTCATGCCTGCTCTCCGTCGAGCCTCAGCAATTGGCAGCTGTTTTTCCAGCATTGTTGCTGTAGCTGCTCGATAGAAACGCCTTTGAGCTCGGCCAGATAGCTGGCAATGGCAGGTAAAAAGGCGGGTTCGTTGCGACGGCTCTTGGGCTTGGGGTTCAGGTTACGTGGCAACAGGTAGGGTGCATCGGTTTCCAGGCAGATGCGATCCAGTGGCAGGTAGTGAATGGCTTCAACCAGCTCGTGATGGCGGCGCTCGTCGCACAGCCAGCCAGTAATGCCGATAAAAAGACCTAAATCGAGGTAGGCGCCCAGTTGTTCTTTACTGCCGGTAAAACAATGGGCAATACCGTGCTGGATGTTAAATTCTTGCAGCAGCGTCAATTGGGTGTCAAAGGCATCCCGCTCATGCAGGTACACTGGCAGTTGCAGCTGTTGTGCCAGAGCCAATTGCTGTCTGAACACTGCAATTTGGCTTTGTTGCGAAGAAAAGTTGCGATTAAAATCCAGTCCACATTCGCCGATAGCCACCACCTCCGGCTCAGCAGCGTGTTGTTGCAACTGCTCGAGCCAATCGGTCTGAACATGGTCGGCCTGATGCGGGTGCACACCCGCAGTAGTCACGCAGTGGCGATGTTGCTGGCTCCAATCCAGATTTTGTCTGGCTTCCTGCAGATCAGAAGCAATCAGCAACCAACGGTTCACTCCGGCTTGTTGTGCATTGCGCCACAGAGCCTCGCGATCCGTATCGAATTGCGAACTGAACAGGTTGACGCCCAGATCAAACCAAGCCATGGTTTATTCGACCCGACGTACCCGGGTGGTCCGGTTGTTGCGATCGTTGCCCATTAAAAAAGAACCCAGCGCAGCACGGCGGACATAGTGCTCTTGTCCAGGTTCAACCGGATAAAACTCGGCACTATTCTGTTGCCAGATCTGACCGTTGTCGAAATGAATAATTAACTGATCGCGCGCACTTTTTTCTACTTGAATCACTGTGGCATGAATTCGATCAAGCTGCTCCTGCTGCCGTGGTGCCGGGGCGCCAAAATCGGCTTCTGAGCGGCGATCACTGGCCTGAGGAGCGCGGCGTTCGGCAGCTCGTTGCTGGCCTCTTGCTTGTGGCGTCAGCGAGCTGGCCAGTTGATCGTAGCAGTCCAGGCGCTCGGTAGCGCTGTGCTGCTGCTGACATTGCAGCAAGGCTTGACGAAGGGGGGCTTCAGCTGCCAGGGAGGGAAGGCTGCAAAGTATGGCCAGACTGCTGACAACACAACAAAATCGCTTAGCGTTCATCGTTGATCTCCTGCTCAGGCTCTGTGCTGTCCTCAGCTTTCGGTTGGTAAAAGCGTCCCAGCAACAAGCCACATTCGAATAAGACCCACATCGGAATGGCCAGCAGGGTTTGGGAAATCACATCGGGAGGAGTCAGTAGCATGCCGGCGATAAAGGCGCCGACCACGATGTAGGGACGTTTAGCAGCCAGTGCCTGAGGTGTGGTGGTGCCGGACCAGATCAGCAGCAGGATGACTACGGGAATTTCAAAGGCGATGCCGAACGCAAAAAACAACTTCAACACAAAGTTCAGGTAGCTGCTGATATCGGTGGCGATGGTGATACTTTCCGGAGCGTAGCTGGTAAAAAAAGCAAATACAATGGGGAAGACCACGTAGTACGCAAAGGCGATACCGGCATAAAACAACAGGGTACTGGAGATGACCAAGGGGGCAACGAGCCGACGCTCTCGTTGATACAGTGCCGGAGCAATAAACTGCCAGAGCTGAAACAAGATGTACGGAATGGCCAGGGCAATCGCCACCATAAAAGTCAGTTTAAAGGGCGCAAAGAAGGGCGAGGCAACGTCGGTGGCAATCATGCTGCTGCCTTCAGGCATGGTGGCTATCAGCGGCATCGCCAGCAATTCGTAAAGGTCTGCTGCAAAGTAGGCCAGGCTGGCAAATACCAGCAGCACGGCAATAATGCAGCGTAGCAGGCGGTTACGCAGCTCAACCAAATGTCCCAGCAGGCTGTCAGGTTCGGCTTGAATCGTCATTGCTTGGTGTCGCATCCTGTGGTGGTTTGCTACTGCCTTTGTTGACATCCTCGGCGGCTTTTTTCAGCTCGGCCACCGCGGCTTTTTCATCCTCGGTCAGATTCAGGAAGTCTTTTTGCTCGGCTTGCTTGAGCTTTTGATGCAATTCGTGCACGCGCAAATTGTCGCTCAATTCGGCCTGCATCTGGTGGCCAAATTGCTTGACCGAGTTGATGGTGCGACTGACAGAGCGAATGGCACCGGGTAAGCGCTCTGGCCCCAGCACCAGCAAGCCAACCACCGCAATGACCAATAGCTCCCAGAAGCCCATTTAGTGTTTTTCCCGCTCTTTTGCGTTGTCAGCACTGCTGCTGTGTTGCTCGCGCTCAGCTGGTTTTTTCAATTGCTCTGGCGTTTCTGACTCATCGGACTCTTTGCTTGTGGTTTCGTCATCTTTTACTGAGTTACGAAACCCTTTGATAGCAGAACCCAGATCCGAACCCAGACCGCGTAACTTTTTGGTGCCGAACAACAGCACAATGATGGCAAGTACAATCAACAATTGCCAGATACTAATTCCACCAAATCCCATCTTGCTATCCTTTTAACACAGCCTATTGTCAGGTTACGACCATACTGCTTTCACAGCAAAAAATAAAGCACCAGTTGCAGTCAGTGCGGTTGCCAGCAAGCTGCCTGCGCCAAGCAGAACGCAACTGGCGATCAGCAAGGAGCCGGCTGCTATGGTGGCGAGTAAGCGACTGTGCTGCTGTTGGCGTTGCTGCAATTGCTGCGCCAATAAGGTGCTCATCAACTGTTGTTGTTTGGGGAGTTGGTCCAGTGCCCGATGCAGCAAACTGGGCATTTGTGGCAACTTTTCTGCCCAAAAAGGCGCGTTTTCTTTCAGTTGGCGCCACAGGGCAGGCAAACCGATTTGTTGCTGCAGCCAGTTTTCTAAGAAGGGCTTGGCCGTTTTCCATAAGTCCAGTTGCGGATAGAGCTGGCGACCCAAGCCTTCAATGTACAGCAGGGTTTTTTGCAGCAATACCAGCTGCGGCTGCACCTGCATGTTAAAGCGTCGTGCGGTGCTGAACAGGTTGAGCAGCACATGGCCAAAGGAGATTTCTGCCAATGGCTTTTGAAAAATCGGCTCGCAAACTGTGCGGATGGCGCTTTCGAATTCTTCCACATTGGTATTGGCGGGCACCCAGCCTGAGTCCAGGTGCAACTGAGCCACTTTGCGGTAATCGCGATTGAAAAAAGCAACAAAATTCTCCGCTAAATAGCGCTTGTCTTCACTGTTTAAGGTGCCAACGATGCCACAATCAATGCCAATGTACTTTGGATTGTGGGGGTGCTCACGCGAGACGAAGATGTTGCCCGGATGCATGTCAGCATGAAAAAAGCTGTCACGGAACACCTGTGTAAAAAACACTTCCACACCGCGTTTGGCCAGCAGCTCCATATCGGTGCCCTGGGCTTTTAACGCGGCAATGTCCGACACCGGGATGCCATAAATGCGCTCCATTACCATCACATTGCTGCGGCAGTCGTCGCTGTAGACATAGGGAATGTACAGTGAGTCGGAGTCCATAAAGTTTCGCCGCAACTGAATGGCGTTGGCGGCTTCACGTTGCAGATCCAGCTCATCCAGGATGGTCTTGCGGTACTCTGCTACCACTTCCCGGGGCCGTAAGCGCTTGCCATCGGGCAAAAATCGGGTTGCCGCTTCGGCAGCGGCTTCCATTAAGGACAAATCGGCCAGGATTTGCTTGCGGATCCCCGGCCGGATGACTTTAACCACCACATCGGCATCCGGACCATCCTGTTGTTTCATGGTAGCGGCATGCACCTGCGCAATGGAGGCCGAGGCCAGTGGCTGCAGCGAAAACTGGCTGAATTTGTCGCTGATGCTGGTTAACCCCAGGGCCTTTTCAATCAGCACCTGCGCCTGATCGCCAGGGAAAGGTTCAACCTTGTCTTGCAGCTTCGCCAGCTCATCGGCCCAGTCGGCTGGCAACAAGTCGCGACGGGTCGAGAGCATTTGCCCTAGCTTTACCCAAACCGGCCCCAGGCTTTGCAGCGCCAGCCTTAACCGCACCCCTTCCGGCGCCGCTGGATGTTGGTTGCGCAGCCAAAAGGCGCTGTTGCGCAGCAGACGCAGATACCAGGGCCGGTGCTTGAGCGGAACCAGCTCATCCAGTCCGTACTGCAGTAAGGTTTTTTGGATCTGATAAAACCGACCAATGCGCATCGGTTACTCCTGCCATAATTTAAGTTGTTGCTGCAGCCGCTCCAACCGGGCGTGCAATTGGCTGACCTCGGTGCAGAATTGCGTCACCTCTACTGGGTGTGGGCTGAGCTGCAGCTCGTCTTGCAGCAGTTCGGTCGTCAACTGCTGCAAGGATTGCTGTTTGTGCCGAATCAGCATGGCCAGTTGCGACAGCAACAGGCTCAGCTTGTGGGTCAGGCCATCGCCCAGGTAGCGGGCGACATGGCTTTGCCAGTCTGGGTTTAGTTGCTGAAAAAAATTACTAAATTGCTGCGCAATCTGGATATCGCCGTCAATCTGCACCGCATCGGTTTTAATCAGGTGCGTCAATTGATTGGGATCGCGCAGTTGCCGCAAACTGCTGAGGCTGGCCCGAATGGCACAGTCTACCGCTTCCTGATGCAGATTCAGCGCTATGCTGTCCTTGGTTGCTGTCAGCACCAGGCGCCAATCAAATTCCGTCAGCTGGAAGGCCAGTTGACGGCCGCTCAGTCGCTGCAGCCGGCTTTGAGCTGCCGGGTCCAGTGCAATGATTTCGGTCAGTGCTTTTTCCGCCAGGCCCGTCAGCCACTGCGGTGCCAATTGCAGCATCAGAATTTATAACCCCGGTGCAAGGCCACGATACCACCGGTGAGATTGTGGTAGCTGACTTCGGCAAAGCCGGCTTGTTCCATCATCTGTTGCAAGGTCTGTTGATCCGGATGCATTCGGATGGACTCGGCCAGATATTGATAACTGTCGGCATCGCCGGCCACCAGCTGCCCCATTTTTGGCAGTAGGTTGAACGAATAAAAATCGTAGGCTTTGTTGAGCAATTCAGACTGAGGTTTGGAAAACTCCAGGACCAGCAAGCGCCCGCCCGGCTTCAGCACCCGGAACATCGAGGCCAGCGCCGCATCTTTGTTGGTGACGTTGCGCAGGCCAAAGGCAATGGTAATGATGTCAAAGCTGTTGTCGGCAAAGGGCAGGGCTTCGGCATTGGCCTGAACATACTCAATGTTGTCAACCAAGCCTTGATCGCGCAGTTTATCCCGTCCCACGGCCAGCATGGAAGCATTGATATCGGCCAACACCACTTTGCCGCCTGGACCTACCCGTTTGGAAAACAGCGCCGTCAAATCGCCGGTACCACCAGCCAGGTCAAGTACCTTCTGGCCAGGGCGCACCGCACTGCAATCCAGGGTGAAGCGTTTCCACAGCCGGTGAATACCAAAGGACATTAAGTCATTCATCACATCGTACTTGGCTGCTACCGAATGAAAGACATTGGCTACCAGGGACACTTTGTCGTCTTCAGCCACAGTTTTGTAACCAAAGTGGGTGGTTTTGGAGTTGCTATCGGACATGTCAAAGCCTTGCAGAGAAATTCAGCCGCTAGTGTAAAAGATCTGACGGCAAGACGCCAACGGAACCGTTGCAGCCGCGCGCTTTACAGCATGGCTTCGGTGGCTACCTGATTGCGGCCCCGGTGTTTGGCAATCTGCAAAATTTGTGTGGTTCTGGCCAGAAACTGCTGCCAGTTTTCCTGGGCCTGATACAAGGAGACGCCCAGTGAAATAGTAACCTTTGGCAGGGTTTTTTTGCTGCGGGACGAGACAAAGCGTAACTTTTCGACCCCTTTACGGACTTGTTCGGCAATCTCACCGGCGGTACGCAAATCCACATCCGGCAGTAAGATCAAGAACTCTTCACCGCCAGCCCGCACAGGCAGGCCGCTGTCTTGAACGTAGCTGCGGACTTTGCGGGCAACTTTGCTTAGAATAACATCACCGATGGTGTTGCCATAATCCTGGTTGAACTGGCGAAAATGATCCAGGTCCACCGCAATGGCGGCAATCTGGCGTTCCGGCTGCTCGGTAAACCACAATTCCAGGTGCTCTTGCATGGCCAGTCGGTTGTAAAGGCCGGTGAGCGGGTCAAGCAGACGCAACTGCTTCATCTCTTTCAGCTCGGTGCGCAGTTGATGGCTTTGTTGGTTGGCGAGATCCAACTGTTGGTGCAATTTCTGGTGGCTATTGCGTACTTTTTCTGTTGCTTCAATGAGCTGCATCAGGTTTAGCTTGAGTGCCGGATCGCTGCTGCTGAGCTCAGGCAAATGATGATCGAGCAGCTCAAGGTAGTCGCTGGTAGCTTCATGCGCCAGATCGGTGCACCCGGACAAACGAGTGACCATGGTACCAACCCGCTGCACCAGCTGTTCATTTTGTTGCTGAGATTTCTCGATCCAATGGCTGTAAAGTTCAGCCATAATAAAGTCGTCGAAAGGAAGCCGGGCTTCAACCCGTTGCTCAATGGCCTGACACAGACCGGCATTTTGACCACTGCTGTATTCGTAACTGACGGTATAATTGACCGGGTGAGGCGCTAAGTTGTGCCTTAACAGGAAAGCGGCTGCCTGAGACGACTTCTCTCTGGCCAGCGCTACCGGGTCATTATACATCATGACAATGGAAACTCCGTTTGAATTTCAGGTTTACTGGGCTGTGCTCTCCACCGCAGGGACATCACAGCTACAGGTCGCGACTTGTTGTTTTATTGAGCAAAACCAAGCTGTCGCTTGTAATGTTCCCTAACATAACGACTTCCCGACCAATAGCCAAGTGTTTTTTAACATTT
>JAFIFR010000110.1 GCA_020831935.1 Alkalimonas sp.
CCAACGACCTACGGATTAACAGTCCGCCGCTCTAACCAACTGAGCTACTGAGGAACAGCAAACAACGGCGGCAATACTAATGCCAGTGCAGAACCCTGTCAACAGGAAAGCCTGCTCATTTTTGCTTTTTCCAACTGCTTGAATACAGATTGTGCAACTGCCGTTCGGCTGGGTGGAAAAATCGGTACCAATTACCAATAAAAATGCCACCAACCAGACTTACCCACAGAAGTTGTGGATAAGTCTGTGAGTTATCTGGTTATGGTATCGTTAAAGGTAGGAAATACAAGGCATACAGCTTGGTCAAGAGGCTAAGCGTAAAATAATTTCTTGTTATTTATCAATTGCTTGGTGGATTTTGGGTGGCGGGCTGAAGAGCGGGCTGAGGTGAGGTAAAAGATTTAACTTGTCTGCAGAGGTGTGGACTAAATTACGAATTGTGCTATCTGTGCCAGCTTTCTAAGCACTGCCGTGGTATCAGCGGCTGCTTTTCATTACAATAGCGCCTCCCAGGTGCAACCGGTTGCAGGCATGGCCGTTCCAAACAAAGGCGCGTTGTTACAGAATGATATTGGCTCAACACTGTACCGGATGACGGTACCGATGCTGTATGGCATGTTGACGCTGATGAGCTTCAATCTGGTGGATACCTTTTTTATTAGTCTGTTGGGAACGCATGAGCTTGCTGCCATCAGTTTCACCTTCCCGATTACCTTTACCATGATTAGTCTCGCCATTGGCCTTGGCATTGGTACCTCTGCAATCATTGCCAAGGCTTTGGGACGTGAGCAGTATGACACGGCAAGAGCCGATGCTTTAGCAGCGCTGTGGTTGGCTGCTTTTTTGATGCTGCTGCTGTCGCTTTTGGTGTGGTGGTTTCACGATGCTTTGTTTCGTTTGTTGGGGGCCAGTGACGATATTTTGCCACTTATCCGTCAGTATATGCTGATTTGGCTGGCAGGTGCTGTGTTTTTGATGACCCCAATGATTGGTAACAGTATTTTGCGTGCCGCCGGTGATACCCGCTTGCCAGCCTGGATTATGGCTACCGGCGGTCTGGTGAACGCGGTGCTGGATCCTGTGCTGATTTTTGGCTTGGGGCCTTTCCCGGAGTTGGGCATGCAAGGTGCTGCTTTGGCCAGTGTGGTGTCCTGGTTGTGCGGCAGCCTGGCCGTGTTGTTTGTGTTGCGACAACGCCAGTTGATCGAACGGTGTTGGCTTCAGCTGCGTCAGGCGCTGCCGATTTACCGCAAAATTTTGCGCATTGGCTTTCCGGCGGCTGGAGCCAATATGCTAACGCCAATCGCCATGGCGGTATTGACGGCCATGGTGGCGGGCTATGGGCCAGAGGCCGTGGCTGCGTTTGGCGTCGGGATCCGGTTGGAAAGCATGGCGTGCCTGGTGATTTTGGCCTTGTCCACCACCTTGCCACCTTTGGTCAGTCAAAATTATGGTGCCGGCTTGCTTGGTCGGGTAAGGCAGGCCTACCAGCTTAGTCTTGGCTTTATTGTACGCTGGCAACTGCTGGTCTATGTTGTTTTGGCTTTGCTGGCCATTCCGCTCAGTCGGTTGTTTTCGGTGGATCCTGTTGTGCAGCAGTGGATCCAATGGTTTTTATGGATCCTGCCGCTAGGCTATGGCCTGCAGGGTTTGATTATTTTAACCAATTCGTCGCTGAATGCGCTGCACCTGCCCTTGCAAGCACTGGTGCTCAGCATCTGTCGTTTGTTTGTTTTTTATCTGCCCTTCGCCTGGTTGGGTAGCCAGTTTGCTGGTTTGGTTGGCTTGTTTATTGGCTGTGTCTTGGCCAATCTTTGCATGTCGGCGCTTAGCTATTGCTGGTTTCATCGCGCTTTGCAGCAGCTGGGCCAGGCACAGCCGCAGCAGGAGGTAACAGGATGAAAGCCTTTCGATTGGTGTCGGACTACCAGCCTGCTGGTGATCAGCCCACAGCGATTGCAAAGTTGGTGGAGGGGTTGGAAGCCGGGCTGGCGCATCAAACCCTATTAGGTGTGACCGGCTCTGGTAAAACTTTTACTATGGCCAACATTATCCAACAGGTAAGCCGGCCAACCCTGATTATGGCGCACAATAAAACGCTGGCGGCGCAACTGTATGGTGAAATGAAAGCTTTCTTTCCGGATAACGCGGTTGAGTACTTTGTATCGTATTACGACTATTACCAACCAGAAGCTTATGTTCCTTCCACCGACACCTTTATTGAAAAAGATGCCTCCATCAATGAACACATTGAGCAAATGCGTTTGTCGGCCACCAAAGCCTTGATGGAGCGACGCGATGTGGTGATTATTGCTTCGGTTTCAGCCATCTATGGTCTGGGCGATCCTGAGTCCTACATGAAAATGCTGCTGCATCTGCGTCAGGGGGATACCTTGGATCAGCGCTTTATACTGCGGCGGCTGGCCGAGTTGCAGTATCAGCGCAACGACATGGCCTTTGAGCGGGCCAGTTACCGGGTGCGCGGCGATGTGATTGATATCTACCCGGCGGAGTCGGACAGTCTGGCGGTACGGGTCGAGCTGTTTGACGATGAAGTAGAGCGCATCAGTCTGTTTGACCCTTTGACCGGTGCTGTGGATAAAGTGGTATCACGCTACACCATTTACCCGAAAACACACTACGTGACACCCCGGGAGAAAATTCTGGCGGCGGTTGAAGCCATTAAAGTGGAGCTGCAGCAGCGCCGGCAGCAGCTGCTGGAAGAAAACAAACTGGTGGAAGAGCAGCGTTTGTCTCAGCGTACTCAGTTTGATATTGAGATGATGGTGGAGTTGGGGTATTGCTCCGGCATTGAGAATTACTCGCGCTACTTGTCTGGCCGGCAGCCCGGCGAGCCACCGCCAACCTTGTTGGATTACTTTCCGGCCGATGGGCTGATGTTCATTGATGAGTCTCATGTTACCATTTCACAGATTGGTGCCATGTACAAAGGGGATCGTTCCCGTAAAGAAAACCTGGTGAATTATGGATTTCGACTGCCATCGGCGCTGGACAATCGACCGCTGCGCTTTGAAGAGTTTGAGTGCATTGCTCCCCAACGCATTTATGTTTCAGCGACGCCAGCGCGTTATGAACTGGAGCAGTCCGCGGGTGAGGTGGTGGAGCAGGTCGTGCGGCCAACCGGCTTGGTGGATCCGGAGATTGAGATTCGCCCGGTAGCAACCCAGGTTGATGACTTACTGTCTGAAGCCATGCTCAGGGCCAAACGCAATGAACGGGTGCTGGTGACCACCTTAACCAAGAAAATGGCAGAAGATTTGACCGACTACCTGCAGGAGCATCAGGTCAAAGTGCGTTATTTGCACTCCGACATCGATGCGGTAGAGCGGGTTGAAATCATTCGGGATTTGCGACTCGGGGTTTTTGATGTGCTGGTCGGTATTAACTTGTTGCGTGAAGGGCTGGATATTCCTGAGGTGTCGCTGGTGGCGATTCTGGATGCCGATAAGGAAGGCTTTTTACGTTCTGATCGCTCATTAATACAGACCATTGGTCGGGCTGCGCGCAATTTGCATGGCAGAGCCATTTTGTACGCCGATAGCATTACTGGCTCGATGCAACGGGCAATGGATGAAACCGAGCGACGCCGTCAAAAACAAATGGCCCACAATGCCGAGCATGGCATAACCCCAAAAGGACTGAATAAAAAGGTCACCGATGTGATGGATTTGGCTCAGGAGCCAGAGCCTTTGGCAGCCGTTGCAGAAACTGCAGCGAGCTACCAGCAAGATAAAGCGTCACTGCAACAGCAGGTTAAGCGGTTGGAAAGCCAAATGCGGCTGCATGCTGAGCAATTGGAATTTGAGCAGGCTGCAGCCTGCCGTGACCAACTGCAGCAATTGCAGCGTTTGCTGGGCAGTTAGCTCACCCTTTAGTCGATTGCAGCGCTGTGCGTTTGATAACACTTTGTTGGCTGTTGCTATTCAGTTTTGATTAAGTTTCAAGGCGATAGCATGCCGCCATGTTTTTTACCCTGATTAAGGATAACAACGATGAAACTTACTTTGGTCGCTAGCCTGTGTTCAGTACTGTCTCTAAGTGCCATGGCTTCGAATTATCAGCATGAGTCTGGTCTGGACTTTCAATGGGGCGATGTTGAGCAAGCGGATTTACAGCGCTACGACATGTCCCACCGTTACTACCTGACCCCGGTTCAAATCAATGTGGCAGCGCCTTTAGCAGAAGCCGCTTTCCTGGGGCGTAACAGCAGTGTCTACGGCAATTATCTGCGGGGAACGTTAAAAGAAGAGGGCATTAAGCAGAGCTTTTCTTCCTGGCGGATTGGTGGTGAGTACATGGATGGCAACCATGACTTTTATGTTGGCTTTGATTTTGAAAGCATCAATCGCTCCAGCGAGCGCTCGGCATTAACCCGGTTGGGTTATTTTATGGAGTCCGATTGGCTGCTAACGCTGGACATCAATCATAGCCGCCCGGATGGTATGGGTACCCGCACCGAGTTCGGTTTTAGTACCAAACGCTTGATGCGGTTGCCAACTGGCGATCATTTGAATGTTGAGGCCAGTTACCGTGATTTGCGGAGCACCAGCCGCAATGCTTACAGCTTCGGTGGTGATTATTATTTTGGTAAAACCTTGTCACTGGGCTTGATGTACGATTGGCGCTCCAAGAACATCATCAGTCAGGACCGTGACTCATTCACGGTGCGTGGCCAGTGGTTCCCAATGCCGAATCTGGCACTTCGGGCTGAGGCAAGCTTTGATAGCTTTGAAACCGGTGAAGATGTGTACACTTTAGGTGCCAGTTATCGTTTCTAACGTTTAGGGCTTAGGACTGCGCTTTCCCGTCAGCAACTGGCGGGAAAGTTTTCGCCTGGTTTCGACCTGCCGCTTTGGCCTGGTACAAGGCTTTATCCGCCAGTTGGATCAGTTGATGGGCCGTGGTGGTTTTATCGGGCTCGATCAGGCTGGCTCCCAGACTGATGGTCAGTTGTTGGTTGGGCGCCTGTTGGTGGGCAATGCCCAGTTGCTTTACTCGGTCTTGCAATGCATCCAGCAATTTGTTCAGACTCTCGGCTGTGCAGGCTGGCACCACAATCGCAAACTCTTCTCCTCCATAGCGGGCCACCACCTCTCCCTCACGTTTTAACACCTGCTGCAATTGCTGAGCGACCTGCTTTAACACATCATCACCGGCCAGGTGTCCGTAGTAGTCGTTGTAGCGCTTGAAGTAATCGATGTCGATCATGATCAGGCCAAGGGGTTGTTGCTGTCGGGCACTACGATGGAGCTCCTGCTGCAACAAGGTATCGAATTTGCGGCGGTTGGCAATGCCCGTCAGCCCATCCCTGCTGGCTAATTCCTGCAGCTCTGCATTGGCATGCACCAGCTCCTGCTGGACTTGTTGCAGCGATAAGCGGTAGTTGATGTTCTGAATGGTGTTGCCAATCATATTGCCGACCAACTTTAGGCGTCGGATGTCGGAGGCGGTCCAGGCGCGCTTGCGCGCTACCATGTCGCAGCCAACAAATCCAAGCAACTGGTCGTCACTGACCATGGCAGCACAGAGAATCGACTGAATGTCTTCATTTTGAAACTCTTGCTTCTCCAGTGCAGCTACTGGTGGTAATTGCTCAACATCGGAGACTGCGAAAATGTGTTCTTGCTGCAGTATTTGCCAAATGTAAGGCTGCGACGATTCTGGCATATTCTGAAGATTTGCTTTATGGGATGAAATGCCAGCGCGCACCCACTCATGGGTGTTGCTCATCAGTGTCATCTCATCGTGAAATAAAAACACATAGCTGCGATCGGCATGGCAGAACTCGCCCAAGGCACTTAAAGCATCTTCAATGTGGTTGTCCAGCTGCTCTGGCTGGACATTGATCAACTCTGCGGAGATCAGCGATATCAGCTTGTCAAACGCCAGTGCTTCTTCCATCTCCTCAGTGTGCTGGTCTGAGGCTTTTTTTAGCTGTTCACCCGCTTTATGCTGTTCGCGGGTCAGGGTAATCAAGACAGAGTTGCTTAAAGTAAAGCTCAGTTGAATCAGCCTGGCATCCAGCTGCAATTTGATTTGACTGGGTGCCAGTAACACACTTTGTTGCAGCACGGAGCCACTGAGCGCCAATAGCAAGGGGTTTTGTACCAGACTGAGTGCCTCCTTACTGTCAGGATCAAGCAGCTCAACTCGACGGATATCGGTCAGTGTCAGCACACTCTCTGTACTGGGCAACCCCAGCAGCAATAAGGCTTGCTTGTTGGCAAAGATCTGCGGTTTGGCCGTATCTTTGTACAAGACGGCAACGGGCAGGGCGTCGATAATGGCCCAAAAATGGGGTGTTTCCTTTTGCTCAGCGGGCATGCATGGTCTCATCAACCTCAAAATCCAACATCAGCATAACTCAGAGTTCTCCGGCTGACAAAAAACTCTGCTGCTGGTCACTGGCCCAGACCAGGGCTTTGAAATGAGCCCGGCACATGGAGACGTAGCGTTCATTGCCACCAATCTGAACTTGCTCTCCCTGCCGGCTGGGATTGCCATCCGCATCCAGTCGCACCACAAAGTTGGCTTTGCGGCCGCAGTGGCAGACGGTTTTAAGCTCGACAAGTTTATCGGCCCAGGCCAGCAGGGCTTCACTACCAGCAAACGTGTTGCCGGTGAAATCCGTTCGTAGGCCATAGGCCAACACCGGGATCCCGAGTTCATCCACCACATCGGTCAGCTGCCGGACTTGCTCGCGGGTTAAGAACTGCGCTTCATCAATCAGCACGCAATCGGTAGCTTGTTGGCTTAGGTGATGGTGGAAATTAAACTGAGGATCAAAAGAGGTTGCTGGCATCGACAAGCCAATGCGTGAACTGATCAGCCCTTTGCCAAAGCGGTTGTCGATGGCGGCGGTATACAAAGCGACCTGCATACCCCGCTCTTGATAATTGTAGGCACTTTGCAGCAGGGAGGTGGATTTGCCGGCATTCATTGCCGAGTAGTAAAAATACAGTTGAGCCATGGCGATTCCGCTACACAACAAAGGATAGATTTTCGCCAGTATACCACAGGAATTGCAGGCGATTGCTGACACAGACGGTGCAGTGCTGGCATCCGCTATGCGGATGCTATAAGCTGTGCCAGATAATGGCCGAATGAGTGATTGCTAAATGGAAAAGTGGTTGTTGTTAACGGTGTTTGGGCAGGTGCTGCTGACCAGTGTGGTGCTGATTTTGATGGGGCGGCGACGCTTTGCTGCCGCGCGGCGAGGTGAGTTATCGATGGATGCGTTTCAGCTGATGCAGCTGGAGAAGGCCAGTGCCCAGGTGATCGCAACCGGACGGAATTTTGATAATCAATTTCAAATGCCAATGCTGTACCTGTTCGCGGTGGTCTTTATTGTGCAACAGGGGCTGGCGGACACAGCCTTTGTGTTGATGGGGGCTTTCTATCTGCTGTTGCGGGTCATTCATGCGGTGATCCACACCGGCAGCAACCGTTTGCGCTGGCGTTTTCGTACCTTTATATACAGCTGCGCCGTACTTTGGGTAATTTGGTTGCGGTTGTTGTGGCTGCTGTTTTTCGGATAAATGATTGAGACTGGCTTGCTGCCAGAGAGAGGAATCTTATGGAATACGCATTAAGTCGTGACGAGTTGAATAGTCTGGAGCAACTGACTCCGGAACAGCGCTACGATTATTTTGTTCATGCTGTGGTGGATCTGGATGCCATTTGGATCCTGGTGGATGATGAAGGCTTTGTGCTGGTGAGTGCTGAAGATGAGCGCTGCATTCCCGTCTGGCCCCATGCCGAGTTGGCAGAGCGCTGGATTGATGGTGAGTGGAGTGAATGTCAGGCGCAGTCCATTCCGTTGGCAACCTGGCTTGAGAAATGGACTGCTGGACTGGAAAGCGATGAGCTGGCGATTGCTGTTTTCCCTGATACCGAGGGCCCCGGTGTCGTCGTGAGCCCGGTTGAACTGGAAGAGGTTTTGCAGGCGGAGCAAGCCGATTAAAGGTCCGGTACCTCAGACAACAGAAAAGGGCAGCTTTGGCTGCCCTTTTGCGTTGATTGCTGCGCTTAAGCGCTTTGCAGTTTGCTCTGCATTTCAGTGAGCACCTGATCCAGCTGC